>JADGQX010000230.1 GCA_017881445.1 Gemmatimonadota bacterium | reverse complement strand
CACTCGTAGTCGGCGCGGTCCGCGATCACGAACTTCAGCTCGTCGCCGCCGCCCAGGTGGTCGAGGTTGCTCCAGAGGTTGCGCGCCGACTCGCCCGAGCCGGGGCACTTCAGGTCCATGATCGTGTGGGTGCGGGAGTCGAGCGGCGCGATGTCCACCGCCCCGGAGGTCTCGACCAGCACCGCGTAGCCGTCGTTCAGCAGGCGCGTCGCCAGCTCGAAGGCGCCCCGGTGCACCAGCGGCTCGCCGCCGGTCAGCTCGACCAGGCGCGTGCCGATCTCCTTGACCCGCGCCACGATCTCGTCCAGCGACAGCTTCTCGCCGCCGTAGAACGCGTACGCCGTGTCGCACCAGCTGCAGCGCAGCGGGCACCCGGTCAGCCGCACGAACGTGCACGGCATCCCTGCCCAGGTGCTCTCGCCCTGGATCGAGTGGAAGATCTCCGTGACTCTCAGGAATTCGGCCATTGGCCCCCTGCAAGCCAACAAAAACACCACATCCTACCGCCGAGAGCGCCGAGGACGCCGAGAACCGCCGAGAACGGCCGCCGAGAACGGATGTTGTTGTTAACTACAACAGCCGGTGCGTCTGACGTCCGGCGCCCCGCCGGAGCGCCGGCAGCCTCGGCGTCGTCCTCGGCGGTTCTCGGCGCTCTCGGCGGTAAGAATGGGTTTCCGGTCCCCGCCAGCGCCTAGGCCCCTCGCCCGTTGTGATGTCCGCTCAACCGGCCCAGGGGCGACTCGCGGATGACGTTGTTCACGATGAAGAACATATTGGCGGGCCGCTCCGCCATGCGCCGCATCAGGTACGGGTACCAGGCCTCGCCGAAGGGTACGTACACCCGGACGTGGTAGCCGTTCTTGACCAGGGCCTGTTGCAGGTCGCGCCGGACGCCGTACAGCATCTGGAACTCGAAGCGGTCCTTCGCGATGTCGTGCTCCTTCGCGAACTGGCAGGTGGCGTCGATCATCTTCGGGTCGTGCGTCGCGATGCCGGGATAGGTGCCGTGCTCGACCAGCAACTTCGTCAGGGCGATGTAGTTGCGGTCCACGTCCGGCTTGTCCTGGTAGGCCACGGTCGCGGGCTCGACGTACGCGCCCTTGCACAGCCGGACGCGCGCGCCCAGCTCGCTGGCCATCGTCGCGTCGGCCTCGCTGCGCAGCATGTAGGACTGGAGCACGATGCCGATGTTGTGGTAGCCGTCGGTCCAGAGCGCGCGGAAGAAGTCGAGCGTCTTCTGCACGTAGTCGCTCGACTCCATGTCGAAGCGCACGAAGATGTCGGCGGCGCGCGCGCGGTCCAGCAGCCGGGCCACGTTCTCCCGCAGGAATGTCGTGTCGATGTCCTGCCCCATCTGGGTGAGCTTGATGGAGATGTTCGCGTCCAGCTTCTCGGCCACGATGCGGTCCAGCACCCGGATCATGACATCGGCCGCCGCGCGCGCGTCCTCCCGGCTCTGGACCGACTCGCCCAGGTAGTCGATGGAGACCGCCAGTCCCTGCTCGTTCAGCTTGTGGGCCGCCGCTATGCCTTCGTCCACGGTCTCGCCGGCCACGAAGCGCCGCGAGGCGCTGCGGGCGAAGCGCGCGTGGGTCACGACCTTTCGTGCGGTCTTGTTCCGGCTCAGAAACACCAGCGTTTCCCGCAGCACGGGCTATCCCTCCTGCAGGGGTCTACGGCGCTCGATGGCGGCGTCGAGCTCGGCCTTCACGTCGTAGAGTGAAAGCTCGAGCGCGCCGTCGCGTGCTTCCTTCTCGGTGGCGCCGCGGGCGACGTCGCCCGACTCCACGTGGTCCATGATACCCGCACCCGTTTCGGCCCAGCGCAGGAAAACGAGGAACGCGACCCAGCGGTCGTCCTGCTCCGCCGGCTCGGCATCGACATCCACTGTGTAGGGCTGACCGTCGGAACCTTCGAAGGCGGGAGGCCGGTTGTGCATCCGCATGTAGCCGCCGAGCGTGACGTCGGCGGCGGCCGTGGCCTCGGCATCGCTGAGCGTGCCGCGCGCGGCCGCGCCGACCACGTCCAGCTCCGGCGGCTCGTCGAGCTCGGCGGCGCCCTCCATGGCGCGCCGCTCGATCTCGTCGAACAGGTCTTCGGGTTCCTTCTCGCGCAAAGCTCCTCCGGCGCGGCCGGGCGGGCGGGGTGAGGCGCGGAGCGGTCGCCGCGGCGACCGGCTCCGTGATCGAAAGCTATGCTTGGCCTGGTGAGGCCACAAGCGCGCATTTCCGCTTACGGCAGCCCGTTGCCGGCGCTTCCGCCGGGCGGTAACGTCCTCCGCCACCCGCGCTGAGGGGGAAGCATGGTCACCATGCGCGCAGCGATCTTCCACGCCTTCGGCGGACCGGAAGTCGTGCGCATCGAGCAGGTCGAGCGGCCCGAGCCCGGCCCGGGCGAGGTGCTCGTGCAGGTGAAGGCCGCGGCCATGAACCACCTCGACCTCTGGGTCCGGCGCGGGCTGCCCATCGAGACCACCATGCCCCACATCGGCGGTTCCGATGTCGCCGGCGTCGTGGCCGCCCTGGGCCCCGGCGTCGCCGGCGTCGCCCCGGGCCAGCGTGTCGTCGTGAACCCCTCGCTCTGGTGCGGCGAGTGCGAGTGGTGCCTGCGCGGCGAGCAGCCGCTCTGCCTCCGCTACAAGATCCTGGGCGAGCACACCCAGGGCGGGTTCGCCGAGTTCGTGGTGGCGCCCGCGCGCAACCTCCATCCCATCCCCGACGACTTCGGCTTCGCGGAGGCGGCCGCGGCGCCGCTCCCGTTCTCCACCGCGTGGCGTGGGCTGATCACGCGCGCCCGGCTGCGCCCGGGCGAGGACGTGCTGGTGACGGGCGCGTCGGGGGGCGTGGCCAGCGCGGCCGTGCAGGTCGCCCGCTACGCCGGTGCGCGCGTGTTCGCCGTGACCACGGCCGAGAACCTGGACCGCGTCTGGGCGCTGGGCGCCCACGCCGTCTACGACCGCGACCGCGTGGACTTCTCCCGCGAGATCTGGAAGGACACGGGCAAGCGCGGGGTGGACGTGATCTTCGACTCCGTGGGCGCGGCCACCTGGGCGCAGAACGTCCGCGTCCTCGCCCGCGGCGGTCGCCTCGTCACCTACGGCGCCACCACCGGACCGGACGCGACCACCGACCTGCGCGTCATGTTCTGGAAGCAGGTGGAGCTGATCGGCACGACCATGGCCACGGCCCACGAGTTCGACACGGTGATGCGGCTGGTCTTCCGCCGCGAGCTGCGACCGGTCCTGGACGTCGAGCTGCCGCTGGAGCAGGCGCGGCAGGCCCACGAGCGCCTGGAGGCCGGCCGCCAGTTCGGCAAGATCGTGCTCGTGCCCTGATGCCCGCGCCTTCGCCCTAGCCCTCGCCCTGCTTCTCCGGTTTCCGCTCCCAGCGGGTCGAATCCCTGACCTGGTACTTCTCCAGCACCCGCCGGAACGCGTCCTCGAGGTCCACCTTCTGCTCGTTGGCCAGGGCGATGACCACGAAGAGAATGTCGGCGAGCTCGAGCGCCAGGTCCTGCTCGGGCTCGCCCGCCTTCTTGGTCTTGGGCCCGTAGCGGTGGTTCAGCTCTCGGGCGAGCTCGCCGACCTCCTCCACCAGGCGCGCCAGGTTGGCGAGGGGCGGCCAGTAGCCCTCCCGGAACTGGCCGACCCAGGCGTCCACGGCGCGCTGGGCTTCCTCGATGGTCATGGCCGGCTCCAGGCGACGAGCTCGCCCAGCACGCGGTCGATCTCGTCCTCGGTGTTGTAGAAATGGGGCGAGACCCGGACGTGGCCCGGGCGCGAGTCCACCACGATGTGCCGCCGCGCCATGTGGGCGACGGCCGCGGCGGGATCCTCGATGGCGACCATGACGATGGCGCTGCGCTGCTCGGGCTCGGGCGCCATGCGCAGGCGGAGCCCCGCCGCCCGGGCGCCGTTCACCAGCCGCTCCGTGAGAGCCGCATTGCGCTCCCGGATGGCCGGCACCCCGATCTCGTCCACCACGTCCTGTCCGCCCAGCGCGTAGTGCACGCTGGGCAGGGAAGGCGTGCCCATCTCGAAGCGGCGGGCGTCCTCCTTGAAGTCGAAGTGCTCGATGTCGAAGGCGAACTGGTCGCGGGCGCCGAACCAGCCGGCCACGGTCGGGCGCAGCCTGGGCACCAGCTCGGGTCGAACGTAGAGATAGGCGAGGCCGGGACCGCCCAGCAGCCACTTGAGCGGACCCGTGGTCAGGATATCCACGTCGTCCCGGCTCACGTCGATGGGGAGTTGTCCGGCGCTCTGGTAGGCGTCCACCAGCAGCAGTGCGCCGCGGTCGTGCGCGATCGTCGCCAGGGTGGATAGCTCCTGGATGGCGCCCGTCGAGTAGAACACGTGGCTGGTCGCGACCAGCGCGGTGCGCTCGTCTACCACATCCGCGAAGCGCGCCGGGTCGATGGTGGCGCCGTCGTCGCTCGGCACCCGGACCACCTCGACCCCCGGACGGACCATCCACTGGTACGCCAGCGTGGGGAAGTCCAGATCGGCGACGACGACCTTCGGCCGCGCCCTGAAATCCAGCGCGGACGCCACCGCCGCCAGAGCCACCGACGTGGAGGGCGCCAGCGCGAGCCCGGTGGCATCGCCGCCCAGCAGGACGGCCACCCGCATGCGCAGCTCGCCCAGGCGTCTCATCCAGGTCTCGTACCAGGCCGAGGCGCCGTACGTGCTCCACTCCTGCTCGAACTCGCGCACGCGTGCCTGGGACCGCACACCCAGGGCACCCAGCGAGCAGGAGTTCAGGTAGATCTTGCGCGACAGGATCGGGAACTCGTCGCGCCAGTGCAGCCAGTCCATGGTCGGGGCTCCCGCGCGCCGCCGGGCGCGCGCGTTGGGGTCGTGCAGCGGCGCAAACGTTAGGCCGGCCCAGGCGGCGGTGCAACCGTCCGGGCCCGGCCGCGCCTCGGGCACTGCCCAGGATCGTTCTGCGCCCGCCGATAAAGCCACCCCCCGTTTGCGCCCCACTACCGCGTGGGGGCGGCCATAGTGGCGGGCATTGTCCAGCGCAGCGCGCTCCTCGGTGCGCGGTTCTCGCGGAAGGGATGGCACTACGGCGCCGACCTTGAAGGCGTCGAGCGGGCACGCGGGGCTTGATACCGGCGGTCCGGTGACCCAGATTGATTCCGTAAGCCGGACCATTTTCCCTTACCGCCCGACCCGCGCCGGATGCGGCCAGCGACCCGGAACCTTACCGGGGCGCACCGTGTCATCCCCGGAAAAGCGCGTCGGGATGGGGGAGGGGCATTGAAGGGGGGAGCCGTCGGGATGGTGAAGCTGGGTCGCGCAGGAGCCAGGGAGATGGAGCACCGATCGAAGCTGATCATCGCGCTTCTGCTGGCCATGGTCGGGCTGACCGGCGTCCTGACCTACCAGGCGCAGGATGCGGCGCGCTCGCATCGCGTTACGGCGGAGCGCGCCCTGCACAGCTACGCCACCATTGCGGCCTGGAACCTGTGGAAGACCAGCGGCACGTTCATGTTCGATCATCTGCGCTACGCAGTGGACAGCGTCCGTATCTCAATGCCGCCGCCGGAGCGCCTGGCCGCGCTGGCTCGCTCCCCTGAGGCGAACCACTGCTCCTGCCTTCAGAGCCGACAGGGGCGCATCAACTTCGTGCTGGTCGGGCCCGCGCATGTCGTGGTGAGCGACGAGCCGCTGCCCGCACCGCTGCGCTCCTGGCTCAGCGATTCGCTTCCCGGCCGTGCCGCCGCGCCGGCGGGGCGTACCGGGTCGGTCGGGCTGGCGTTCCCATCGGCCGGGCCGGAAGCGGTCGCCTTCGCGCAGCGACGTTCCGAGGCGGCCCCTACCATGGTGTTCGGCTACGTCACGAGCCCGGCGTCGTTCGCGCACATCTTCTCCGAAGTGCTGCGGATCTTCCCGGTGCTGCCCAGGGAGCAGACTGGCGGCAGACCGAACGAGACGCTGCTGTCGGCGGAGGTGACCACGCCCTCGGGCGCCCTGATCTACCATTCGCCACACGTATACCCGCACACGTTCTCGGCCTCGGAGGTATTGCCTCCGCTCTTCGGCTCCATCGACGCCCGCGTTTCGCTCCGGCCGGAGGCGGCGGACCTGCTGGTGATCGGCGGCCTGCCTCGCAGCCGCCTGCCGCTGCTGCTGGGCCTGCTCGCCCTGACGGTCGCGCTCGTCGCCGTGGCGGTGCTGCAGCTCCGGCGGGAGGCCGAGCTGGCCCGGATGCGCGAGGACTTCATCTCCAGCGTATCCCACGAGCTGCGCACGCCCCTGGCCCAGATCCGCATGTTCGCCGAGACGCTGCTGCTGGGCAGGACCCGCTCGGAGGCGGAGCGGCGGCGCTCGCTCGAGATCATCGACCAGGAGGCCCGTCGCCTGACCCACCTGGTCGAGAACATCCTGCGCATGTCGCGCTCGGCGCGGGGCGTCAGCGAGGTCGTGCCCGAATCGGTCGAGCTCACGACGGAGATGGCGTCCATCATCGAGAGCTTCCGCATGCTGGCGGCGCCACGCCGGGTGGAGCTGAGGCCGGAGCTGCAGGAGCGCGTGGTGGGCGTGGTGGACCGCGGCGCGCTGCGGCAGATGCTGATCAACCTGCTCGACAACGCCCTGAAGTACGGTCCGGCCGGGCAGCGGGTGGTGGTGGGTCTGGCGGTGTTCGGCGAGAGCGCCCGCCTCTGGGTGGACGACGAGGGCCCCGGCATCGCCCCGGAGGACCTGGAAAAGGTGTTCTCCCCCTTCTACCGTTCCCAGCGCGAGACCGAGTCGCGCGTCGCGGGCAGCGGCATCGGTCTGGCCGTGGTCCGGGAGATCGCGACCGCCCATGGCGGGCGCGCATGGGCGGAGACCGCTCCCGGCGGTGGCGCTCGCGTCAGTGTGGAGCTCCCGGGCGCCCACGTCCGGCCCGCCGCGGACGAAGGGGATTGGGTGGCGGCCTGACCCTCTACGCACCGTATCATGGCTAACGTCCTCATCATCGAAGACAACCCGGACCTGGCGTTCGGGCTCGTCAACAACCTCGAGATCGACGGCCACCGCGTGGAGCTGGTCCAGGACGGCGCGCTCGGCCTCGAGCGCGCCAAGCGGCTCCATCCCGACCTCGTGATCCTCGATCTGATGCTGCCTGGCCTCAACGGCTACGGCGTGCTCAAGGGACTGCGTGACGCCGGACTCCAGACCCCGGTCCTGATCCTGAGCGCCCGGAGCGAGGAGGCGGACAAACTCCGCGGTTTCCGCTACGGCGCCGACGACTACGTCACCAAGCCGTTCTCTCTCCTCGAGCTCCTCGCCCGGATCGAAGCGCTGCTGCGCCGGGGCGCGGCGGGCGTTCCCCCCGGCGAGGAACCTGCGCTCGGCGTCCATCACTTCGGTGATGTGGAGGTGGACACGGAGACCCGGGTCGTGCGCAAGGCGGGCCTCGAGGTCGCGCTCTCCCCCAAGGAATACGAGCTCCTGGCCGCACTGCTCGAGGTGAACGG
>JADGQX010000229.1 GCA_017881445.1 Gemmatimonadota bacterium | reverse complement strand
CGACCCGGTACACGTCCAGCTTCTCGTGATGGAAGCGCTCCGAGGGAGCGACCACCGGATCGGACGTGTTTTCCTCCTCGAGATGGGTCAATGACCGCAGGCGCAGGCGAAGGGGCAGACGCAGACGTCCACGGGTCCGTTCCCGTACCGGAGCGGCCGAAGGCCAGCGCAGGTGGACGTCACCGCCTGCGTCTGCGTCTGCGCTTGCGGGTTCCTCTGCGAGTTTCCGCCGGACATCGAGCTCAAGGCCGCAGGCGCAGGCGCAGGCTGCCCCCTTGCCTTCGTGTCCCCCTATGTAGTATTCTATGCACAGGGCGGGCGATCGTCGCCCGCGCGGTCCGGCGATCGGGAGGTGCGTATGGGCATCTCGCTCATGGAGCTCTGGCAGAGCATGCAGTGGTTCGCCCGCGGGGTGGCCTTCGTGCTGATGTTCATGTCGCTGCTGGTGGCGGCGATCGCGGTGCGCAAGCTGCTGGAGCTGCGGCGCTCGAAGCTGGCGACGCTGAAGTTCGCGCCCGCATTCTCGGACGCGCTGTCGGGGGAGGACTTCGCGCGGGCGGAGGCGCTGGTGGAGGAGCATGCGCGCAGCCACCTGGCGGCGGTGTTCCGCCGGGTGTTCGGCAGCGTGACGCAGCACGCCCAGGATGGAGTGCTGTCGGCGGTGGAGGTGGCGTCCGTGCAGCGTATGATCGAGTTGAACACGCTGGAGCAGCTCGCGCATTTCCGCCGGGGGCTGGGGGTGGTGGCGACGGTCGGGGCGACGGCGCCGTTCGTGGGGCTGCTGGGGACGACCATGGGGGTGGTGCACGCCTTCACGGGCATGTCGGAAACGGGGGGCGGGGGGCTGGCGGCGATCTCCGCGGGGATCGCGGAGGCGCTGATCACCACGGCGTTCGGTCTGCTGGTGGCGATCCCGGCGGTCTACGTGTCCATGGAGATCACCTACGCGTCCAAGGAGTTCGTGGACTTCCTCCTGCGATTCGAGGCCAGGCTGAGGGGCAAGCCGGGCTCGGCGGGGGAGTCGCTGGAGGACATCGTGGCCTAGGGCGCCGGGCAAAGCCGTCGCGTTTCCGCGGGGGGCGCGCTACCATTGTGGTGGCGTGCCCCCTTTCCTTTGAGGCCATGGACTCGAGCCTGCCTGTGCGAGTCGCTCGTTTGCGGCCGTTCTCTACGGCGTTCCGCGCGCTGCCCCCGGCCCCGGGGGTGACGGCCTCGCTGTCGCCCTGCCGCAGCCTCCGTTTCACCCCCACGCCTGTGGTTCCGGGCTGATGCAGCCGCGGATCTCGGTCCTGTTGCCCTGCCGGGATGCGGCCGACGTGGTCCGGGATGCGGCGACGTCGCTTTCGGCACAGAGCTTCGAGGATTTCGAGGTCGTGGCGGTGGACGACGGCTCCGTGGACGACACCTGGGGTCTCCTGCTGGCGTGGGCGGCGCGGGACCGTCGCGTGCGGCCGTTGCGTCGCCCACGGCTGGGGCTGATCCCGGCGCTGACGGCCGCGCAGGCGTACGCGCGGGGGGATCTGGTGGCGCGCATGGACGCGGACGACGTGGCCGCGCCCGACCGGCTGGAGCTGCAGGACGGGCTGCTGCGCGAGCGGCCGGACGTCTCCGCCTGCGGCACGCACGTCCGCTACTTCCCCCCGGAGCTGGTGCGGAACGGTGCCCTGCGCTACCAGCGCTGGCTCAACTCGCTGGCGTCGCCCGAGTCGGTGGCTCGCGAGATCTTCGTGGAGTGCCCGCTGGCGCATCCCAGCCTGCTGGCTCGCCGGGCCGCGCTGCTTGCGGTAGGCGGGTACCGCGATGTGGGCTGGCCCGAGGACTACGATCTCGTCTTGCGCCTCTGGGCGGCGGGCCGCCGGCTGGCCGTGGTGCCCCGTGTGCTGCTGGAGTGGCGCGAGGCGCCGGCGCGCACCTCCCGGGTGCACTCCCGCTACTCGCCGGCGGCCTTTCGCCGCTGCAAGGTGCACTTCCTGGCCCGCACGCTGGCCGTGGGTCGCAAGGGCGTCGTGGTCTGGGGCGCGGGTCCGGTGGGGAAGGCGTTCGCGCGGGAGCTCATGGGCCAGGGAGTCAAGCTGAGCGCCTTCGTCGATCTCGACCCGCGCAAGATCGGGCAGGACGTGTACGGCGTCCGGGTGGTCCCGCCCGCGGACATCGGCCGCTTCCGGGGTGCGCTGGCGGTGGCGGCCGTGGGCACGCCGGGCGGGCGCACCGAGGTGCGCGCCTCCCTGGACGCGGCGGGCTGGCGCGAGATGACCGACTATTGCGCGGTGGCGTGACATGCGCCGGCGATCCGGGCGCGGGCGTAGCCGACCCGGGATGGGTGACGCTGCGATGCTCGGATGAACCACACGCTTGGCATCTGGAAACGCGAGTTGGCGAAGACGCGGGGTCCGGCGAGCGCCGCCGAGCTGCGCATGCACCTTCACAATCATATTCTCCCGGGACTGGCCCTCTACCAGGAGTTGCGCACCGAGGGGCTCGAAGAAGACGCGGCGCTCGCGCTCGCGTCCTCGCTCTTCGAGGCACTCGCGCAGCCGTACCGGCGACGCCTGGCCCGCCTCGGGCGCCTGCCCGGCTTCTTCTGGCTGTTACGCTTGGCCATGCGGATCGAGATGAAGCGGAGCTTCCCGGCGGAGGGATGGACGATCGAGTGGATCGAAACCAGCGGCCGGCGCATCGCACTGGACATCCACCGGTGCTTCTACCTGGATACGCTGGTGGCTGCCGGCGCTCCGGAGTTGGCGCCACTCTTCTGTCGGAACGACGATCTGGCGTTCGAGCGGATGTCCCCCCTCGTCCGCTGGGAGCGGACCTCCACGCTCGCCCGCGGCGGCCGCACGTGCGATTTCCGCTTCATTCACACGTCGGGCCGGGCGGAATGACCCGGTCCGTGCGACGGCGAGGCCGGCCCATTCCGGCTCCGCACGCCGCCACTACCGCGCATCGTCCTTTTCCTCATCAGGCCACCGGGGCCAGCCACTTCGGCTGAGAGCGGCTCCCGGCGCCGGGGCGGCGAGGCAGGCTGTTCAGTGGACGCGAATCGCCTTGCTGGAGCCCCTATGCCGAACTACGTTCGCCCTCCCATCCACGATCCCGGTTCCGGAGTCGAGAATGACCCTTCGAGCGTCCCGGTGGGTGCTTGCCGCGCTCGCCGCGGCGGGTTGCGCTGCGTCGTCTTCCGCGCGTCCGCCGCAGAGCACGCCCGCGCCGACGGCGCCCGCCGCGAGCGCGCAAGCCACGCCCGCCGCCGGCCAGGCCGCCGCGGACACCGAGGCGAACCCCTTCCCCTCGACCTACCGGCCGCTGCCGTGGGCGCCCACGCTGATCCGCAACGCCACGGTCATGACGGCGGCGGGTCCGACGCTGGCGAACGCCTCGATCCTGATGAGCGCCGGCCGGATCGTGGCGGTGGGCCCGAACGTCGTGGCCCCCGCCGGGGCGGTGGTGGTGGACGGCACGGGCAAGTACGTGACGCCCGGGCTGATCGACGTCCACTCGCACATCGGGGCGGGGGCATCGCTGGAGGGCTCTGAGCTGGACGACATCAACGAGGTCACCAACCCGAACACGGCCCAGGTCTGGGTCGAGCACTCGGTCTGGCCCCAGGACCCGCAGTTCTGGCTGGCGCTGGCCGGCGGCGTCACCACCGAGCAGATCCTGCCCGGCTCCGCCAACCTCTTCGGCGGTCGCAGCGTGGTGCTCAAGAACGTGCCCGCCCGCACGGTGGAGGGCATGAAGTTCCCGGGCGCGCCCTACGGTCTCAAGATGGCGTGCGGCGAGAACCCCAAGCGCGTCTATGGCGCGCGAGGCGGTCCCCAGACGCGCATGGGCAACATGGCGGGCTGGCGCGCCGGCTGGATCCGGGCGCAGCAGTACCGGGAGCAGTGGGCGAAGTGGCGCAAGGAGGGATCGGATCCCTCCAAGCGGCCGCAGCGGGACCTGCAGCTGGAGACGCTGGCCGGCGCCCTGGACGGCAGGCTCCTGGTACACCATCACTGCTATCGCGCCGACGAGATGGCCGAGGTCATCGACATGAGCCACGAGTTCGGCTACCACATCGCGTCCTTCGAGCACGCCGTGGAGGCCTACAAGATCCGGGACCTGCTGGCGCGGGAGGGGATCTGCGGCAGCATGTGGAGCGACTGGTGGGGTTTCAAGATGGAGGCGTACGACGGCATCAAGCAGAACATCGCGCTCATGGACGAGGCCGGCGCCTGCACCATCGTCCACTCGGACGACGCCCAGGGGATCCAGCGGCTGAACCAGGACGCCGCCAAGGCCATGGCGGCCGGGCGGGAGGCGGGCATCGCCGTGGACCGCGACCGCGCCATCCGCTGGATCACCTTCAACCCGGCCAAGGCACTGGGCATCGACCGCGTCACCGGCTCGCTCGAGGCCGGGAAGATGGCCGACGTCGTCCTCTGGAGCGGCGACCCCTTCTCGGTATACTCGAAGGCCGAGAAGGTCTTCATCGATGGCGCCCTCATCTACGACCGCGACGACCCGCGCCGGCAGCCCAGCAGCGATTTCACGCTGGGCAACACGCTGGAGCTGGACCGATGAGGCGCGCCTTCCAGGCGACCCGGCTCGCCGCCGCGGCCCTTTTCTGCCTCGCCGGCGCGGCCGCCGCCCAGACCATCGCCATCACCAACGGCAAGGTCTACCCGGTGAGCGGCCCCGTCATCGAGCGCGGTACCGTGCTGATCCGGGACGGGCGCATCGCGGCGGTGGGAGCGGACGTCGCGGTCCCTGCAGGCGCCCGCGTCGTCGATGCCGCCGGCAAGGTGGTCACCCCCGGCTTCATGAACGCGGCTACCGGGCTGGGCGTGGTCGAGATCGGCGCCGTGCAGCAGACCAACGACCAGTCGCTGAACAACCGGCGGATCACCGCGGCCTTCACGGTGGCCGACGCCGTAGACCCCTTCTCCACGCTCATCCCGGTCGAGCGGGTAGAAGGCATCACCCGGGCGGTGGTGGCGCCCGGCGGCTCCAGCGCCCTCATCCTGGGACAGGGCATGGTCATCGACCTCGGTACCGGCGGCCTGCCCTCAATGATCGACCGGTCGCCCGTGGCCATGTTCGTCACCCTCGGCTCCGCGGGCGCCCGGGTCGCCGGCGGCTCGCGTGCCGCGGCCATGCTGGAGCTGCGGGAGGCGCTGCAGGACACCCGCGACTTCGCCGCCAATCGCCGCGCCTTCGACGCCAACGCCCGGCGGGCCTATGCCCTCTCCCGCCTCGACCTCGAGGCGCTCATCCCGGTCGTGCGCGGGGAGCTGCCCCTCGCCGTGCGGGTGAACCGCGCCGCCGACATCCTGGAGGTGCTCCGCTTCGCCCGGGAGGAGAAGGTCGGGCTCATCCTCACCGGCGTCGAGGACGGCTGGGTCGTGGCCCGCGAGATCGCGGCGGCGGGCGTGCCCGTGGTCCTCGATCCCATGCAGAACCTGCCCGACTTCGAGGCCCGCGGGGCCACGCTCGCCAACGCCGGCCGCCTGGCCCGCGCCGGGGTCCGGGTGGCCTTCGCCACCTTCGACGCGCACAACGCCCGCAACGTCAAGTACTACGCGGGCAACGCCGTCGCCTACGGCTTGCCCTGGGACGCCGCGCTGCGCGCTCTCACCATCGACCCGGCCAGGATCTTCGGTATCGCGGACCGCTACGGCACGCTCGAGCCGGGCAAGGACGCGGACGTCGTGGTCTGGTCCGGCGACCCCTTTGAGCTCTCCACGCTGGTGGAGCACGTGTTCATCAAGGGCGCCGAGATGCCCGCAAGCACGCGCCAGCGCCAGCTGCTCGAGCGCTATCGCCGGCTGGATCCCTCGAACCCGCCCGGGTACGGCCACCCGTGACCCGTTCCGGTCGCCGGCCACCCGGCTTCGGGGCGCTGCGGGCAGCGCCGTTCGCGGCCGCCGCAGCGCTGGCGAGCGCAAGAGGCTCCCGGCAAGGAACTTCCTTGCCTCCCTGCCACTACCCCGCCTATGTTGCAGGGCATCGTCCCGATTTTGCCCCGGTCCCGTGGCCCCCTTTTACGCGAGGCATAGAAGCCATGCGCGCTGCTCTTGTCTGCTTGCCCCTCCTGGCGCTCAGCGCCATCGCCTGCGACACCACCGCGAAATTGGCGGGCGGCGCCCCCAAGGACTCCGTCGCCGTGCTGATCAAGCAGTACCAGGACCAGACCCTGGCCGCCACGCAGGCGAGCGCCGCCAAGGACTCGGTCATCACCGAGCTGGGAACCGCGACCAAGCTGATGGACCAGCTGGGCGACGTCGAGAAGGAGATCGGGGTCAAAGGCGCCTCCAAGGGCGAGCCCGTGGAGAAGTGGGATGCCCGCACCACCCGCCGTCTCGAGGAGATCAAGGCCCACTTCAAGGCGCTGAACGGCCGCCTGGCCAACCTCAGCAAGCTGGTGCCCGAGAATAAGAAGCTGCAGGAGCAGATCGCCTCGCTGACCGCCACGATCGATGAGAAGCAGGCCCGCATCGGGGAGCTCCAGGGCCAGCTCGCGGCCGCCCAGCAGGAGAACACCCGCCTGACCGGCGTGGCCGCGGCCAAGACCGACACGATCCACACGCTTGTGGACGACTCCAACAAGGTCTACTGGATCGCCGGGCTGAAGGACGAGCTGCTCAAGCAGGGCGTCATCCGCGAAGTCGGCGGCAGCAAGGTCCTGCTGGTCACCACCGTCGGGAAGAGCCTGGCCCCGGCCCGCACGCTGCAGACCTCGCTGTTCAAGCTGGCGGACCGCCGCACGCTCAAGGAGATCCCGCTCGACGGACGGTACGAGATCGTCACGCCGCAGGACCTCAAGTTCGTGCAGGCCAGCTCGCTCGAGCCCAAGGGCCGTTACGTCCAGGGCACGCTCGGCATCACCGACCCGCAGTTCTGGGCCAACTCGAAGTACCTGATCCTGGTCAAGAAGTAAGCGACCCGAATCCGGACTCGACAATCCGGCCGCTCCCAGTCTCCGGGGGCGGCCGGACTCCGTTTCATTCACCACAGAGCCACAGAGTGCACGGAGGCTGCACCGAGTGGATGTGTGTTCTGACCCCCCGTCCGCAGGGCCGTGGCCGACCGCCGCAGACCGGCGGCCGCCGGATCGAAACCAACAGAATCCGTTCTCCGTGTCCTCTGTGCCTCAGTGGTGAAATGAAGTTGCCGTTGTGGTGCCCCGCCGCCTTGTGTTTCCCCACTTCCCGCCTCATTTTCAGCCTCACGCGCGCACGCGCGCGCGGGCGGCACACGCGCCCGTGAGGCGGGTATGACCAACCGTTGGATCCAGCCGCGTCCGATCGGGCGCGAGGCAACCCCAGGTCTCTGAGCCGGACGAGGTCGATGTCGAGCACGCCGCCCGAAATCCCGGAACAGCGGGAGCGAGTCCTGCCGCGCCTGATCGAAGACGAGATGCGGGAGAGCTTCCTCGACTATTCCATGAGCGTGATCGTGCAGCGGGCGCTGCCCGACGTGCGCGACGGGCTGA
>JADGQX010000228.1 GCA_017881445.1 Gemmatimonadota bacterium | reverse complement strand
TGCCGTGCCCACGCCTGTTGCCGCACCTACGCCCGCGGCTGTGCCCACGCCCGTTGGCGCGCCCACGCCCGTTGGCGCGCCCACGCCCGTTGCCACGCCGGCGCCCGGCGCGCGGCCGCTGCGGCCGTGGGGCGCCAGCGGCTTCCGCTACCACCAGCTCAAGGAAGCGGAGCAGCGCGGCTTCAAGCGCTACTGGCACCCCGAGGCCAGGACCTACTGGCTGCACCATGCCGAGAGCGGCGTCTTCGTCAGCTACGAGGATCCCAGGGCGCTGGCGCACAAGAGCGACTACATCCGCCGCAACGACCTGGGCGGCCTCATGTTCTGGGAGATCGGCAGCGACACCACCGGCACGCTGCTGCAGGCCGCCTGGAAGGGAATGAGGAAGTAGAAGCACATCGGGACGCCCGAAGCTCCCCGGGCGTCCCGACACTCATCTCACGCGAAGATGCAAAGGGCCGAAGACATCGCTCCGGACAGCCTCGGACATGAGTACCACCGAGGCAGCCCCGCGCCCGCAAGTTGTTGTCGTTGTTATAAAAAACAACAGACGGCGTCTCTGACGCTCGGCGCCGCTCGGATCCGCCGCGACAACTGACTTCGCTCCTTCGGCGCTTCGCCCCTTCGCGTGAGATGAGCGCAGTCGGCGCCCCGGTCGTAAGCGGTCCGCCGGATCAGCGCGCGGCGGTCTCCGGGCGCGTGTACCTGATCTTCCCGCCCAGGATCGTGTAGTCCACGCGCGCGCTGCGGATCTCCTCCTCGGGCACGCGCATGATGTCGCGGGACAGCACCGTAATGTCCGCCAGCTTGCCCGGGGTGAGGGAGCCCTTCACCCCCTCCTCGAAGGCCGCGTAGGCGTTGGAGATCGTGAGCGATTCCAGCGCCTCCGCCCGCGTCAGCTTCTGGGCGGGATAGAAGTACTCGCCGTTGTTCATCCTGCGCGTGACCGCGGCATAGAAGTTCGGGATCGGGTTCATGTCCTCCACGGGCGCGTCCGTGCCGTTGTTGAGCCGGGCACCCGAGTCCAGCAGCGCGCGCCACATGTAGGCCTCGGTGCGGGCGCGCTCGTCGCCGATGCGCTTGGGCACCCAGGGTCCGTCCGAGGTGCAGTGCACGGCCTGCATGGCGGCCAGCACGCCCAGCTTCGCGAAGCGCGGCAGGTCCTGGGGCGCGATGTTCTGCGCGTGCTCGATGCGCCAGCGCAGCTGCTTCCCGTTCGCTTCCGGGTGCGCCGCGAACACCTGCTCGTAGGCGTTCAGCGTCTCGCGGTCCGCCCGGTCGCCGATCGCGTGCGTGGCGACCTGGAAGCCTGCCCGGATGGCCACATCGGCGTACTTCACCAGCACCGAAGGGCTGTCCAGGACCAGTCCCGTCGTCGTCGGCATGTCGGTGTACGGCTCCAGCATCCAGGCGCCGTGCGAGCCGAGCGCGCCGTCGGCGTAGCGCTTGATCGAGCGGATCGTGAGGAAGTCGTGGCCGAAGCCGACGGTGCGATACTGCGGCAGCCGGGTCGCCAGCGTCGCCAGCGGGGCCGCTCCGATCATCGCGTACAGCCGCACCGGGAGCTGCCCCGCCGCCGCCATTTCCCGGTACACGTCCAGCACGCTATACGGCTGGCCCGCATCCTGGAACGACGTCACCCCCTTGGACAGCGACTCGGCGCCCGCCAGCTCGATCTGGCGACGGATCGCGGCCTGCCGCTGCGCGGGCGTCTGCCCGGCACTGGCCCGGGCCATGGCCCGGCCCACCAGCGACTGCGCGGCCTCCCGCAGCAGCCCCGTGGGCTCGCCGGCCGCGTCGTGGACGATCTGGCCGCCCGCGGGGTCCGGCGTCGCCTTCGTGATGCCCGCCAGCCGCAGCGCCATGCCGTTCACCAGCGAGGCGTGACCGCTGGCGTGCTCCAGCATCACCGGGTTGTTCGGGGCGACGGCGTCCAGCGCCGCGTGCAGCGGCACACCCTCCACGTTCGGCTGCGGCGTCCGGTCCCATTTCTCCTGGTGCCAGCCTCGCCCGACGATCCACTCGCCCGGCTTGGCCGTCTTCGCCGCCGCCGCGACCCTGGCCGCGATCTCGTCCCAGCTGCGGACGCTCATGGCATCGATGATCTGGTGCGCCTCGCCCACCCCCAGGAAATGACCGTGCCCCTCGATGAAGCCGGGGATCGCCAGCCGGCCCTGCAGGTCGATCACCCGCGTCCTCGACCCCACCAGCTTCGCGATCTCGGCATCGCTGCCCACGACCACGATGCGGTCGTCCCGCACCGCCAGCGCCTGCGCCTCCGGCCGCTTCGCGTCCACGGTGACCACGTGGCCGTTCTTCAGCACCAGGTCCGCCTGCTGGGCGACGAGGCCGCCGGCGGTCGCCGGCGCGAGCAGCAGGGCCAGCACGGCCGCGCGGGTGAAGCGCGTCATGGGGAGGCTCCGTATCTGGAGGAATGCCCGGAAGATCGTCGCGCCGGCACGCGAACGTCAACAGCCACGTCAACACCCCATCCTACCGCCGAGTTCGCCGAGATCGCCGAGGACTGCGCCGAGCGTCGGGCCCACCGTGACGCCCGCGCGATCCGGGTACGGCACCAATCCAGGTTGGATGTTCAACTACAACAGAAGATCCCTGCGGACGCCCGGCCCCCGGCGAATCCGTCCGGATCCTCTCGGCGCCGTCTCGGCGTCCTCGGCGTTCTCGGCGGTAAGATGGGGTTTTCTGTTCGCCGGGGCGCGCGCACCCGCGTGGTCCGCGCGCCCCGGGTGGTGCGCTCAGGTGGCGCTGATGGGCGGCCGGATGTTGACGTTCACCCGGAACAGGTTCGTCGGGTCGTAGCGGTTCTTCAGCTCCAGCAGCCGGTTGTAGTTGCTGCCGTAGGCCTGCTCCACCCGGGCGCCCTCGTCCTGGGTCAGGAAGTTGACGTAGGCCCCACCCGTGGCAAAGGGTGTGGCCGCGTTGAAGAGCTCGCGCGCCCAGCCGATGCACTTCGCGTCGTTGGCCGGGTCGCTCCAGCGGGTGTGCACGTTGAGCACCCAGTTGCCGTCCCGATGCGTGTATGCCGTGTCGGCGCTCGGCACCCGGCCCACCGCGCCGCCCAGCTGCGCGAAGGCGATCTCGGTCTGCGGGTCCGGGATGCGGCTGGCGAAGTCCACGAAGACGTCGATCAGCCCGTCCTCCAGGCGACGGAAGTCGTGGGACTTCCAGTAGTTGCGCTGCCCGGGCGTGAGCAGAGGGTCCAGTACGGTCTGCCAGGCGGCGTAGGGCGCGGGCGCCACCACGTCGGCCAGCGGCTGGCCGAAGCGGCGCAACGGCTCGAGCAGCATCTCGCCCTCGGCCTGGGGGCCGCTGTAGCAGACGGCCAGCGCCAGGATCTCCTTGCCGTGCCATTCGGGCGCCAGGAAGGGCAGCGGCGGCGCCTTGCGCAGCACGAACCAGCAGGCCAGCTCGTCCGGTGCCCGCTCCGCGAAGTCGCGGTAGAACCGGAGCGTCTCCGGCGCCGCCGCCAGCGGGTGCAGGATCAGCCCCGCCAGCACGGTCGGGCCGAGGGCGTGCAGTCCGAACTCGAAGGAGGTGACCACCCCGAAGTTGCCGCCCCCGCCCCGGATGGCCCAGAACAGGTCCGGGTTCTCCGTCGCGCTGGCGTGCAGCAGCCCGCCCTCGGCGGTGACCACGTCGGCGGAAATCAGGTTGTCGATGGTCAGTCCCCAGCGCCGGCTCAGCCAGCCGAAGCCGCCGCCCAGCGTGAGCCCGGCCACGCCTGTTGTGGAGTTGATGCCCAGCGGCGTGGCCAGGCCGAACGCCTGCGTCTCGGCATCCACGTCCGCGAGCCGGGCGCCGGCCTCCACCCGCACGGTCTGCGCGTTGGCGTCCACCCGTATCGAGCGCATCCCCGACAGGTCCAGCAGCAGTCCGCCATCCGCCACGGCGTTGCCCGCGATGTTGTGCCCGCCGCCCCGCACCGACAGCAGCAGCCCCTGTTTGGCCGCGAAGCGCACCGACTGCATCACGTCGGCCGCGCCCGCGCAGCGCACCGCCACCGCCGGGCGACGGTCGTACATGGCGTTCCAGAGAGTGCGCGCCTCGTCGTAGCCCGCCTCGCCCGCCGTCACCACCGGTCCCCTCAGCCTCGATCTCAGCGAGTCCAGCTCGCCCGCCGATACAGTGACGTCCTGACCTTTCCCGGTGCGGATGCTGACGTCCATGCGCCACCTCCAGAGGAAAAACGAGGGTCGTCCGCCCGGGCCGGGCGGCGCGGGCGGGCGCCCGCTCGCACGAGCCGGGCGGAGTTTGCGATCGTGGAAAGGTGAGGACGATCCCGCCCGGCGAGGACCGAGTCAAGACGCGCGGGGTGAGGCGCGCTAACTTCAACGACAACAGCCATCTCACGCAGAGCCGCAGAGATCGCCGAGGACTGCCCCGGGCGCCCCGGGCCCACCGGGACGCCCGCCGACATCGAGGTACGCCCGGGACCCAGTATGATGTTTAATTACAACAGAAAACCCCTGCGGACGCCCGGCCGCCGGCGGATCCGCCGGGATCGTAGCTCCGTTCTGCTCTGCGCCCTTTGCGGCTCTGCGGTGAAATGAAGTTCGATGTTCGCCGGGGCGCGCTCGCGCCTAATGGAGCACGACGACCGACTGCGCCGAATCCGGCCCGACCCGCCTCGCCGTGACCGTCTCGCCCACCCGGAACTGCATCAGGTCCGCGCCCACCACCAGCGGGCCGGAGTAGGTCGCGCGGGTCATGCGCACCAGCGCGGAGTCGGGGAGCGCCGTCACGATGTGGGAGTATACGGCGAGCTTCGGGTGCGCCTGCCGGAAGGCGTCGCCGGCCTCACGCGGATTGGTGTGGTGCCACACCCGCAGGATCTCCCGGCGCGCCGAGTCCGGCGACTGGAACGTCGCCGCTACCTCGTGCACCAGCAGGTCCACGCCTGTCGCCGCGCGCACCAGTCCGGGCGAGTAGCGCGTGTCGCCCGAGAGCACGACCGAGTGACCGGCGTAGTCGATGCGATAGCCGTAGGCGGGCTTCACGGGGCTGTGGTCCACCTCGATGGCGGTGACCCGCACGCCGTTGCGGTCGTACACGAAGCCCGGCCGGATCTCGTGGGCGACGAGGTGGCCGCCGGCCGCCGGCGCGGCGTCGTCTGCCACCCGGATCTCGCGGTCGAACCGGAACGCCGCCTCCAGGTGCGTCGCCAGCTCGCGAGTGCCCGGCGGACCCCAGAGCTCCAGGGGCGAGGCCCGGTGCGACAGTAGCCAGCCGGTCAGCCAGAGGTCCGGTAGCCCCACCACGTGGTCGGAGTGCAGGTGCGTCAGGAATACGGCCGTGACCCGGCCGAACGGGACGCCCGCCTGCCGCAGGCGGACGGAGGCGCCGCGCCCGGCGTCGAACACCAGCGTCTCCGCTCCCGCCCCCACCAGGATGCTCGGGCCCATGCGCACCGCGCTGGGCACCGGACTGCCCGTCCCCAGCAGCGTGACGCGGATCTCCTGCGCGCGGGCGAGACGCGCACCGGCGAGCAGCAGGACGACCAGGGCGACGCAACGCATCCGACCTCCGGGACGGGGACCAGCCAAGGTCGCCCCCGGCTTGCGTCCGCGCACCGCCCCTGCCGCGAGCGCCCCCGCGCCAACACCCCATCTTACCGCCGAGATCGCCGAGAACGCCGAGGACTGCGCCGAGCGTTCCCGGCGCGCTGGGACGCCCGCCGACACCGAGGTATGCCAGGGATCCCTGTTGGATGTTCAACTACAACAGAAAACGTCTGCGGACGCCCGGACGCTGTCGGATCCGCCGGGTCCGTCTCTGCGCCGACTCGGCGTCCTCGGCGTTCTCGGCGGTAAGATGGGGTGTTTCGCTAGCGGACCCGCTCGAAGCGCATGTCCCGGGCCCGCTGCAGCCAGATGCCCAGCCCCGTCACCTTGCCGGACGCGTCCCGGTCGAACACCCAGACCGCGCCCGGCGTCGAGGTGAAGGCGTCCGCGTAGGCCGGCTGCAGCTCCAGGCGCGTGTCCGGCCGCCGCCGGGCCACCAGCTTGCCGTCCTCCGGCGCCAGCGTCCAGGTCGCCTCCGCCTCCGGGCTGTACCAGTCGCCGGCGTAGTCGGCCAGGTGCGCCGCGCACGTGTCCGCCGGGGCGACGGCGTCCAGCACCGTCGTGTCCCGCCCCATGATCCCCAGCGCCTTCGGGCGCCCGCCCCCGCCCCCGGGCGCCGGCTGGAAGACCAGGCGGAACTCCGGGCCCGAGGTCCCCCGGAAGTCCGTGCCCGAGAGCGGCTCCAGCGCCACGCCCCGCGTCCGCAGCACGCCATCGCTCACCTGGAAGCGCACCGGCTCCGCCGTGCCCCGGTCCCGGTACACCCCCGCCAGCCGCTCCAGCTCCGCCCGCTCCACCGTCAAGCGCGGCGGCCGGGCGTCGGCGGGTGACGGTGCGGCCTTCGAAGCCCCGTCGCCCAGCAGCAGATCGGCCAGCGCGTGCCCCAGCGCCGCGGCATCCGCCTCGCCCTGGTTGCACAGGATGGCCAGCGACGCGCCCCGCTCCGGGTAGCGGGCCAGCAGCGCGCGGTAGCCGCCCGACGCCCCCGTGTGCGACACCTCGCGCTCGCCCCGGTAGCGGCCCAGGAACAGCCCCGCGCCGTAGCCCGTCGGCTTGCCCCCCGCCAGCATGCCCTCCCGCTGCAGCGCCGCCGGCAGCGCGGATCCCAGCACCCGGCCCGTGTCCAGCTCGTCGTTCCAGAGCAGCAGGTCGCCCACGGTCGTCAGCAGCCCGCCATTGCCGTAGGCGTTCTCGTTGGGCATGGACGTGCGCAGCGTGTCGTTCAGCAGCTCGTAGGCGAGGGCGCGCCCCGGCACCACCCGCGTGTAGTCGTCGCGCCAGGAGGTGTGCTCCATGCCCAGCGGCTGGAACAGCTCCCGGCGCGTGTACTCCGCCAGCGAGAGCCCGCTCACCCGCTGCACCAGGATCGCCGCCAGGTTGTAGTTGGTGTTGCTGTACGACCACTCCGTGCCCGGATCGAAGTTCAGCCGGCGCTGGTGGGCGACGATGTCCAGCACGTGCGCGTTCGTCGTCGCCCGCGTGCCCCGTGGCCACCCCGCCATGGCCGCCACCACGCCCCAGTCCCGCAGCCCACTGGTGTGGTTCAGCAGCTCGCGGACGGTGATGGTCCGGCCCCCGAAGTCGGGGACCTCCGGCAGGTACCGACGGATGTCGTCGTCCAGCGAGAGCTTGCCCCGCTGCGCCAGCAGCACCACCGCCGCCGCCGTGAACTGCTTGGACACCGACCCCGCCTCGAAGATCGTCGAGGGCGTGTTGGGCACCCCCCGCTCCAGGTCCGCCATGCCGTAGGCGTCCTCCAGCCGCGGCTGCCCCGGCACCGTCGCCGCCACCGCGCAACCGGGAGTGCTGCTGCCGGCGAAGGGCAGGAAGATGGCGTCCAGCCCGGGCTGTGAGGGCGCCTGTGCCCGCAGCTGCTGCTGCGCGACACTGCCGGAAGGACCGGCGCAGAGGGCCAGCCAGACGGCCAGGCCCAGGCACCGCGTCGAGGGAGTCGTCGTCATCTCCGCTCTCCGCTGTTGGCTTGTCGGGGGGAGTAC
>JADGQX010000227.1 GCA_017881445.1 Gemmatimonadota bacterium | reverse complement strand
CTGGACGGCCTCGGCGGTCTCGTGGGCCTCCTCCAGCAGGTAGGGCAGCAGGGACGTGGGCGTCTGGGCCGCGTCCCAGGGGCAGTTCGCACGGAGAAAGCGGACCAGCTCCAGGGCGCGGTCGAGGGTCGGATGCGCTTGCGGTGACTCCATGGGAGACCTATGTTAGCCGGCCTTTGAGCTATGTCAAATTACGCGCGCTCACGCGCTTGGGTCGATGTCGACCTGGATGCGCTCCGAGAGAATTACCTGACGGTCCGCCGGGGTGGTGGCCGGAGCACCGGCGACCGCCCCGTCGTCGCGATGGTGAAGGCGGATGCCTACGGCATCGGCGTCGAGCGGGTCGTGCGCGCCCTCGAGCCGCTGCAACCGCTGGCCTACGGGGTGGCGGCCGCGGCCGAGGGCGCGTTCCTGCGCACGCTCGGCATCGAGCGCCCGATCTTCGTCATGGGCCCGCTGGCGCCGCAGGCGGTGGAGCAGGCGGCGGTGGCGCGGCTGACCGCGAGCATCTCGAACGTGGACGGCCTGGACCGCTGGGCGGCCGCGGCGGACCGGCTGGGCATCCCGCTGGACTTCCATCTCGAGATCGACACGGGGATGGGCCGGGCGGGGTTCGACTGGCGGACCGTGGGCGAGTGGGGGCCGGCGGTGAGCGGTCGGCTGGGCCCGGGACTGCGCTGGACGGGCGTGTTCACGCACTTCCATGGGGCGGACGCGGCCTCGCGTGTCCCTACGGCGACGCAGTGGGAACGCTTCCGGGACGCGGTGGCCCAGCTGCCGGTGCCGCGGGAGGAGCTGCTGGTGCACGTGTCCAACAGCGCGGCGGCGCTGCGCTGGCCCGAGCTGGCCGTGGATGCGGTACGTCCCGGGATCTTCCTCTACGGCGGTCACCCGCTGGCCGGGAGCGGCGCCGAGAACGAGATCCCCGCGCCCCGGCCGGTGGCGGCGCTGCGGGCCCGCATCGTGCTCGTGAGGGATGCGCCTCCCGGGAGCACCGTGGGCTACGGCGCCACGCACACGTCGGCGGGGTGGGAGCGCTGGGCCACGCTGGCCATCGGCTACGGCGACGGCTACCCGCGTCGGCTGGGGAACCGGGGCCATGCCCTGGTGCACGGGGTACGAGTTGCCGTGGTGGGACGGATCTCCATGGACATGACGGTGGTAGATGTGTCTGCCGTGCCGGATGTCCGGGAAGGCGACGTCGCCACGCTCTTCGGCCGGGACGGCGAGGCCGAGATCCGGCTGGACGAGGTGGCGGCGCAAGCCGAGACGATCGGGTACGAGATCCTGACGGGACTGACGCCGCGGCTTCCGCGCGTCGAGGCCGAGGCGGAACATGCCGGGTGAGACGGAGCTTTTCGAGGTGGCGCGCGGCGCCATGGAACGGGCGTACGCGCCCTATTCCCGGTTCCGCGTAGGCTGCGCGCTGGAGGCGGAGAGCGGCGTGGTGTTCGCCGGCTGCAACGTGGAGAACGCGTCCTATCCGGTGACGGTCTGCGCGGAGCGCGTGGCGATCGGTGCGGCGGTGGCCGCAGGGGAGCGTCGCTTCACGCGGCTGGTGCTGGTGTCGGACGCGGCCGAGCCGATCTCGCCCTGCGGCATGTGCCGGCAGGCATTGGCGGAGTTCACGCCGGAGCTGGAGATCGTGACCCGGGGCACGGCGGGTGGGGAGAAGCGGTTGGTCCTGGCGGATCTGCTGCCGGAGCGGTTCACTCTGCGGACGAACGAAAAAGCTTGATCAACATACGGTTGAGGGGCGTCCTCGTCGTGGCTGCAGCCGTACTGGCGGCGGCCTGCGGCCGGGAAAGCCCGACGGCGGTCGGCGGCGGGCTGCTGCCGGGTGGGGCGGTGCGGACCTTCGAGGTGATTCTCGACGCTTCGCAGTTCCTGCGGGCGGATACGACGGTGTCGGGGTTCGTGCGGGCCAGTACGACGGTGTTCGAGATCGTCGCCCAGAGCTTCGGCGGGAGCGTCACGGCGCACACGCTGGCGCGGTTCGTCCAGCCGGGCACCTCCATCACCGTGCTCGACAGTACCGGGACGAGCCGGACGGACACGCTGCCCCACTTCTTCGCGGGCACCGTGGTGCTGCAGGTGGACACGCTGGCGGTGAACGGCACGTCGCCGGTCCTGCTGCGGTTGTTCCGGACGGCGGAGCCGTGGGACGGCTACTCGGCGTCCTGGACCATGCGGGTGGACAGCGGCAGCACGCACCTGGCCTGGGCCACGGCGGGCGGGACGGTGGGGCCGATGGTGGACACCGCCACCTGGACGCCCGGCGCCGACTCGGTGGTCTTCCACGTGGACTCGGCCACGATCGCCGCCTGGGCGGACACCACGGATGCCGGGCGCGGCGCGCTGGTCGCGGCCGCTACGGCCGGTAGCCGCCTGCGCTTCCTCAGCATCGGCTACAACGTGCAGGCGCATTCGAGCATCAGGAAGGACACGGTCGTCACCCAGTCGCCCGGAGTCGTGGGCGCCACCTTCATCTACACCCCCGACATCCCGCCACCGCCGCCGGGGACACTGCAGATCGGCGGCGTGCCGGCCTGGCGGTCGTTCCTGACCTTCGCGCCGGACCTGGAGACGCGGACACTGGCCTGCCCGGCCTCGCTGGGGGTGAGCTGCACCTTCTCGCTGCAGCGGGCCACCGTGAACTACGCCGGGCTGTTGCTGCAGCCCGCGCCTGCGGGCGCGTGGGCGCCGGAGGACTCGGTACGGCCATCCGCCTGGATCTCGGACACGTCCAGACTGGTCCCGCTGTCGCGGGCACCGCTGGGCATCCAGATCGGGGTGAGCTCTCCCGCCTACCCGGCCACGCTCTTCCAGGGCACGCCTACCGCCACGGCGATGACCGTGCCCGTCACCTCCTTCGTGGCGGCGCTGGCGGGGGATACGGCGCGCGTGGGGGCCGCGGCCGGGGCTACGCGGACGCTGGGCATCCTGAATGTGCCCGAGCCGGGTCTCTTCGGCGTGGCGACCTTCTACGGCCGCGCCGCCGGCGCGCTGGCGCCCAGGCTCAGACTCGTCGTCACGATTGCTTCCGAGGCGCAACTGCCATGAGACGCGTCGCCGCTATCCCGGCCTGCGTGGTCGCGTCCGTCGCCCTGGCGGCCCTGCTGCCGGCCCTGCTGGCGGCCCCACTCCAGGCCCAGTCGCTGCTCTCCACCAGCGGCCTGGGCGTGCCCACGCCGCCGCTGGACGCGCGCGCCCGCGCACTGGGCGGTGTCCCCACGGGGCTGTTCGGCTTTGCGCTTTCGCTCGGCAACCCGGCCGACGCCGCTGGTATCCTGTATCGCGGGGGCATGGCATCGCTGCAACCCTTCTCCCGCACGGACGAGATCGGCGGGGAGAGGGCGACGACCTCCGGCGCCCGCTTCCCGTTGCTGCGCGTGCTCTACCCGGCCGGCCGCTTCGTGGCCTCGCTGGGCTACGGCGGATTCCTGGATCAGAGCTGGGCCGTGACCACCTCCGGCACCGAGCGTTTCGGCAACGACTCCGCCTCCGTCACCGACGTCGTCCGGTCCGCGGGCGGGATCTCCCAGCTGCAGCTGGGCACCTCGTACTACGTCTCCTCGCACCTCGCCCTGGGCGCCGCCGTGGGGCTGTACACGGGCAACACCGTCCGGCAGGTGACGCGCACCTTCCCCGACTCGGCCAGCGCCAACTTCCTGGGCTTCAGCTCGCGCACGCAGTGGGGTTTCCACGGGCCCCTGGCCTCGGTGGGCGCCCGCGCCGACATCGCCGGCGTGCTGCGCCTGGCCGGCGCCGCCACCTGGTCCGGCACGCTCAGGGCGGACAGCTCGGCCGGCGGTGCCAGCCCCCGCGCGTACAAGTTGCCGCTCCAGGCGGAGCTGGGCGCCAGCGCCATTCTCGCGCCCAAGCTCACCCTCTCCGCCGGCGGCAGCTGGGCCGGCTGGTCCAGGACCGAATTCGGCGCGACCGGCGCCGGCAACTGCGGGCCGCTGGGCAGCTGCCTGGCCGCGCCCGTGTTCTCGCGCGACACCTGGGCGGTCGGTGCGGGCATGGAGTACGGCGGCACCCACGCCGGGATCCGGACCTTCCCCTTCCGCGCCGGATTCCACTACGCCCAGCTGCCGTTCTACGGCTCCGGCGACGTGCTGCCCAGCGAGAAGTCCCTCTCCCTGGGCGCGGGCATGCGCGTGGGTGGCTCCGAGGACTCCCCGGGCGCCCAGCTGGATGCGGCCATCGAGCGCGGATCGCGCACGGGCGGGCCCTCCACGGGGCCGCTCTCGGAATCGTTCTGGCGGCTCACGTTCTCGCTGGCGGTCTTCGGGCGCTGAAGCGCGACGGGTCCGCCGGGCCGGCAGGCAGCGGCCCGGGGGTTGTGAAGACGGGCAGGGCCATGGGCCTTGCCCGTTTCCTCGCCCGTGAGCGACCGGGGGCCCCCGGATTTCGCCTGCCGCCGCTAGATTGAAGGACACCCGGCGAGCCCGGGCGGAGTCGTCCCACACTCCCATGGATCTGCCCCGCAGCATGAAACAGCTTGTCCCGCGCAAGAGAGCCTACGTCGAGACCTACGGCTGCCAGATGAACCTCGCCGATGGCGAGCTCATGGAGGGCATCCTGGCGGCGGAAGGCTACGACATCGTGGCCGCGCCCGAGGACGCGGACGTGGTGCTGGTGAACACGTGCGCGATCCGGGACCACGCGGAGCAGCGCGTGATCGGGCGGGTGGGGGAGCTGTGGCGCATCAAGCGGGACCGGCCCGAGCTGGTGATCGGGGTCACGGGGTGCATGGCGCAGCGGCTGGGGAACGCGCTGCTGGAGCAGGCGCCTTACGTGGACCTGGTCATGGGACCGGACGGCTACCGCGGCCTGGCAGAGGTCCTGGCGCAGATGCGGCCGGAACTGACGGGCCCCGGCCCGGGCCCGGGCCCGAACGGACCCGGCGGCCTCCACGAATCCGTGTCGCCGCCGCGTCGCGTGCGGCTGCCCGTCGTCGGGACGACCGCCAGCCGGCAGCCGCGTGGCGAGCAGACCGAGCTGCTGGAGCTGCAGCCGCACGAGAACTACGAGGGGCTGGAAGTGCGACGGGCGTCGCGGGTGTCGGCCTGGGTGCCGGTCCAGCGCGGCTGCAATTACCGCTGCACCTACTGCATCGTGCCCTACGTGCGCGGCGACGAGAAGAACCGGGCGCCCGAGCAGGTGCTGGACGAGGTGCGTCGCGTGGTGGCGGAGGGGATTCCCGAGGTGGTGCTGCTCGGGCAGACGGTGAACTCGTACGAGCACGGCGACTGGGACTTCCCGAGGCTGCTGCGGGAGGTCGCGCGGGTGGACGGCGTGCGGCGCGTGCGCTTCACCTCGCCGCACCCCAACGACTTCACCGCGGCGCTGGTGGAGGTCATGGCCACCGAGCCGGCCATCTGTCGGCAGCTGCACCTGCCGGTGCAGTCGGGGCACGACCGCACGCTCAAGCGGATGCTGCGGCGCTACACGGTGGCGGAGTATCTGGAAAAGCTGGAGCTGGTGCGGGCGGCGATCCCCGGGATCGCGCTCTCCACGGACATCATCGTCGCCTTCCCGGGGGAGACCGAGGAGGAATACCAGGCGACGCTCGACCTCGTGCGCCAGGTGCGCTACGACGACGCCTTCCTCTACAAGTACTCGCCCCGCGACGGCACGCCCGCCACGCGACTGCCGGCCTCGGAATTCGTCGATCCGGCGGTGGCGCAGCAGCGCCTGGAGGGGCTCATCGAGCTGCACCGCCAGATCCAGAACGAGATCAACATGGCGGAGATCGGGCGGGTGGAAGAGGTGCTGGTCGAGCGCCCGGCCCGCAGCGCGGGCGACGTGCTGGGGCGCACCGGCTCCAACAAGGTGGCGGCGTTCCCGGGCGACGAGTCGCTGGTCGGCGAATTCCTCCAGGTCAGGCTCACGGGGACGACCGGGGCGACCTTCCGGGGAGAGCGGGTGGGCGCTCAGGGCTGAGGATCCGGGCTCAGGGTTTCGGGGCGGCCGCGGCCTCCCGGCGCGTGACGGCGTCGGGGGGCCGTGGTGCATCCAGGTGCCAGCGGTGGGAGAGGCCCGGTTTTACCACGGAGGGCACGGAGTGCACGGAGTGGTGACTTACCGCCGGACCGCGGGCGTCATACGCAGTCTGTCGTTGAACACACAACAGCCTTCCCTCCGTGGCGCTCCGTGTCCCTCGTGACCTCCGTGGTGAGAGCGCTTTCTGCCGGCGGGAGGGAAGGGAGGTGGCGGGGTGAGCGGGAAGATGCCGCGGCTGGCGGTGCTGGTCCTGGGGCTGGCGGCGGGGATCGGGCTGGGGCTGCGCTGGGGGCCGGGCGAGGTCCTGGCGCTCCTGGCGGGGGTGGGGGCGGCGGCGGCGGTGCTGCTCCGGCCGGGCGGGCGCACGCTGGTGGTTGCCGGGGCGGCCGTGGTGGGCTGGGCGCTGGGCGCCGCCGCCGCCCGGCAGGCGGGCGCGGACTGCAGGATGCGGCTGCCCGATGGCGCGGCGCTGGGCGTGCAGGGCGCGTTCGAGGCGCTTCCCTGGCCGGGCGCGTCCGCGCCCTTCCGCCTGAGCGCGGTGCACGCGGGCGGGCGCTCGTGGGCGTGCACGGGCACGATCCGCGTGAAGCCGGGCGAAGGCGTGCGGGTGCCGCCCGCGGGCGAGGCCGTCATCGGGCAGGGGAAGTGGTGGGTCCAGCCACCCGAGGGGCGCTGGCCCCGGCCGCCCGAGCGGGCGGGAGTGCTGACGCTGGACTCGCTGCGGGTTGTTTCGGGCCCGGGCCCGGGCCGGGGTCCGGGCCCGGAGAATCAGCGTGCATCCGCGGCATTCGCCGGCCACCCGCTGCTGCGCGCGCGGGGCCGGTCGCAGGCGCTGGTGCGCGAGCTGTTCGGGCGCCGGGCGGCGCTGGCGGAGTCGCTGGTGCTGGCGCAGACGGGTGGGCTGGACGCGGAGACGCGGGACCGCTTCGCGGCGTCGGGGCTGAGCCACATCCTGTCGATCTCGGGGTTGCACGTGGGGCTGGTCGCGGCGGCGATCCTGCTGCTGGCCCGGGCGCTTCGGCTGCCGGCGCGGCCGGCGACGCTGGGCGCGGCGGGGGTCACCATCGGCTACGTGCTGTTCCTGGGCGCGCCCGTGCCGGCGTTGCGCTCGTGCCTGCAGCTCGGGCTGCTGCTGGCCTCGCGGCTGCTGCAGCGGCCGGCGGACCCGCGGGCACTGCTGGCGGCGTGCGCACTCGTGGTGCTGGTGCTGTCTCCGTTCTCGCTGCTGGACCCGGGCTTCCAGCTCAGCTTCGGCGGGGTGCTGGGCCTCCTGTTGCTGCGCCGCCCGCTCATGCCGTGGGTGGCGCGATTGCCGTCGAAATGGCTGCGGGAATCGGTGGCGACGAGCCTGGCGGCCACCTTCGCCACGGCGCCCATCGCCGCCGTGCACTTCGGCCGGGTCGCGCCCGTCGGCGTGCTGGCCAACCTGGTGGGAGTGCCAGTGTCGGGATTGGCGGTGCCCGCCATCGCCCTGGCGCTGGGCGCGGGGGCGGCGGCGCCCGCGCTGGGGCATTTCCTGGCCGGCGGCGCCACCCTGCTGCTGGACGCGCTCGACCTGGTCGCGCGCGCCGCCGCCGCCATCCCGGGCGGGCACGCGCTGGTGCCCGCCGACCAGGCGTTGGCCTGGGCGCTGGCGGCCATTGCCGCCG
>JADGQX010000056.1 GCA_017881445.1 Gemmatimonadota bacterium | reverse complement strand
AGGCAGCTACGAACTCAGCTCAGCCGCCTGCTGCCCGACCTGATCTGCGAGATCGAAGCCTTGCAACAGCTGGATAAGCGTCGGCCCGTGGTTGTACCATCCCTGCGTGACCTGGTGGGCGAGATCCACCAGCTCCAGCAGGAGATTGTCAGCGGGCGTAATGGCGAACCCGCCGACCTCCACCGGCCCCACATCCCGCAGATACAGTAGCTTCGCCCACGCGGTGGGGGTGAACCGCAGGACAGGCTTGGCGGGCAGGATTCGTCTACGGGGGGTTTCAGACTCCAGACGCGGAGCCACCGTCGGTGACGGGCTGTTCTTCTTGTTCATGGCTTTCGTTTTCCTTTTCTTGTTTTTCCTTGCAGGTTGGGCACAGGTCATCTTCGAGGCACGACGGGCAGCACGTTTGTCGGCACTCCGAGCAGGCGTCGATGCAACGCTCGCAATTAAGCTCCTGGCAGTGCGGGCATTCGACTAGGCAGCCCTTGCAGATCGAGCGGTCACACCGGCGGCAATAGCTCACGCATTCGTCGCAGAAGTCCTGGTCGCACGACTCACAAACATAGCGGTTGTCGTCGTTCATGCCGTGAATGAGCAGGATGGGCGCCGACAGCTTGGCCGCGTTCTGGAAGGGCGCCATGCGGTTGTAGATCTCGGGGATCTCCCAGTACGTGCGCTGCTCGTTCTGGAAGCCGAAGGGCGTCAGGGTCCGGTTGTAGGCGCCGCTCTCGGCCGTGCCGGCGCGGAAGAGCGTGGAGTGCGTGAGCAGGTTGGCGGTCATGAAGGCGCCGTAGCTGTGGCCGCCCACGGCCACGCGCTCCGGATCGGTGACGCCCATCTCGGCCAGCTTGTCGATGGCGGCCCTGGCGCTGGCGACCAGCTGCTCGACGTAGTGGTTGTTGGCCGTGTCGCCGCCCAGGATGGGCATGGTCGGGCCATCGAAGACGGCGTAGCCCTCGAGGGCGAAGAGCAGGTGCATGCCGCCGGCGCCGCGGGGAAGCGTGAAGCGGTTTGGCGAGGTGGAGACCTGCGCGGCCGCGGCGGCGGAGACGAACTCGCGCGGGTAGGCCCAGAGGATGGTGGGCAGGCGCGTGCCGGGCGCGTAGTCCGGCGGCAGGTAGAGCATGCCGTTCAGCGCCAGGCCGTCGGGGCGCTGGTAGACGACGAGCTGCTTCTTCACGCCCGTGGTGAAGCGGGGCGCGGGGTCCGTGAACTTCGTCAGCGCCAGCGACTTGCCGCCGCGGCGCAGATAGTAGTTCGGCGCCTCGGCCGCGGACTCCCGCCGGGTGAGCAGGCGGGTGCCGGCGTCGTCCAGCAGGGCGACGACGGCCTCGTAGTGCGACGCGTCGCTCTGCCAGATCCGGTGCGTCTTCAGCGAGCGCAGGTCGAGCCGGTCCAGGAAAGGCCGCTCGCCCGTGGCGCTCGCGCCCTCGCCCGCCAGGTAGATCTCGTTGCCGTGCCGGATGGCCACGTTCTCGCGCGCACCCCGACCGAAGCCGAAGCCGCCGCTCACCTCGGTCTTCAGCACCGGCCGCCCAGGATCGCCGTAGCGGTCCTCGGCACTGCGGTCCCAGACCAGGCGCGGGGAGGCCGGGGCGGCGGGCACGGCGGCGGCGGCGCCCGGGTGGGCCGCGTCCACCAGCCAGGTGCGGGTCCAGGCCTTCTCGCGGTTCACTTCGCTGGCCAGCGCCTGGTCCTCACCGGCCCAGACCAGTGACTGCAGCCGGTCCTTCACTTTCATCAGCTCCACCGGCTCGCCAGCGAAGGGCGCCGCCAGCTGGACCAGGCGGTCGCGGAACTCCGCCTTGGCCCGTGGATCGCCGCCGTCGAGCGCCTCGGACCAGACCAGGGTGGCGCCAGCCGGTCGCCAGTCCATCTGACGCGGGCCCGTGCGGACCCGGCGGCCGGGCAGCTCGGCCAGGGGCAGCGACGCCACCTTCTTGACGACGTCGCCCGCCGGGGTCCAGACCTCGATCTCCTGCGCGAACGCGCCCTGGGGCACATGGTAGGAATACGGCCTAACGGTGCGTGTCACAAGCAGATACCGGCCATCAGGCGAAGGGTCTACGGCGTCGAAGATCGCGGGTCGGCCCACGGGCGTGCGCGCGCCGGTCGCCACGTCCACCAGTGCCGCCTGCGCGGTGAAGTAATAGTCGTAGAGCGCCTCGTCGTGGGCGTTCTGCAGCAGGTCCTCGTACGTGGGTACTGCGGCGGCGCGGCCGAGCGACTGCTCGACCGTAGGCCCCGGCGGCACGGCGGGGAGCGCGGGCGGCGCGCCGCGGGCGTCGGGCACGAAGCGACAGAGCAGCTTCGTACCATCGGGCATCCAGGCGCAGGGATTCCCGTCCACCGCGTTCAGGCGCGCATCGGTCAGGCGCCGGGCCGCGCCCGTGGCCGCGTCCGCCAGCCAGAGCTCGACGGCGGCGTCGGTGGTGCGCGTGAAGGCGACGTGCTTGCCGTCGGGCGACCAGGAGGGGAAGCCCAGCGCCGCGCCCGCGGGAACGGCGATCGGGCGCTGGGCGCCGTCCGCCAGCCGCTCGATGACGAGCGCGCTCAGGCGACCGTTGGTGCGGGCGGAGCCGTTGGTGTTCGGGTTGATGCGCAGCCCCGCCAGCCGCAGCATGGGCTGCCCCACCTCGGCCAAAGCCGGCAGGCTGGGCTGCTCGACCAGCAGCAGCGAGAGCTTGTCCGGGCTGACCAGCGCCGTGGGGAACGGCGGCGCATCCAGGATGGCCACGATCTCGGGGGGCGGGGACTTGTACGGCTCCTGGGCCTGCAACGTCAACGGCAGGGCGAAGGCGAGGGCTAGGGCGAGGGCGAAAGAACGGCGGGGTCGAGGGCTCGGCATGGGGGCTCGTCCTGTGAGGGCTTCAGGGTCGAGGGGATAGGGCAAAGATCAGGACAAGGGGAAGCAGGAGCAAGAGCAGGAGGGGGAGCGTTCCTCGTTACTCCTCTCTCCTTTCACGTCTCTCCTTTCTGCAGAAATGAGAGAGGAGAAAGGAGAAAGGAGAGAGGAGGGGGAGCGGGCTCGGCGCGGAATAGCGGAGAGGCCCGGGCGCCTGCGGGGGCCCGGGCCTCTGAAAACCGTGTGGCGCGATCTTACTTCGCCCGCTCCAGGTACTTCCCCTCCCTGGGGTCCACGCGGATCAGCTCACCCTCGCCGACGAAGCCGGGGACCTGGACCGTGGCGCCGTTCTCGAGCTTGGCGGGCTTGGTCATGGCGGTCTTGGTGGCGCCGGTCATGACGGGCTCGGTCTCGACCACCTTGAGCGTGAGCGAGGAGGGCAGGTCGATGCCGATGGGCTTGCCCTCGTAGAACTCGGCCAGGATGACCATGTTGGGCGTGAGCCACTGGGCGGCGTCCCCCAGGGCCTCGTCGTCCAGCTCGATCATCTCGAAGCTCTCGTTGTTCATGAAGTGGTAGTGGTGCTGGTCGCCGTACAGGAACTGCAGCTCGTGCGTCGAGAGAGCCGCCTTCTCCACCGTGTCGGCCGCGCGGAACCGGTGCTCCACCGTCGTGCCGGACTTCAGATTGCGCATCTTGGTCTGGACCATCGCGCGCAGGTTCCCGGGCGTGTGGTGGTGGAATTCCAGGATGCGGTGCGGCTCACCATTGAACAGGATCACGTTGCCGCGGCGAATCTGTGTAGCGGACATCGCCATGGGAATCTTCCTCGTTACGTGGTCTGGCCATTCGGACGCCGGGCCGTAATGGCGCCATAGCCTATTAGTATCGCGCTCTACGCGGAGGACGGCAACCACACACCTCGGGACGGCCTCGGGTCCGGGGGCGTCGGCACGCTCAGCTCACGCGAAGCACACGAAGGGCCCAAGCCATCCATCCGGGGAATCCGAAGCGGCGGGGCACGGCAGGGTTCGAGGTCTGTTGTTCAACAGAGAACGACCCGGCCAGGCCCGGCGCCTGTGGGTCCACGAGGACGCGGCGGAGCGGCTTCGTTTCTTCGCTCCTTCGCTCCTTCGCGTGAGCTGAGCGCTGGGGCGCCCGCGCCATCGGAGGTCAGGCGGTCCTGCGGATCCAGTCCACGATCCGGGGCCAGACCTCGTCGCGGGCGGCGCGGGAGACGAGGATGGTGGCGTGGCCGAAATCCTCGGAGAAGCCGCTGTCACGGCCGCAGAGGAGGAAGGTCCTGTCGCGGGAGCCGGTGAGCTGGAAGAGGGCGTGGACGGCGGCGGGCGGAGCCTCGACGCGGTCGCCGGCGCCGGCGACGAAGAGCATGGGGAGATCGAGGGCGGTGAGCAGGGCTTCGTAGTCGGTGCCGTCGTCGCCGCGCCAGTGTCCCTCGAGCTGCCAGGTCATCCACTGGACCATGACGCCGCCCAGCTCGTCCTCGGGGCCGAGGCCGACGAGGCGGGCGGGAAAGCGGCCGAAGAGGCGGGACACGCCCACCGCGAACAACGTGGCCAGGCGCCGCATGGACTGGAGCCAGGGGATGGGTGTGGCCACCACGACGAGGGCGCGCACGGCGCCGCGGACGTCGGGCAGCACGGCGCAGGCGATGAGCGCGGTGGCGCCGCCGGCGGAGTGTCCGACCAGGACGACGCCGCGGCCGCGGGCGGCGGCGGCGCGGACGGCGGCGGGAACGTCGCGGCGGGCCCAGTCGTCGAAGTCCCAGTGGTCACCGCGGCGCGGCCGCTGGGAGTCGCCGTGGCCGCGGGGGTCGAGGGCCCAGGCGTCGTAGCCGGCCGTGGCCAGGGCGCGGGCGAAGCCGGTGCCGCGGGTGCCGAGCCAGAAGGTGTGGTTGGAGAAGGTGCCGGGCACGAGCACGACGGGGATGCCCTCGGGATCGCCGGCGCAGTGGACGGCGAGCGTGACGCCGTCGTCGGTGAGGATCTCGAGCCTGCGGACGCCGGGTCCGAGGTCGCTCACGGGAAGGGGTAGGGCGTGAGGACGCGCAGCGCCCCCGGCAGCACGGTGGCGTCGAAGGGCGTGTGGCCGGCGAAATCGCCGTCCACCTGGAAGGGCACGACCGGGTCGCCCTCGACCCTGACCTGGCGGGCGCGCAGGTGCAGCAGCCCATCGCCGCCGAAGCCGCGGATGGCGAGGCGGGCGAGGAGCCCGGCGAAGCGCGGGACGTTGGTGGGCTGAAGGACGACGACGTCGAACAGCCCGTCGCACCAGGCGGTCTCGGGCTCGGGTGAGATTTCCATGCGCCCGGGCGGGAAGGTGGAGTAGAGCGCGCCCACGTTGGCGACGAGGACGCTCATGGCCGCGACGTGCAGCTCCTCGCCGTCGGCGACGATGCGGTAGAGGGTGCGGGGCGCGTCCGCCCAGACCTTGAGCGCGGCGTAGACGTAGGCGCCGAAGCCCCAGCGCTCCTTGAGGGCGCGCGTGGCGTGCTGCATGACCGCGGCATCGAAGCCGGCGCCGGCGGCCAGGGCGAAGACGCGGCCGTCGATGGAGCCGGCGTCCATGTCCACGGACCGTCCCGTGACGGCGACGCGGATGGCCGCCTGCAGACCCATGGGAATGCCCAGGTTGGCCGCGACCTGGTTGGCGGTGCCGCGGGGGACCACGGCGAGCGGGATGCCCGTGCCGACCAGGGCGGTGGCGGTCTCGGCCAGGGTGCCGTCGCCGCCCACGGAGCAGACCGCGCGGTACCCGGCCGCCGCGGCGGTGCGGGCGAGGGCGGTGGCGTGGCCCGGGCCGGTGGTAGCGACCAGGTCGATGGGCTCGCCCAGGGCGGCGAAGGCCGACTCGATGCGCCGGAAGAGCGCCTGGGCGCGGACGTTGCCGGCCGCGGGGTTCACGATCACGCAGGTCCGGCCGGCCTCTCGGCCGGCCGGTCCCGCGGTTGCACTCATGGTCGCGGGTCTGGCCGTCCGCGTCTCAGGCATTCACCATCTTGAACTCGGGCGAAGCCGCGAGCGCCTCGAGACGCGCGACGCGCTCCTCGGTGGGCGGATGCGTGCTGAACAGGCGGAACAGCCCCATTCCCTGCTTTCCCGAAAACGGGTTCACGATCGCGAGCTGCGCCGCGGCCGGATTGACGGCCATGGGGATGCGGTGGGCGTAGCTCTCGAGGCCCTGGAGCGCCCGCGCCAGCGAGAGCGGGCGGCCGCAGATCTCGGCGCCCGCGGCATCCGCCTGGAACTCGTTCTGGCGCGAGATGGCGAACTGGATCAGCATGGCCGCGATGGGCGCGACGATGGCCATGGCGATCAGCTCCAGGCCGCCGCCCTCGCGCCGGTCGTCACGACCGCCGAATCCGCCGAAGATGGCGCCCCAGCGGGCGATGCTCGCGATCATGGAAATGGCGCCCGCCATGGTGGCGGCGATGGTGCCCACGAGCATGTGTCGGAGCTTGACGTGGGCCAGCTCGTGGGCGAGCACGCCCTCCAGCTCGTCCTGCGAGATGAGGCGCAGGATGCCGGCCGTCACGCAGACCACGGCGTGCTCCGGGTTGCGGCCGGTGGCAAAGGCGTTGGGCTGCTCCGAGGGGGCAATGGCGACGACGGGCATGGGCAGCCCCGCCCGCTGGCGCAGCCGGTCCACCAGCCGATACAGCTCGGGCGCGTCGCTCTCGGCAATGACCTGCGCGCCGTACATGCGCAGCACCATGCGGTCGCTCCACCAGTACATGGCGAAGTTCATGGCGGCCGCGAACACGAAGAAGATCAGGGCGCCGCCCGTCCCCTGCCAGGCGCCGCCCAGCGCTACCAGCAGGGCCGTGAGCCCCGCCATCATCACGAAAACCTTCATCCGCTCCATGCGTCTCCCATCCTGGTTGGTTCCGGCGGCATTCTACACCGACGGAGGGGGGTCGGTCCAGAACTGCGATGGGGATGGGGGGATGGGGAGATGGGGGGACGCGCACGCCTCGAGGGACGCGATGGGCCTCGCGAACCAGGGCGGCCGAAGACCGCCGGACCACCAGCCGGATGTTACGCCCCATCTCCACGGAGGCGCCCAGGCGCTCGTGAATGTGCGCCTGGCCCCCGCCATCGACGTTGCTCCCCCTCAGCTTCCGGGCGCCTCCCGCCCATCCCGCCCGGCCGTGTCCGGGCGCGAAAGCGCGGAGGCGGCCTCAGTATCCCCATTCGCGGTAGAGGAAGAAGCCGAGGACCTTCTGCTGGGCGAGCGTCTGGTCGAGGGTGTAGCCGAGGCTGGGGACGCGGGCGGCGCGGTCGTCGATGAAGAACTCGCCGGTCCAGGTGGGGCGGAAGCGCCACTCCAGGCGCGCGCCGCGGAAGGGCGTGGCGGAGCCGTAGGGATTGAGCCCGCCGGAGGCGGCCAGGAAGAGGTCGTCGCTGATGTAGCGACCGATCTCGATGTGGGCGCCGGCGAGGCCGGAGAAGAAGCTGCGGGCGTTGATGACCTCGGCGCCACTGGGCGCGGTCTCGCCGGAGGTGAGGGACAGGTAGTCGAAACCGACGGTGCGAGCGACGGTCTCGAGGTCGGAGGACAGCAGGCCCTGGATGGAGCTGGTGATGGCCCCCGATGCGACCTGTGCGGCGCGGCTCTGGCCGGGCGTCAACCGGTAGGTCGGCACGCCGAAGAGGAGGTAGCTGACCAGGTCCGATTGCGAGATGGAGGACTGGTCGCTGCTCAGGGCAATGCGCGGGTAGGTGAGCGTGCCCGAGACGTCGGCCAGGATGTTCAGGGGCTGCCCCGTGTCCGCCGCGCGGGTCTTGTAGACCGCGGTGATGGCCAGGTTGGGATCGAAGGCGGTCGTGCCCAGGAACTCGATGGTGCCGCTCTTCACCTCGAAGCGGCGACCGCCGTAGAGCAGATAGTTGCCGCGCAGAGCGGAGAGCGTGCCGGTCAGGCGCATGTCCTCGGCGGCCCTGCGGTAGTAGACGCCCAGGCTGCCGGAGACCTCGACGTTCATCTGCTTGCCGCGCAGCCAGGCGTCCCGCCCCACGTCCACGGTGAAGCTGTCCACCAGCAGGTTGCGCATGAAGTCGCTCTCCCTCTCCTCCGTGAGCACCTTGCGCACGGAGGCGACGGAGGTGTCCACCACGCTGTAGAGGAGCGAATCGTCGAGGGCGACGATGTTGTACTGGCGCCAGACCTCGTCCACGTTGAGCACGCCCTTGTCCACGCGGATGGCGCCCGTGACGATGGGCGAGCGGTAGCGGCCACCCAGGCGCACGTCGCCGGTGGCGGTCACCTCGGCGTCGCGGCGGCGAGCCGCCAGGAACCCGAGCAGCCGGGCCGAGAGCTGGAAGCGCGGGTCGGTCCAGTCGGAGCCCACCACGATGCGGCCGCTCGCGGTGGCGGTGCCGGTCCCGGCCGAGGCCGTGGCGTCCACGTCGATGTCGCCGTTGCCGGCCATGCGGAACCGGCCCCGCGCCGCGTTGTAGGTCACGCCCGACGGGAGGAAGAAGCCTGCCCCGTCGCTCAGGCGCAGCTCGCCATCGAAGCGCGGGGCCCGCACGGTGCCGCCGACCTTCACCTGCCCGTCCAGCCGCCCGTGCACGTCGCTGAAGCCGTCGAGCAGCGTGGTGGCGAGCGACGCGGGCAGGTTGTCCGCGTCCACGGTCACGTCGATGGGCTGGTCGGGGAAGCGGCGGCGCCCGGGGAGCAGGGCCAGGTCCATGGGCACGCGCCCCTCCGCCGTGAGCGCCGTGGCGCCGCCGGAGAGCCCCTGCACCCGGCCGTCGACCCTGTGGTCGGCGTAGGCGACGCGGGTATCCAGCCGGTCGAAGCGCAGCTCCTGGAAGCGGGCACTGTCCACGGACGCCGAAGCCTGCACCACGGGGGCACTCGCCGTGCCCGTCAGGTCCAGCCGGCCCGTGACCCGGCCGCCGGCGCTGGCCTCGGCACCGGCCAGTCCCAGGAAGTCCTCGATGGGCGCGCCCTGCAGCTCCAGGTGGAACGCGAGCGGGGCAGCGGTGCCGGCGGTGCCGGCCCAGGCCACCCGTCCCCCGGGCGTGCTGTCGCCCCAGGCCAGCCGGCCCACTGCCCGCGCGCTGCCACCGCCGGCGCGCTCCAGCACCAGCGAATCGCCGTCCAGCGTCCCGGTGCGGAAACGGGCGTAGGCGGGGGCGGTCAGCTTCCAGGCACCAGGGCCCACGCCGAAGCGCAGGTCGCTCAGCGCCAGCAGCGTGGTGTCGCCGACCAGGCGGTAGTCGCCGCCCAGGGCATAGGCGCCGCCATCGGCGCCGGTGCCGGAGAACGCGACCGTGCCGGCGGGCGACGCGTAATCGGCGGTGAGCGTCGTCGCCGGGAAGAGATAGCGCTGGAAGCGGAGCGAGTCCGCCTTCAGCTCCAGCTTCCAGCCGGGGCGGGCGGAGAAGATGCCGGAGGCGGTCAGGCGCGCCTGGCCCCGGGCGGCCGAGCCATCGCCGAAGCGGGCGCGGGAGAAGGCGGCCTCCCCCGAGACATCGAAGGCGTCCAGCCCGCCCGTGAGGGTGGCGGTACCGTGCAGCGTGCCGCCCATGAGCCGGGGCAGCGCCTCGCCGGGCGCGGCCGTGTCCGCGAAGAAGAGCGGCTGGAGCGCGCCCAGCGAATCCGCGTCCAGGCGCAGGGCGAGGGAGCCGCTCCGCCCCGGTCGCACGCCGAAGCTGCCCGCGCCCTGGAGCGTCCCCGCGACGGTGGCCAGGCGCAGGGAGTCCACGCGGGCCAGGCCATCGCCGAGTGCCAGACGCAGCACGCCGTCCAGGAGCGTTACACCGCCCACGCGGCCGGCGCTGACATCGAGCGCGAGGGTGGCGTCCGCGGTGCCCAGGTCGTTGCCGGCGCCGTCCAGGCGGTAGCGCCCGCTGACGCTGGTGGGCGGCAGTCCATCGACCACCTGGTCCAGGTGGAATCCGGTGAGGGCGCCCGAGGCGTGATAGGCGGGACGGGCCGACTCCAGGTCGAAGCGGCCATTGACGGCCACGCGCCCGGCGGGGGTGGCCAGGTCGGCGTCCACCAGCAGGTCGGCGAGGGAGCCGCGCACGGTGACGGGGCCGCGGACACTGCCCTCCAGGCGCCGAAGCGCCGGAAAGGCGCGGGCCAGGGCGTCGAGGGCGACGGGTACCGCCTCCAGCTTCAGGTCCACGCTGGAGCTGCGGGGCGTCCAGCTCACGCTGCCGCTGCCGGTCATGTGGGAGGCCGTGGCGCCGGGGAGCGTGTGCTGCAGGTCGGCGACCAGGCTCAGGGAGCGGTCGAGCCGGCCGGTGGCATCGATGCGGCCGGACACGGCGCCCACCAGCTTGATCCTGGGGTCGACGGCGGAGAGCAGGGCGAGGTCGAGGTCCCGGAGATCGGCGCGGAAGCCCTGGGCGCCGTAGGGCCCCCTCAGGTCCACCGTGCCACTCCAGCTCATGGCCGAGGGCGCGCCGCCGCCGGGCCCGCCGGCCAGGCTCAGGTCGCCGTGCGTGCGCAGCGCCGAAAGCGGCCCCTGCACGACCAGTGTCCCCATGAGCAGCCCCTGGATGGGCAGCTTCCCGGGGAGCATCGACTGGACCAGCTTCAGGTCGAAGGGCGCGGCGCGCAGGCTGACCTGGGTGAAGTAGAGCGTGTCGCCGGTGACGATGCCGAAGGAGCCGGCCACGTTCGTGCCCGGCGCCTGCAGCCGGGCGTTCTGGATCATCCAGAGCGTGCCCCTGGGCACGGTGAGGATGCGGATGGTGCCGGTGCCGCCGCCCTGCCTGGGGAGCCGGGGATAGAGCCAGTCGAGGTCGGCAAAGGCGAGCCGCTGGCCGCCGATCCTGACGTCGTAATCGTTGGAGCCGTTGTGGATGACGACGCGGCCGACCAGGGAGCCGTGTGTGAGCGGCAGGCGCACGTCGGGCGCGTCGAAGCTGACGATGGAGTCGTGCAGCGCGACGGTGCCGGAGGCCTGGCGCAACTCGAAGGGCGTGGTCCAGACGAATCCCCGGCCGGAGAGCGCGGCGATCTTGATGAGCCGCCCCGGCTCCTGCGGCGACTCCCAGAGCACGTCGGGGAGGCGGGCATTGATGCCCTGGAAGTGCATCACCCGCTGCAGCCCCCGGCCGGCGCGGCGCATGATCAGGCGCGCGGTGTCGCCGGGGAGGATCGGCCCCGGCTGCTCGAAGGGGTAGGCGACGACGGCGTCGCCATCGTGGATGGTGACGTCTGCGAAGCGCATCAGCCGGGGCGTGCCCGGCGCCGTGCTGGTGTCCTGGAAGATCTTCTCGAAGTTCCAGAGCGAGTCGCCGGGCAGCTCCTCGAGGACCACGCGCGGGCGAAACAGCTCCAGGCGGCTGAGCACGATCTGGCCGCCGAGGAGCATGCGCCAGCTGTAGCTCGCCCGGGCGCTGTCCACCTCCACGAAGGGGGTGCCCGCAGAATCCGTGATGGCCAGCTGCCGCAGGGTGAGTCCGCCCAACAGACCGCCACTCTCGAGGCGGCCCACGGTCAGCCGGCCGTGGATCGAGCTGCCAATGCTGTTGACGGCGTAGCGCCCCACCCGCTGGACGCCCCAGGGCGTGCGCGTCAGCAGGAAGATCCCGGCGAGCACGATCGCCAGCAGGGCAATCGTCCCGACGAGAATCCACCTGAAGGTCAGCGCGACGCGTCTCACGGCTAGAATGCCTGCCCGATGGAGAAATGCAGCTGAAGGTGGTCCAGGAACCCGCTGCGCGGAGGCCAGGGCATGCTCTGCACCGGTTGCAGGCTGCCGCAGTCCTCGAGGCGCTCGCCGGGACCCGGCTCCGGCGAGTGCCTGTCGCAGACGCCGTCGCCCCCGTGCACGCGCACCCCGGTGGAAAGCACGTCGAGCCTTTCCGAGCCCTGCGGGTTGTAGCCGACGTCCACGCGGATGGGTCCAATGGCGCTGAAATATCGCACACCCAGCCCCGGCGTCCAGACGAGACCTTGCAGGCGGAACTCGGCGGGGGTCTTCCAGAGCTGGCCATAGTCGAGGAAGGTCACGCCCCGCAGCTTGCCGCGGCCGAGCGGGAAGCGCAGCTCGACGTTGCCCTCCAGCAGCGAGCCGCCACCAACCGGATGGGCGACGAAGGCGCTGGCGGGGAGGACGGAGAAGTCGCAGGTGGAGGTGTTGATCTCCACCACGGTGCAGCCGGCGCCGCCCTGGTCCTTCGGCTTGGCCAGCTGCGAGGCGGCATCGATGGTGAGCACCTTGGGGCCGAGCTGGTATTGGGCAAAGCCGCGAACGCTGTTCGCGCCGCCGGCGAAGAAGCGCTTCTGGGGATGCAGCCCCAGCCCCTGTCCGGCACTGGGCTCGACCAGCGAGCGGGCGAAGCCGGGGCGCACGCGCGCGGCCAGCACCAGGCCGGGGAGCAGCTGGCGGTACTCGGTCAGCTCCCCCACCACGCGCCAGTAGGCGAAGTCGGAGCCCGTGGCGGTGGCCGCGTACTCGCCATCCAGGCGCAGAATTGAGCCGCTGGTGGGCGAGAAGAGCGCGTTGCTGCGGTCGCGGGCGAAGAACAGCGTCAGCGGCGCCAGCCAGTGGGGCGTGGAGAGGACCTGGATGTCCTCCACCTGCGTCTGCTCGTCGCAGACGGCCAGGTTCTCGCAGAAGATGCGGTCGTCGTCGGCTTTCAGATCGGTCAGCTCCGGGCGGTAGCCCAGGGCGATGCTGGCGCCGCCGCCCAGGTTGCGGTTGAACGAGACGTAGGCACCCTTGGAGGTCTGCACGAAGACGTCCGGCAGGCTCTGGCGCTGAATGAACACGCCCAGGCCCAGCGTGTTCAGGGGGGAGAAGAGGCGCGGCTGCAGGAAGTCAGCGGTGAGCGCGCCATTGAGCAGGGCGTACTTGCCGCTCTTGGTCTCCATCCCCGGCAGCCCTTCGAGCGGCCCGGCCAGCAAGTTGGAGATGCGCGCCCGCAGCTCCAGCCGCCGCGCCCCACCCAGGAAGCTGCGGCTGGTCCAGCGCCCCTCGGTGTTGAACGCCTCGGCCGTGTTGATGCCCGCGCCGAAGCGGACGCTGTGAATGTCCCCTTCCGTGACGTCCACCAGCACCGGCACCAGGGAGTCGGGGCGGAACTCGAGGTCGGGCCGGATCTCCACGCGGCGGAAGACCTCGAGGCCGAAGAGGTTGCGCTGGCTCTTGACGATCTCGTCCTGGTGATAGACATCGCCCTGGCGGAAGGTCAGCATGCTGCGGACGACGTCGGGCGGAATGCGGCGCGTGCCCGTCACTCCGATGGAGTCGATACGGGCACGGGACCCGGGATAGAGCTCGAAGCGCACACTGGCGAGCTGGGCCGTGTCCCGCGGCAGGTCGTAGCTGGCCAGCACCTGGGCGTGGGGGTAGCCCGCGTCCGCCAGGCGCGCCGTGAGCGTGTCCCGGACCAACTCGTACGCCAGCGTACCGAAGGCGTCGCCCCGGTGCAGGTCGAGCTGGTCGCGGATGTTGCCCGGCAGCACGGAATCGCCCACCAGCTCCAGCGATCCCACCCGGACCGGCCGCCCCTCCTCGATCTGGAAGGCGACGCGCACGCCCCGGGAGACCGCCTTCGTCGCCGCCTCCACCCGGGCCTGCCGATAGCCGTGCTGATAGTAGAAGAGCCGCAGCCGCAGCACGTCCGCGCGCAGCGTCTCCAGGTCCAGCCGCTGGCGGTCGTTGCCCAGGCCGAAGGGGCAGATCAGCAGCGCACTGGTGCAGCGGGTCGCCGCGGTCTCGATGGCGCCTTTCAGCACGGCCGCGGGAAAGGCGTGCGCGCCCTCGAAGGACACCTTGCGGATCTCCGCGCCCTGGTCCCGGGCCGCGACCTCCTGGCCCCGCAGCCGCGTGCCCGACGCCAGCAGCAGCGCCGCGGCGGCGAGCAGCGCGCACGGACGGGCGCGAGCCCGCGGGGGGAACCGGCGGCGGTCGCAACGGGAACCGAGCATGCTCAGTCCCCGCGCTCCAGTGCGGTGGACGGCGGGCCGTCCTCCGCGGTCACGGCCGCGGCGGGATCGCGCAGGTCGCGCAGGTGGTGGCGGCCCGCGCGCGGGAAGACGTGGCGGCTGATGGGCGCGAAGCCCGGCGCATCACCAAGGCCCTCGAAGAACATGTTGTGACTGATGCGGACCACCTCGTCACCGACGCGGATCAGGTTGTAGGAGTTCTTCTCGCGCTCGCGTACCCGCCCCCGCCGCGACGTGCTGGTGCCGCACTCCACGATGATGATGCCGTGCTCGCGGTCCTCGCCCGGATACATGTCCAGCGAGTTCCCAATGTAGGCGCGATGCAGGTGGCCGCCGAGGAGGAGGTCCACGCGCAGGCGTGTGAAGCGGTCGAGCGAGCGCTTGGCGTCGGGCATCACCTGCCCGCCCTCGTAGTCGGGCGCGGGCGCGAAGTGATGGTGCGCCACGACGATGCGCGCCATTCCCGGCGCCGCCTTCTCGAAGGCCCGCTCGGCGAAGTCGAGCTGCCACGGTGAGATGCGGCCATTCACAATGGCGCGCAGCGGCGCCGTGCTGTTCAGGCTCACGATGACCGCCTCGTCCAGCACCAGCACCGAGTCGAGGTCGGGCGAGATGTACTCCCTGTACAACTCGTAGGGCCTGAAGATCCGCTCGGCGACGCGGTAGAGCGGCACGTCGTGGTTCCCGGGGGTGACCACCAGCGGCGCGGACGGCAGCCGGTCGAGGAAGGCGCGAGCCGCCTGGAACTGCTCGCGCTTCGCCCGCATGGTGAAATCGCCACTGGCGACGATGACGTCCGGCTGCTGCATCTCCGCCGCCTGCAGCAGCGCCTCGCCTACGCGCGGCTCGAAGGCCGGTCCGAAGTGCAGGTCGGAGCAGTGGAAGAGCGTCAGCATGGCTGGACCAGCCCCGGGAACGCCATGTCGGGTCGCGCGGTGACGTCCAGGGGCGCGATGTCGCCGGGGGCGCCGCGCTCGAGGTGGAAGAGCGCGGCGCGGGCGATCATGGCGCCATTGTCGGTGGCCAGGCGAGGCGAGGGGAAGTACAGCTCGCCGCCGGGGCCGAGGGCGTGGGCCAGGGCTTCCCGCAGCGGCCCGCTGGCGGCGACGCCGCCGCCGATGAGGACACGGCGGCAGCCCTTCTCCTCCACGGCGCGCATGGTCTTGGCCACCAGCACGCCCACGACGGCGGCCTGGAAGGAGGCGGCCAGGTCGGGGACCGCGCCCTCGAAGGCACCCTCCGCCCGGAGGTGGTGCACGCGGTTGAGCACCGAGGTCTTCAGGCCGCTGAAGGAGAAGTCGTAGTAGTCGGCCTCGCCCGGCCGCTGGTTGGACGCCAGCATGGGGCGGGGAAAGGCCCAGGCCCCCGGATCGCCCCCGGCGGCCACGCGCTGGATGACGGGCCCGCCCGGGTACCCGAGCCCCAGGATCTTGGCCACCTTGTCGAAGGCCTCGCCCGCGGCGTCGTCGCGGGTCTCGCCCAGCAGCTCGTAGCGCCCCCACTCGGGGACCCAGAGCAGCATGGTGTGGCCGCCGGAGACCAGCAGGGCGACGAAGGGCGGCTGGGCCGCGGCGTCGTCAATGGAGGCGGCAAAGAGGTGCGCCTCCATGTGATGGACCGCGACGAGCGGCCGGCCCAGGGCGTAGGCCACGGCCTTGGCCCAGGTGAGGCCGACGAGAAGCGCGCCGATGAGGCCGGGCCCGGCCGTGGCGCCGATGGCATCCAGCTGGGCCAGGGTGACGCCGGCCTCCGAGAGCGCGGAGTCCACCACGGTGTCGATGACCTGGAGGTGGGCGCGGGAGGCCAGCTCGGGGACCACGCCGCCGTAGACCTCGTGCACGTCCTGGGTCAGGATGCGATGCCCGAGGAGCCGCATGGGACCGCGCAGCACGGCGGCGGACGTCTCGTCGCAGGAGGTCTCGATGCCCAGTAGCAGCGGCTCAGCCATCGGACGGCTCCGGCGCGTAGAGCGGCCGGGGCGCGGGGGCGGACTCGCGGGCGGCGCCGCCGGCGCCGGGCGGGCGGTTGGCGGCGGCGCTGTCGGCGGGCGCCGGGACCGTGTCGGCGCGGGCCACGGGCACGCGCACCCGCACGCTGGTCGGCCGCAGCTGCAGCCCCAGGCCCGCGGTATCGATGTCCATGCTGATGGCGGTGGAGTCGGTCAGGCGCCGGAGGTCCAGCGCCGACAGCCGCACGGAATCGAGGCGGGAGAGACGTCGCCAGGGGCCGCTCACGCGGATCCAGGACGGGTCCAGCTCCAGGGGCCCGCTCAGGCGCAGCCCGGCGGGCAGCGCGCCGCGCAGGGGCAGCGCCACGGGCACATCGCGCGTGCTCACGGGATCGAAGACGAGGCGCACGATGGCGGGCTCGACATCGTCCACGCGCGTGCGGTCGAGCCCGGGCGCGAGCTGTACCCAGCCCGAGCGCAGCACCACCAGCAGCACGGAGTCGCGCACGTCCTCCACGGGGACGAGCACGCGGGGCCGCTCGACGGCCAGGCGCAGGATCTCGCGCACGGGGCCGGTGACCTGGAGTGTGACGCGGGCGGGAGAGGGTTGGGAGGCCAGCTGCCAGCGGGGGTCCCGCAGGTTGACGCCCACCGGCACATCCGTCACCGCGGTGCTGACCAGCTCCTCGGACTTGACCGTCGCCCAGAGCAGCAGGGCCACGGCGAGTGCGGCGAGCTTCAGATTCCACTCGCGGATGGCCCAGTCCCAGAGGCGGCGCATGTCACTCCTCCAGCAGGCGCTCGATCTCGGCGCTGTACGGGGGCTCGTCCCAGCGCACCGGGCCGAGCACCTTGCGGACGATGCGGCCGCGGCGGTCGATCACGAACGTGGTCGGCAGCCCGGCAATGCCGTACAGCAGTGGCGTGCGGCTGCGGGGGTCGAGCAGCACCTGGAACGTGAGCCCGTTCTGGCGCACGAAGGGGGCGACGTCGCCCAGCGTGCCGCCGGCGACCCCGCCGGGTGTGCCGGCATCGTCCTCGCTCACCGCGAGCACGACCAGCCCGCGCCCGCCCAGGCGCTGGTAGAGCCGCTGAATGGCGGGCATCTCCCAGCGGCAGGGCGTGCACCATGTGGCCCACACGTTCAGCAGCACGACCCGGCCGCGCAGCGAGGAGAGCGACACCGTGTCCCCCGCCAGCGAGGCGAAGCGCAGCTCGGGCGCGGGCTGGCCCGCCTGCACCGGCACCGTGCCCCGCTTGAGCCAGCCCAGGAGCACCACCACGCCCAGCGCGGCGACCACGCTCCCGCGGGTCAGCCAGTTGCGCGTGCGGGCCCTCATTTGCGCACCGGCCGGGCACTGTCGGCGGGCGGGGTGCCGCGGGCCGGGGGCGGCGGTGGTGGAGGCGCGGCCCCGTGCGGGAGCGTGTCCGCCGCGGTGCTGTCGGCGCGGGCCGTGCTGTCGGGTGCCGGCGGGCCGGAGCTGACGGTGAGCAGCACCCGCGCGGGCAGGTCGTACGCGAGACCGGGCGCGGGCGAGACACCCACCACCCGGCCCACCGGCAGGTCCCCCGGCACGACCTGCTGCGAGGGCTGGAAGCCCAGGGCGGTCAGCAGCGCCGCGGCGCGACTGGCGGCATAGCCCGTCACGTTGGGCAGGGTGGCGCGGGCGGCGCCGCTGCTCACGGCCACGTGGACCAGCGCGCCGCGGCGAAGCTGCTGCCCCGGCAGGGCGTCCTGCGCCACGATCTGGCCAGGCCCCGCCGCGGGGTCGGGCACGGCGGTGACGGTGCCCAGGCGCAGCCCGCGCGCCGCCAGCGCGCGCTCGGCCCAGGCACTGTCCTGGCCCAGCAGCCGCGGCACGGCAATGCCCGGCGCCGCGTCGGCCGGCGCGGGAAAGAGCAGGAACACCGCCACAGCGTAGCCCAGGCCGAAGGCCAGCAGCGCGCCCAGCAGGCCGTAGGCGGTCACGCGCCACCAGCGGACCGGGCGCCCGGGCTCCACCGTCCGATAGCGGGATGGCCCGTGCCGGTGCCGGATGGAATCGCCCATGACCGGGCTCATGCGCGCCTCAGGCGGGCGGCGAAGGCGCCGTCCGCGCCGAAGACCCAGGGCCGCACCACCAGCCGGCCGCGCCCGTCCAGCAGGGCGGGGTCGGGCATGGCGGCGGGCGGCGCCGGCTCGAATTCGGGGTGCCCGGCCAGGAACGCGTCCATCCGCTCCTCGTTCTCCTCCGGCTCCAGCGAGCAGGTGGCATAGACCAGCAGCCCGCCAGGCGCGACCACGGCAGCGGCGGCCTCCAGGATCTCGAACTGCAGGCGCGCCAGCGCGATCAGGTCCTCGGGCCTGAGGCGCCAGCGGCCGTCGGGGTGCCGGCGCAGTGTGCCCGTGCCCGTGCAGGGCGCGTCCACGATCACCACGTCCACCGGCCGGAAGGGTGGTGTGCGCGCGTCGGCCACCACCAGTCCCATGCGCTGCCCCGGCAGGCGCGCCACGTTCTCGCGCAGCCGGGCCAGCCGGTCCCACGACATGTCCGCCGCCGCGAGGTAGCCCGCGTCCTGGGCCAGCTCGATGGCCTTGCCCCCGGGCGCGGCGCAGAGGTCCGCGACCCGCGCGCCGGCCGGCACGGCCGCGTAACGCGCGACCAGGCCGGCGGCCGGGTCCTGCACCAGCGCCGGCAGCGCGGCCAGCGCGTCGAACGCCGTGGCGGGTCCCGCGACCCGCAGCGCGTCCGGCGCGAAGCTCACGCGGGCGACGTCGATGCCGTCGGCAGCCAGCGCTGCCAGGGCCTCCGACGGCGGCACGCCAACCGGCCGCAGGAACAGCTCCGGCCGCGTGTTATTGGCCTCCACCAGCGCCCGGGTGGCGTCGGCGCCGAAGAAGCGCAGCCAGCGCTCCACCAGCCAGCGCGGGTGCGAGCCCCAGCTCACCAGGTGGGCGACGGGGTCGTCCTCGAACGCCGGGAAGACCACCGCGTCGCCCTCGCGCCGCAGCGACTGCAGCACGCCGTTGACCAGCCCGGTGGCTCCCTGCCCCACTGCCCCCCGCACCATCTCCACCGCCTGCGACACGGCGGCGTAGGCGGGCACGCTCCCCATCTCGCGCAGCTGGTATGCGCCCAGGCGCAGCGCATCGAGCACATCGGGCCGGACCGCGTCCAGGCCGCGGCGCACGAACGCGGCGAGCAGGTGGTCCAGGCGCCCGCGCAGTCGCAGCGTGCCGTAGACCAGCTCCTGCGTCCAGGCGCGGTCGCGGGTGGACAGCGCCGCGGCCGCGCCCGCGAAAGCGCGGTCCAGCAGCTCGCCGCGCCGCACCGCCCTCAACGTCTCGAGCGCGGCCCGCCGCGGCGCGGTCAGGCTCAAGCCAGCATGCCCCGGGTGGGCGACGACGGCACCGCCACCTCCCGCTTCGGCATGCGGCCGGCCAGGTAGGCCTCGCGGCCCGCCTCCACGGCCAGGCGCATGGCCCGCGCCATGCGCACCGCGTCCTTCGCCTGGGCGATGGCCGTGTTCATCAGGATGCCGTCCACCCCCTGCTCCATGGTGACGCAGGCATCGGAAGCGGTACCCACCCCGGCGTCCACGATCACCGGCACGGAGAGGCGAGTCTTGATCTCCCGCACGTAGTAGGGGTTCACCAGCCCCAGCCCGCTGCCGATGGGGGAGGCCAGCGGCATGACGGCCGCGCAGCCCAGGTCCTCCAGCCGCAGCGCCGTGATGACGTCCTCGTTGGTGTAAGCGAGCACCTTGAAGCCCTCCGCCACCAGCACCTTCGCCGCCTCCAGCGTGGCCGCGGTGTCCGGCAGCAGCGTGCGCTCGTCGCCGATCACCTCCAGCTTGATCCAGTCCGACATGCCCGCCGCCCGCCCCAGCCGCGCGTAGCGGATCGCGTCCTCGGCGTTGTAGCAGCCGGCCGTGTTGGGCAGCAGCGCGATCTTCGACGGATCCAGGTGGTAGAGGATCCCCTCCTCCTTCGTCCGGTCCAGGTCCACCCGCCGCACCGCCACGGTCACGACCTCCGCGCCCGAGGCCTCGATCGCGCGCACCATCTCCTCGTTCGTCCGGTACTTCCCCGTCCCGACGATCAGTCGCGAGCGCAGCTCGCGGCCCGCGATCGTGAAGGTGTCGGGCTGAGTCATCACGCTGGCCATCCGGCGCTCCATCTCGGTTCATGAGTACGGCATCTCACGCGGAGCCGCAGAGCTCGCGGAGAACGGCCCTGCCGGGACCACTGACGACGCCCGGGCGGCCGACGACATCCGATCTTTTGTTTTTTCAACTACATACAGCCGGTAACCGGCGAAACCGCGAGCACCGGGGCATCCCAGAATCCATACAGCGCCTGCTCTCCGCGCGCTCGGCGGCTCTGCGTGAGACCGCTTCGCGTGATCCGCGTGACTCAGCCGCCGCCGACGAAGTGGACCACCTCGAGGTTGTCGCCCGGCTTCACCTCGACCTCGGGCAGGCGCGCCCGCTCCAGGATGGCGCGGTTGTGCTCCACCACGACCAGGCGGAAATCCAGCCCCAGGCTCTCCAGCAGCTCGGGAATGGTCAGCCCCGGCGCAACCTGCCTGGTGCTGCCGTTGATGGTGATGGCGATGGTCGGCTCCGGCATGATCATTCAGTCCCTCGACTCCGTGACGTGCTGCAACGCCTCAAGATAGCGCATGATGGCCGCCCGCGGATCGGGCGCGGACCAGATCCCCCGGAGCACGGCCACGCCGTGCGCCCCCGCCCCGACCACCGCGCCGACCCGTTCCGGGGTCAGCCCGCCGATGGCGATCAGCGGCAGGGCGGTGACCGCCGCCACCGCCCCCACCAGCGCGGGGCCGGCGCCGGGGCGACCCGGATGCGAGGGCGTCCGGTAAATCGTGCCCAGCAGCAGCCAGTCCGCCCCCGCGCCCGCGGCGCCGGCCGCCTCCGCGACCTCGTGCACGGAGGCGCCGATCGGCATGCCTTCCGGCAGCAAGCGCCGGACGGCGGCCACGGGCAGCGAGCGAGCGCCCAGCTGTACCCCGGGCAACCGCATGCCCGGCTCCACCATGCCGGCGCCGGCGCCGGCGGCGCCGGCGGCGGGCGCGGCGGCCAGCGCCAGGGCAATGTCCACGCGGTCGTTCAGCAGCAGCAGCGCCCCGGCGGAGCGGGCCGCCGGCGCCACCCGCCCGGCCAGCGTCCAGAGCGCGCCACCCGCCCGACCGTGGGCGCGCAGGTGCAGCGCCAGCTCCCGCCGGCCGAGCCCGAGCAGAGCCGCGGCCAGCTCCGCG
>JADGQX010000226.1 GCA_017881445.1 Gemmatimonadota bacterium | reverse complement strand
GAAGCCGGGCCACCCCGGCATCCGGGCCACGCAAGATGTTGTTGTTATTATTTTTACAACAACAAATGCCGGTGGCTTGCTTGGCGCGGCGTGCCTCGTCCGCCCGGCAAGGATGGCTTCGGCAGTCCTTCGTGATTTTGTGTGAGATGAGCGTTGGGCCGCCCAGGAAGTCGGCGGTCCACGGTCAGCCCCCGGCGGCCTTCCGCCGGGGCACCTCGTTGCGGATGGGCGGGATCGTGCGCAGGTAGCGGTAGATGGCGCGCAGGTCGTCGTCGCTCATGCGGCGCAGCTCGCGCCAGGGCATGAAGGGATTCAGCGTGTCGCCGCGCGGGTTCACGCCCGTGCGCAGCGTGCGCAGGAACTCGTCCTCGCCCCAGCGGCCGATGCCGGTGGCGCTGTCCGGCGTGAGGTTGGCGGGATTGGCGGGGAAGTCCCTGGGCGGACTGGCGCTTCCCGCGAAGAGGCGGTCCAGCTTCGGGGTGGAGCGCAGCCCGCCCCGGGGCGTGTGGCAATCGACGCAGATGGCCACGTGGTTCGCCAGGTAGCGCCCATACTCGGCCGTGGGACCGGCGGGCGGCGCGGCCGCGGCCGGCCGGGTCACCGGGCGGATGAAGGGCTTGCCCAGCAGGTAGAACAGGCTGTGGCTGTCCTTCACCGGGTGGTGCACGGCCGGCCGGCTCTCGAGGTAGCGGGCGACGGCCCAGGCGTCCCTCTCCGACATGCCGTTGAACCAGGCGTACGGCATGACGGGCGCGAGCACGCCGCCATTGGCATGCACCCCCGTGCGGATGGCGCGCACGATGGCGGCCTCGCTCCAGCCGCCGATCCCGGTGGCGGAGTCGGGCGTGAGATTGAACGCCCGGATGGTGCCCAGGCGCCAGTCCTTGAACTCGAGGCCGCCGCTCAGGTCACCGTCCGGGGCATGGCCCGGGTCGGCGGCGTGGCACCCGCCGCAGACGGCGGCGTCGCGGACGATGTAGGCGCCGCGCGCCAGCAGCCCGGCCGTGTCGCCCACGGCGGAGGGCGAGAGCTCCGGCAGGGCGACGCCGCCGCCGCACCCGCCGGCGGCAGCCAGCAGCAGGGCAACCGCCGCGCGTTCGACTAGCCGACGTAGCATGCGCTCCTCCAGGTGAGCGTTGCCGCCCCCCCGCCCCCCCGCCCCCCCGCCCGCCTCAGCGCACCAGCACGCGATACCCATGCGCGGGGATCGCGAGCTTGCCCGCCGGCGGCAGCTCGATCGTCGCCTTCGTGAACCCGTCCGTGTAGCCGCCCGGCCGCTGGAGGCCCTGGTAGGTCACGGTGGAGGCGACGTCGCTGAAGTTGACCGCCACCAGCACGGTGCTCGCGCCCCGGGTGCGGGTGAAGGCGTAGACTTTGTCGCCGCCGTCGGTCTTCAGCGTCACCTGCGTTCCGCCGGCCGCGCCGTTGGCCAGCGCCGCCTGCCGGTGCTTGAGCTGGAAGAGTGTGCGGTAGAAGTCCGCCAGCGAGGCACCGCCCCAGTCCACGGTGTCCTTGTCGAAGAAGCGCAGCCGCTTCTGCATGCTGGCCTCCTGCCCGGTGTAGAGCAGGGGCATGGAGTTCTGCAGCGTGGCGGCCAGGACGAAGGCGGGCTTGTGGTTGGCGCCCATGCGCTCGAACTCGCTGCCGTTCCAGCTGTTCTCGTCGTGGTTGCTGGTGAAGTACATGCGGTAGGCGTCGGCCGGGTAGCTCTGCCGCTGCTTGGCGAGGTAGGCGTCCAGCACCCCGGTCCCCGCCTTGCCCTGCGCGACCTGGTTGAGCAGGTGGTGCAGCTCCCAGCCGTAGGTCATGTCGAAGAACTCGTGCATCTTCGGGTCCTCCGCCTCCGCCAGCATGAAGAGCCCCCTGTGCCCGGCCCGCAGCGCGGTCCGCGCCTGGCGCCAGAAGTCGTAGGGCACGCCGCCGGCGACGTCGCAGCGGAAGCCGTCCACGCCCATGCTGTCCAGCCAGTAGCGCATGTCGGCGATCATCTGCAGGCGCATGGCCGCGTTGTCGTAGTTCAGCTCGGCCACGTCGGTCCAGTCGGTCGCCCGGCCCTCGTTGTCGCGGGCGTTGGAGATGGAGCCGTCCGGACGGTGCACGTACCAATCCGGGTGCTGCGTGATCCAGGGATTGTCGAAGGCCGAGTGGTTCGGCACCCAGTCCAGGATCACTTTCATCCCCAGCCGGTGGGCCGCCGCGGTCAGCGCCTTGAAGTCGGCCGCGTTGCCATACTCGGCGTTGACGCCCCGGTAGTCGGCCACGGAGTAGTAGCTCCCCAGCGACCCCTTGCGGTTGGCCTTGCCGATGGGCTGCACCGGCATGAGCCAGAGCATGTCCACGCCCAGCTTGCGCAGCCGCGGCAGTTGCTGCTGGAAGGCGGCGAAGGTGCCCGCCGGCGTGTACTGCCGCACGTTCACCTCGTAGATCACCGCGTCGCGCGCCCAGGCCGGATGCTGCGCCTGGGCCACCGCCACCGACTGCGCGGCGGCGTAGGGGGCGGGGGCGGGGGCGGAGAGCGCGAGGCCAGCGACGAGTGGGAGGAAGAGTTTTCTCATGGCGCATTCGTCGGTTGAAGGCGGGTTGCCCGGGACCAACTCCCCGGGCGCTGATTCTAGCGGGTCCCGACCCTCCGCCGCGAGCGGGGCTGGAGGACGCGGGTTGCTTGCCCCGGGGCTGCCGCCGGGGCATCGTGCGGATCGACCGAGTTGGTTCGTAGGGCCGGGCACCCCGTTCGCCGGGTCGAAAGGGCGAACCTCGCGCGTCCTGTCGGCGCTTGCGTCCCGGCGGGATGGTCCCATTATGCCGGGCGACGCGCGATCGGACGGATGCGGCCACAGGCGCTCGGGGGGAGCGTCGCGGGTTGAAGGAGGGGGAGCCATGGCCGTGCGGCGGATTTCGGCAGAGGATCACGGGGCGGCGGTCGTGGCGGCCACGAGGCCAGGCCCCGCGCTCCACGACCTCCACCCGCGGGCCGACCGGCTCTACGACGATGTGCGCGCCGGGCTCTCGACCGTGCCTCGCAAGCTGCCGCCGAAGTACTTCTACGACGAGGCCGGCGCCCTCCTCTTCGACCGGATCACGCGGCTCGACGCGTACTATCCCACGCGAACCGAGCTGTCGATCCTCGAGCGCCATATCGGCGAGGTGGCGGATGCCGTCGGGTCGAACGCCCGCATCGTGGAGCTCGGGAGCGGGAGCGGCGTCAAGACACGCCTGCTGCTGCGGCACCTGCGCGCGCCCCTATCGTACCTGCCCGTGGACATCTCGCGCACGCAGCTCCACCAGTTCGCCGTCTCCCTGGCGGGGGAGTTCCCCGCGCTGGAGATCCAGCCCGTCTGTGCCGATTACACGCGCGCATGGTCGCTGCCGCGCACGTCCGGGGACCCGGCGCGGACCGTCGCCTTCTTCCCCGGCTCCAGCATCGGCAACTTCGAGGTGGGCGACGCCGTCGCCTTGCTGACCCGGGTGAGGAAGCTCTGCGGGCCGGGCGGTGGGCTGCTCGTCGGCGCCGACCTCCACAAGGACCGCGCCACGCTCGAGCGCGCCTACAACGACCCCGAGGGCGTCACCGCGGAGTTCAACCTGAACCTGCTGCGGCGCATCAACCGGGAATGCGGCGCCGACTTCGACCCGGGAACGTTCCGGCACCGCGCCTTCTACGACGAGGAGCATTTCAGGATCGAGATGCGGCTGGTCGCGGCGCGCCGCTCCGTCGTGAAATTGCCGCCGCGAGGGAAAGCGGGCTCCGCGCTCGCGTTCGAGTTCCGCCCGGGCGACCACATCACCACGGAGTACTCGCACAAGTACACGCTGGCGGCGTTCCGTGCGCTGGCGGCGAGCGCCGGCTGGGCGCCCGAACGCGTCTGGACCGACGAGCGCCGGTGGTTCTCCGTCTGGATGCTGCGGGCGACGTCGTGATGCACCGCTCCCTGGCTCCTCCAGCCTGAGTGTGCCTGCCATGGCCGATGCCGTGAACCGCCTCTCCACCCGGGAGCTGCGCGAGCGGCTGCACGATCCGCAGCTCCAGCTGATCGATGCCGGCCCGATCGACGCCTACAACGGCTGGCGCCTGCGGGGCGAAGCGCGCGGCGGGCACATCCCCGGCGCGCGCACATTGCCGTTGAAGTGGGCCGGCTACCTCGACTGGATCGAGATCGTGCGCGCAAAGGGGATCCAGCCGGAGCGCCCCGTCGTCGTCTACGGCTACGACGTGGACGAGGCCGAGCAGGTGGCGCGCGGCTTCGCGCGCTCCGGCTATGCAGATGTCGGCGTCTACCCTGGCTTCGCGCCCGAATGGTGCGCGGACGAGAGGCTGCCCCTGGAGTACCTGCCGCGGTACCGGCACCTGGTTCCTGCCAGGTGGCTGAGCGAGCTCATCTACCGGGGGAGCGCGCCCGAGCACTCAGGCGGCCCTTTCGTCCTCTGCCATGCTCACTACCAGAACCGTGGCGACTACGAGAAGGGCCACATCCCGGGCGCGCTTGACCTGGACACAAACACGCTGGAGTCGCCGGACACCTGGAACCGGCGCTCGCCGGCGGAAGTGCGGGAGGCGCTCCAGAAGCTGGGCATCACCCGTGACACCACGGTCGTGCTGTACGGGCGAAATTCCTTCCCGGACAACCGCGATCCCTTCCCGGGCAGCAGCGCCGGGCAGATCGCCGCCTTCCGCTGCGCCTTCATCATGCTCTGGGCCGGCGCGCTGGACGTGCGGATCCTGAACGGGGGCCTCCAGTCGTGGCTGGACGCGGGCTACGAAGTCACGGACGAGGAGAGCCAGAGGCGGCCCGTCGCGGACTTCGGGGGCGAAATCCCCGCTGCCCCGGAGCTGGCGGTGGACCTGCCGGAGGCGAAGGCGATCCTGGCCTCCGCCGACGCCAACCTGGTGTGCGTCCGGAGCTGGCCCGAGTACATCGGCCAGGTCAGCGGCTACAACTACATCCAGAAGAAAGGGCGGATCCCCGGCGCGGTCTTCGCCGAATGCGGCACGGACGCCTACCACATGGAGAACTATCGCAACCTCGATCACACCTGCCGGGAGTATGGCGAGATCGAGGCCGCGTGGAGGGCGGCCGGGATCACGCCGGACAGGCACAACGCCTTCTACTGCGGCACCGGTTGGCGCGGCAGTGAGGCGTTCTTCAACGCCTGGCTGCTCGGCTGGCCCCGAGTTTCAGTATACGACGGCGGCTGGTTCGAGTGGAGCAACGACCCCGGCAATCCGATCGAGACCGGCATCCCGGGACGGTACGCACCGCTCGGCGCACATGCGTGAGCCGTCGTCGTCCATCGACGAGGTGCAGGTCGGGATCATCGACCAGATGTCCGGCCTGGAGGTCGGATTGGCGCGCTACGAGTACCTCATTGCCCAGGGGGATGCGCTGCCCGCGGCGGACGGAGAGCTCCGGACGGACCGCTACGCCATCCCCGGCTGCCAGGTGAGCGTGTGGATCAGGGCAGAGCTGGAGGACGGCCGGCTCCGCCTGTCCGGTGACAGCGACGCCCGCATCAATCGGGGCATGGTCGCCCTCCTGCTGCGGGTCCTGAACGGCCGCACGCCTGCCGAGATCCTGGCGGCCGAGCTCTTCTTCCTGGACAGGACCGAGCTGCGGGCGCAACTCTCCCCCATTCGCGCCAACGGCCTGGCCGCCATGGTGCGGCAGATCCGACGCTACGCGGGGGAGTGCGCCGGCGCCCACGAGCTGGCGACTCGCCGAGCCTGACTCCCCGTCTGTACCCGAGCGCCCCGTCGCTCACACACCTGACGCCGGCGGCCCAGTGGCTCGTGCGCCAGGTCATCCGGGTCACGCGCTGGCTCGGATGATGAACGGACAGCACCCGCGCTCGGCGGCGTTCGGGCGCGGGCCTCTCGCAAGACGCGGCCGCGCGACCCGCCGGCGCCGCCCCGCCGGACACCTCGCACCACCACTCGAAGTAGCGCGCTAGCGCTTCTCCTCCGCCGAATAGACCCGGTCGAGGAACCGGAACCCCGCGCCGTACCGCATCGGCTCCGCACGCGGATTGGTGTCCAGCACCATGACCCGGACGCTGTCGCCCGAGTTGGAGGCCGGCCAGGGCGGCAGCCCCGGGCCGTTCGGGTTCCCCCTCTTCACGAAGTTGGCAAAGTACGCCTGCATCGCCGCCGACACCGTGTGGTCCTCCGGCGTCCAGGCGAAGACCTGGTTGGTGGCCAGGTTGCCCAGGGCGTACTCGATCTCGGCGGAATGCACGGCCCCCCGGGGCGGGGGGTTGGGCGAGGGCGCCCGGCTCGGCGGCCGCGGCTGGGCGTAGAGGTAGCGGTAGACCGGTCGCCCGCCGGTCCTGCCCTGCAGCTCCGCCCACTTCCAGGTGCTGTAGGCGATGAACCGGGCACCGGCCAGGGCGGTGGCGGACTCCATGACCTGCTCCGGCGTGCTGCCGGGGAAGAGGCGCAGCGCCTCGTCGGCGTTGGCGCCGAACAACTTGCGCACCGCCGCGACGTAGTTCTCCGGCGTCGGTTCCTGCGCGCCCAGCAGTCCCCGCCAGCCCGACTCCTCGGTGTTCCACCCCACCAGCAGCGGCACGTGCGCCTGCTCGCCGGCGGCGAAGATCTGCTCGGGCGACCGGGGCAGGAACCAGCCGTCCAGGGTGACCGAGAAGCGGCCTCGCCCGGGTCCGGCGGTGGCGCGCAGCAGGCTGTCGGCGGGGAGGGCGCGCAGCTGGGCAAGCGACGTCGCCCCCGCCCCCAGGGTACCGGCGAACTTCAGCCCGTCCTGCTCCCCCACCGCCAGCGGCGCCGGGGCGAAGGTCGGGTAGATCATGGCGCCGCTCTCGCCGATGGCCCCGGCGATGAGCCCACGCGACAGCGGCGACGCCATCTGGGCATTCACGGCGATGGAGCCGGCGGACTCACCGGCGATGGTCACCCGTTTGGGGTCGCCGCCGAAGGCCGCGATGTTGCGCCGCACCCAGGCGAGCGCGGCGGCCTGGTCCAGCAGCCCGTAGTCGCCCGAGGCATGGTGCGGCGACTCGCGCGTCAGCTCGGGGTGCGCCAGGAAGCCGAAGACGCCCAGCCGGTAGTTCACGGTGAGCACCACCAGGCCCTTCCTCGCCAGGCTCTCGCCGTCGTAGCGGAATTCCGAGCCGTCGCCCGCCACGTTGCCGCCGCCATAGAAGTAGACCAGCACCGGCAGCCGCTCCGCCGCCTTCCGCACCGGCGCCCACACGTTCAGGTACAGGCAGTCCTCGCCCATGTCGTTGGAGCGGAACACCATGTCGCTGAAGATGGGGAGCTGCATGCAGCGCGGGCCGAAGCCCGTGGCGCTGCGCACGCCCTTCCAGGCGGGCACCGGCCGCGGTGGCTGCCAGCGCAGCTCACCCACGGGCGGCGCGGCGAAGGGAATGCCCCGGAACATGCGCACCCCGGCGGGCGACACGGTTCCCTCCAGCAGGCCGGCGTCGATCTTCACCCGGGGGGCGGTCTGGGCCCGGCCCGGCGCGGTGCCGGCCAGCAGAAGCGCCGCGGCCAGCACGACACAAGACGAGCGCTGCATACGATCCATCCTTCGCCGGGGAGAGCACGGGCCGATCACCCACGGAACGCCGCCGGCAATGTAGGCGGGGATGGCGCCGGCGGCACCGCCGGCGCCCGCCACGTCAGAGCGCTGGCACGCCGGGCTGCCGGCGGCGCAGCGCCAGGTTGGCCTCGGCGCCCACGAGTCCAATGGCGACGGCA
>JADGQX010000055.1 GCA_017881445.1 Gemmatimonadota bacterium | reverse complement strand
GGGGCGGCCGGCGGCGGAGTACCTGGGGAAGGACGACGGCAGCGCGGTGATCCTGATCAAGATGAAGTAGGCTCACGCGCGAGGTCGGTGGAGAGCAGAAAACTGCCCGGTGGCGTCCGCCATCGGGCAGCTTCGTTTCGTGGGCGTGGGCCGCTAGCGGCGCTTCTGCGGCGTGCGCTTGCGCGGGGCCGGGGCGCCGCCGCCCAGCGGGGCGAAGGCGGCGCCGACGATGCGGGCCTGCTCCACGGCCTGGGCGCTGCCGTAGCCCTCCGCGGGGGCGGCGCGCTCGGGGCGGCCCACGTAGGCGAGGCGCACCCCGTCAGGAGCGAGGGCGCGCAAACGGGGCTCCATGAAGGTCCAGGCGCCCATGTTCTGGGGCTCCTCCTGGGCCCAGACCAGCTCGAGCAGGCCGGCGTAGCGCTCCAGTACCTCGGCCAGGGGCTCGCGGGGGAAGGGGTAGAGCTCCTCCACGCGCACAAGCGCCGTCTCGGGATGCTGCTTGCGCTCGTCGGTGCCGGCCAGGTCGTAGTAGACCTTGCCGGTGCAGAGCACGACGCGGGTGACATCGCCCGCGCGGCCGGCGGCACCGGTGTCGTCCAGGACGGGCCGGAAGCCGCCGGAGGCAAACTCGGCGAGGGACGACGTCGCCCGGGGATGCCGCAGCAGCGACTTGGGCGTGAAGACGATCAGGGGCCGGCGCCGGGGCGAGAGGACCTGGCGGCGCAGCAGGTGGAAGTACTGCGCCGGAGTGGTGCAGTCGGCCACCGTCATCTCGCCCTCGGCGGCGAGCTGCAGGAAGCGCTCGATGCGGGCGCTGGTGTGCTCGGGTCCCTGGCCTTCCGAGCCGTGGGGGAGCAGGAGCACGAGGCGGCTCTCCTGCTCCCACTTGGCGTGGCCGGAGGCCAGGAACTGGTCGATGATGACCTGGGCGCCGTTGGCGAAGTCGCCGAACTGGCCCTCCCAGGCGACCAGCGCGTCGGGGGCGGCCACGGAGAATCCGTACTCGAAGCCGAGCGCGGCCAGCTCGGAGAGGGGCGAGTTGTAGACCTGGAAGGCCGCGGCGGCCTCCTTCAGGTGGGCGAGCGGCGCCCACACCGCGTCGCTCTCGACATCGTGCAGCACCAGGTGGCGCTGGCTGAAGGTGCCGCGCTCCACGTCCTGGCCCGTGAGCCGGACGGGCACGCCCTGGGCCAGGAGCGAGGCGAGTGCCAGCGCCTCGGCGTGCGCCCAGTCGATGGCGCCGCCCTCGGGCACCGCCCGGGCGCGGCGCTGGAGCTGGCGCGCGAGCTTGGGGTGCACGGCGAAGCCTTCGGGCCAGGCGTGCAGCTCGAGGTCGAGCGCGCGCAGGCTGGCCTCGGCCACGCCCGTGACCTCGGCCTCGCCCACCTGCACCGGAGCCGGGGGCCGGTGGTCGCCCTCGCCCTCGTCGCCGGCGGCAGCCTGCCGCTTCACCTCCGCCTGGGCCTCGACGAAGCGGCCGTACGCGGCCTCCCACTCGGCGCCGACCTCCTCCTCGGTCAGCACGCCTTCCCGCACCAGCCGGTCCGCCCAGATGCTGCGAACCGACGGGTGCTGGGCGATGGCGGCGTACATGCGCGGCTGCGTGTAGGCGGGCTCGTCGCCCTCGTTGTGGCCGTAGCGCCGGTAGCCGACCAGGTCGATGAGCACGTCGGTGTGGAAGCGCGCGCGGTACTCCATGGCCAGGCGTGCCACCGCCAGGCACGCCTCCGGCTCGTCCGCGTTCACGTGGAAGATCGGGATGTCGAAGCCCTTGCCCAGGTCACTGGAATAGCGGGTCGAGCGCGATGCCTCCGGCAGCGTGGTGAAGCCGATCTGGTTGTTGGTGATGACGTGCAGCGTGCCGCCCGTGCGGTAGCCCGCCAGCTCGATCAGGTTCAGCGTCTCGGGGACCACGCCCTGGCCGGCGAAGGCGGCATCGCCGTGTATGAGCACGGGCAGGACCACGTCCTCGTTGCGGGACTCCGTGAGCGAGCGCAGGTCGGTCTGCTTGGCGCGTACCATGCCTTCGACCACCGGGTCCACGAACTCCAGGTGGCTGGGGTTCGGCGCCATGATCACGTTCAGCGGCTGGCCCGACACGGTGGCATAGGTGCCCTCGCCGCCGATGTGGTACTTCACGTCGCCCGTGCTCTCGGAGGCCGGGTGCACGCCCTCGAACTCGGCGACGATGCGCGCGTAGGGCACGCCCAGCACGTGCGCCAGCACGTTCAGCCGGCCCCGGTGCGCCATGCCGATGATGATCTCGCGGGCGCCGGCGGCGGCCGCACGCTCGATGGCCACGTCCAGCATGGGCACCAGCATGTCGGTGCCCTCGCCCGAGAAACGCTTCTGGCCCAGGTAGGCCTTGTGCAGGAATTGCTCGAGCGCCTCCAGCGCCGTGAGGCGGCGCAGCAGGTTCTTCTTCGCTTCCGGGGTCAGAGGCTGCAGGTGCGAGCCCTGCTCGATCCGATCCCGCAGCCAGAGCCGCCGCCCCGGCTCGGCGATGTGCTCGTACTCGTAGCCGATCGGCCCGGTGTAGACCGACTTCAGCCAGTGGAGCAGATCGGCCACGGTGCCGTCGCTGGAGAAGCCCAGGGCGGCGGCGGGGACCGTCTCCAGCTCCGCGAGCGTGAGATCGTAGAACTCCGGCTCGAGCTGGGCGTTGTGAAGCGGGCCGCTCTCGCCCAGGGGGTTCAGGCGCGCGAGCCGGTGCCCGTGCAGCCGGTAGGCGTCCACCAGCTCCGCCGCCGCCACCGCCACGCGCAGTGCCTGGGCCGTGGGAACCGCCGTCGCACCGTCCGACCCCGAGCCGTTGCCGTCCGCGCCCGCGGCAGCGAAGTAGCGGCGCCACGCCTCGTCCACGGAGGCGGGGCTGCGGAGGTAGCGCTGGTGCTGCTCCTCCACGTAGGCCGCGTTGTAAGTGTCGTAGCCTTCCGATATCTGCACGATCCGCCTTCCGTCGTCTCGGACTCGATTCGCTCTGCTACCCCGGGCGGTGCGGCGCCGTTCACCCGCCGGCGCGAATGTGCGGGCCGCCGGCCGCGTGGGCGGCGCGCAATGTACCGGCGCGCGGGGCAGCAGGCCAGCGCGGCTCCGCGAAGGGGTTTGGGACAGGAATGCGGCCGGGGCGCCCCGGGTCCGTGCCGGCATCCCCTCCGGGTCCGACGGACGCATCTCTGCGTTTTGAAAGCGATTACGTCAATGGTCACATGCTGATGCGGAGCTTGCCGGCAACGTGAAGGTTGCGGCGTCGTCTTCACGGACCCAAGTTGGCTCCGTTGACGCGGCGCGGCTGACCCCGGCGACGCCCCGCAACTACGGACCGGTGATGGAGTCCCTACCGACGATGGCAACTCGCATCCCCGCGACTCTAATCCTCGTATCCACCGGGCTGGTGCTCGCCGGGGCACCTGAGCCGGCGCGGGCCCAGAGCCAGCCGCGGCTGGACACGGCCACGGCGCACGTATTCGGGGGACAGCCGTTCCGGCTGGACGCCCTGACGCCCTGGCGACGGAGCGCCGGTTCGTTCTCGCTGAGCCACTCGGCGTCGCCGGCGGGCGACGCGACGACGGCGGAGCGGCCGTTCCGCCTCCGCTCCCGAACGACCCCGCCGCCGCCCACCGTCAGCCGCACCGACGAATCCGGTGGCTTCCTCGCCTCCCTCGCAGACGCCCTCGTTCCCGTCCTCGGCATCACCCGCGACCAGCTGCGCGACAGCTTCGGCAATGCCCGCAAGGGGCACAGTCACAAGGGCATCGACATCCCGGCGCCCAGGGGGACACCGGTGGTGGCGGCAGTGGATGGCTCCGTGCTCAAGCTGAAGTGGGACCGCGGCGGCGGGCGCACGGTGCGACTGCTGGACAGCTCGGGGCGCTTCGTCTTCTACTACGCGCACCTGAGCGGCTATGCCCGGGGGCTGCAGGAAGGCGAGGCGGTGCAGAAGGGACAGGTGCTGGGCTACGTCGGTCGCACGGGGACGGTCAAGGGCTCGTCGCACCTGCACCTGGGCATCGCGTCGCTGCTGGACGACAGCGACCACTGGTGGAAGTCCCGCCAGCTGAACCCGTACACGCTGCTGCGGCACGCGCTGGGCCTGCGCTGCGACTCGGCCACGGCGGAAGGCGCGCCCTGCGCGGAGAGCGCCGACAGCGGTCGCTGATCGCCGTTCTTGGACAGGACAAGGGAGGCGGGCGACCCCGGTTCGGGTCGCCCGCCTCTGCTTTCTCTAGCGCCGGTCCTGGTCGCCGGCCGCGCCGCCGGGGCGGCGGCCCATCTGATTGTACTGCTGCAGCTTCGTGAACTGCTCGGGCGTCAGCAGCTTGCGGATCTCCTCGCGGGCCTTGCGCGAGTTCTCGGCCAGCTTCTGATACTGGCCGCCGTGCTCGGCGCGCTCGGCGCGCATCTTCTGGCGCTGCTCGTCGGTGTACGGCCCGGAGCCGTACTTCTTCACCATCTCCTCGCGCTGCTTGGACATGTCCTTGAGCGCCTCGCCGTTCTCGTGCTCGAACTTGTCGCGGATCTTGCCCAGCTTCTCCAGCTGGCCGGGGGTCAGCGCCAGCTCCGCCTGGTGCCGCAGCACCATGCTCGCCGGGTTGCCCATCATGCCCATACCCCCGCCCATGCCCAGGCTATCGGGGCGGCCGGTCTCCTGCGCCGACAGCGCCACGGGCACGAGGGCCAGCGCCAGTGCGATTATTCCCAGGTTCAGCTTCCGCATTGCCGTTCCTCCTATTGGATCCTCATCCGCGGCGGACGACGTCCGCCCGCGCTACGATCCTGACTCGGCGCGGCATCATGCGTTAAGCGTGCCGCCGGCAGAAAGTTGCGGCGGAGGACCCTGCGCGCCGGCCGTGGAGGCTGCGCGCCGCAGGCGTGAACTGGCCGTAAGCTGGGCCGCGGGCGTATGTTCTTTCTTTCGGACGCCCCGCACCGGAGGGCTCGATGAACCGTCTGTCGTACGGAGTTCGCAGTCCTGCTTTCCCAGGAATCGCATTGCCCCTGCTGGCGCTCCTGCTGCTGGTCGCGCCGACTGCGCGCGCCCAGGGCGCGCGCTCGACGCAGCTCCTACTCGCGGGCGGCGTTGCCTTCCCAAACGGCAGCTACCTTTACCGGCTCGACACCGGCTATCAGCTCCAGGGCGCGCTGGAGCTCACGGCTGCGCGCAAGACCACCGCGCTCCGGGTCGAGGCGCTCTATAACCGATTTGGCTTCAGCTACTTCAACCCGCTGGCCGACTGCGTCGGATCGTGTCCGGCGGAGCGAGCGCACGAGAGCACGCTGGCGGGCACGCTGAACGCGGTGCTCGCGCCCCGCACTCCCGGGGTCCCGTTGGCGCCCTATTTCGTGGTCGGGGCGGGAGCCTACAAGCAGGACAACACCGCGGTCGGCGCCAGCTCCGGCACGAACTTCGGCTTGAACGGCGGCGTCGGCTTCCGGATCCCGGGTCTGCACGCTTTCATCGAGGCGCGGGAGCATGTGGTGAAAAACGCCGCGAACTATCTGCCCATTACAGCGGGAATCCGCTTCTAGCGGACGTGCGGCGTGGGGAGATCGGGATCCTACCGCTTGGTCCACAGCACGATTGCGCCGCAGGCACCACCCAGCCCGCCCGCCTGGACCGGCATGCCGCCCGCGTCAGGGTAGATCTCTGCGGCAGCTACGTCATCGACGGACACGAGGTCATTGAGGCTGACGCCGGTACGAACCACGCCGTCGACCAGAACGGTCGGGGAGCAGCTTCGGCCGTCGAACAGGTGATCGCCCGCCCTCAGCACTACGCCGACGGGGCGCCCGTTGAGGTAAACCAGGCGCACGCCCGATTGCCCCCGCATGAGGTCCGTGACGTAATGGAGATTGCGCCGCGCGATCATCTCGGGCGTGACGAAATGGCCGAAGCCGATCGCCTTGCGCTCGTAGAAACCAACCTCCTGGAGGCGTGCGACGACCCGCTTCGCCACGACCGTGAGCGAGGGCAGAGCAATCGGCTGCGGATTCAGCCGCAGAAGGAATGATATCGACGGTTCTGAGCGGAGGTCGATCAACTCCGTCAACGCGTCCTCGTAGCCCAGACGACGGGCGCGCAGGCGGTACACGCCTGCCCGGGGTGCACGCACGGCAAAGGCGCCATCGGTCCCGGCGAAGCCCGTACCGACGGGCGTACCCAGCGTGTCGAGAAGAACGAGAGAGGTGGCGACGAGCCGCTCGGCGGTGGTCAGATCCACCACGAAGCCATAAACGACCTGCGACGCAGCAGGTCCGGCGCAAATCCCCAGGGCGAGCCCAGCAACCACCGCTGCGGTGGCCGCCCGTCGCCGGCGGGCGCGACCGGGCTCTCGAAGGGACCAGGCGGAGAACGGTGCCACCGGTCGGCGATGTCGGTCAGGCGGAGAGCCGGTCGAGCACCACGGCCAGCAGTCGCCAGAAGCGCCCCACCGACTCGATGTGCACGCGCTCGTTGGGGGAGTGCGGCGCCTCGATCTGCGGACCGATCGAGACCATGTCCATCCCGGGGGCCTTCTCCCCGATGATCCCGCACTCCAGTCCCGCGTGAACCGCGACGATCTTCGGCTCGTGCCCGTAGACCTCGAGCTGGAGAGCCTTCACGGTGGCCAGGAGCGGGGACTTCAGGTCCGGTTTCCACCCCGGGTAGCCGTGGCCGTGCTCCACTGCCGCTCCGGCGAGTTCCGCGATCGCGGTGATGCGGCGCTCCGCGGCGCGCAGCGCGGACCCCGCCGAGGAGCGGCTGCTGGTCCCGACGACCAGCGTGTCCCCTTCCACCTTCACCGTGGCGACGTTGGTGCTGGTCTCGACCAGGCCCGGGATGTCGGGGCTCATCGCCAGAACGCCGTGGGGAAGGGCCTCGAGAAGGCGGAGCACCGTGGCGGTCGCCTCCGGGCTGAAGGCCCGCCCGGGTGAGGTGGCGGCGCCAATCTCCAAGGTCATCCCCGGGTCTGCCGACTGGAACTCGGCTTTGACGGCCGCGAGTTCGGCTTCGATCGCCGCCCGGAACGCGGCCGTGTCGCCCTCGACCAGCACCGCCGCCGCCGCTTCCCGCGGAATTGCGTTGTGCATGTTGCCGCCCTCCAGCCGGACCAGGCGGAAGCTCGCGGCCTCGGATGCGGCGGTGAGGATGCGGGCGAGGAGCTTCAGCGCGTTGCCGCGCTGCAGGACGATGTCGATGCCCGAGTGGCCGCCGCGCAGGCCGCGGAGGCGCAGCGTGAGCGCGGTGCCGGTCGCCGCGGCGGACTCGACCGGAAGCCGGAGCACCGTCCCCGCGCCGCCCGCGCAGCCGACGGTCACGTCGCCCTCCTCTTCCGAGTCGAGGTTGATGAGGCGACGCCCGCTGAGGAGCGACGCGTCCAGCCCCGAGGCACCGGTGAGCCCGGTCTCCTCGTCGATCGTGAAGAGCAACTCCAGCGGCCCGTGCGGAACGTCGCTCGCCTCGAGCAGTGCCAGCATTGCCGCGACGCCAATCCCGTTGTCGGCGCCGAGCGTGGTGCCGGTCGCGTGGAGCCACTCCCCCTCCTGCCTGGGACGGATCGGATCGGAGGCGAAGTCGTGCGCGACGTCGGAGTCCTTCTCGTTCACCATGTCCAGGTGCCCCTGGAGGATGGTCACCGGCGCGTTCTCGCGGCCGGCGGTGCCCGGCTTTCGGACGACGAGGTTGCCGGTCGCGTCGGTGTCGTGCTCGAGGCCGTGCCGCTCCGCCAGCAGGGTGACGTGCCGGCGGATGCGATCCTCCTCCTTCGATCCGCGCGGGATCTCCAGGATCCGGTCGAAATGGGCCCAGAGGGGCCGGGGCTCGAAGCTCGAGACGAAGGTCATGTATGTCTCCTTGGGGTTGCCGAGTCAGGATAGCGGCGCGGACGGGCGGCGGCGAGGGAGGAGTGGAGGCGCGCCACTTGCCAACGTCACCGCGCGCCGGGTAAAGTTGTAGGCGCACAAGTCGTAGCGTTACACGCGCATTGACGCGCGTCGCGCGCGGCAGCATCCTCTGCCTCGCCATCCTCGTTGTCCGTTATCGAGGGTTGATGATCCTTACCGTTCTCCACCCGGATCTTGGGTAGGCAGGCAGGCTGAACGGGCGGCACATGCCGCCGTTCCCTGCCTCCGAGCTCCCGATCCGTGACCGCACGCCTCCCCGGGCGACGAGCGCCCGGCTGAGTTCCGCGTGCGGTCTGTCGCGCCTGCGCGCCAGTGGAGAACCATCATGACCTTCGACCTCCCGGCCCTGGGTTTCGGGCCGTTCTTCCAGGCTCAGCTCGAACGTTGGCAGAACCCTTCGCTGGCCCCCGGCCGGATCGCGGCGGAGCACCGGGGCAGGTACACCGTGTGGTCGGCGGAGGGGGCCGTACCCGCCCGGATCTCCAACCGGTTGCGCCGCCAGCTCGCCGACCAGGCCTTCCCCACAGTCGGCGATTGGGTCGTCTTCGACCCGGCGACCCGCGCCGGCGACGCCATGCTCATCGAGGGCGTCTTCGACCGCCGGACCGTGTTCGAGCGCGGCAAGGCGGGACGCCAGGCGCGCCCCCAGGTGGTCGGGGCGAACGTGGACCGGGTGTTCGTGGTCTGCGCCTTCGATGCGGGCATAAACCTGCACCGTATCGAGCGGTACGTGGCCCGGATCTGGGCGGGCGGCGCCGAGCCCGCCATCATCCTGAGCAAGGCGGACCTGTGCGGGGACCTTCCCGCGGCCATCGCCCGGGTCGAACAGCGCTTTCCGCTGGTCCAGGTCCATGCCACGACCGCGACCAGCGCAGAAGGTCTGGCGCAGGTCCGGGCGGCGATCCCGGAAGGGTGCACGGCGGCCCTGGTGGGATCTTCCGGTGCCGGCAAGTCGACGCTGGTCAACGCGCTGCTGGGAGAGGAGCGCATGGCGACGGGTGAGACGCAGGCCGGAACCGGCCGCGGTCGCCACGTCACGACGCGCCGCGAGATGGCGTTGCTGCCCGGGGGCGGCGTGCTGCTGGACACCCCCGGCATGCGAGAGCTGCAGCTCGTGGACGAGGAGGGGCTGGGCGCGGTGTTCGGCGACATCGCCGCCCTCGCCGGTCACTGCCGCTTCCGGGACTGCACCCACGGCTCGGAGCCGGGCTGCGCGGTCCGGCAGGCCCTGGCTTCGGGGGAGCTCGAGGCGGAGCGTCTGGAGCACTTCCTGAAGCTCGAGAGCGAGGCCCGGGCGTACGAGCTGCGTCACGATGCGCGACTGCGCCGGCAGGCCGGACGCGTCTGGGGCCAGCTCTACGACGAGGTGAGGCAGCTCAACCGGTGGAAGGGGAAGTGAACAGACCGGTAGTTCCTGACTCCCGTTCCGCCGCGTCGTGGACGACGTCCGCCGGCGCCGCGCTCAGCGGCGCCGGCGCGCGGGACCGGGAATGAACATGGGCGTCCGCGCCTTGTAGGAGCGGTACGACTCGCCGAAGCGCAGCTCGAGCTCGCGCTCCTCGAAGATCTTCACGAACAGCAGCCAGGCGGGGGTCACGAGCAGCACCACCCACGTGACGAACAGCGCCGATTGGATCCAGAGCCCGAAGGCCGCCAGCATGGCAACGGTGGCAAGGCCCATGGGATTGCGGGTCCAGCGGTAAAGCCAGTCGGTGGCCAGGCGGCGGCTGAGCGCGATGGTCCAGGGTGCGCCCAGGCTGCGCACGGCCAGGTTCAGCACGCATAGCACGCCGGCCACGCCCGCGATCCACATGAGCGCCCAGCCGATGCCCGGCGGCAGTGGCAACGTCCAGCCGCGCCAGCTCCGGCCGGTCTTGATCGCCTCGAGGATGGCGACCCCCATCAGGATCATCACGGTCCAGTGCAGCAGGAAGGTCGCCGCATAAATGCGCCGCGGCGTCGGCTCCCGGTCGAGCCAGCGGCGCGCCGCCAGGGACGCGGGCACCATCAGGACGATCCCGCCCACAATGAGGGCCGCGCTGGCGGGTGTGCCGAAGCGCGTATGCAGCACCCACGACCAGGTCAGGAGCGTGATCGCGAAGGAGCCGACATTCATGGCCAGGATGCCGAACCGACGCAGCAGCGCGCGCGCTGTCACCATGGTAGGAGTCCGGTTGGGGGGGGCGGACCGGTGAAAAGGTCGGATGACCGGGGCAGGGGCGCAAGGACGGAGACGGCCGCCCGTGTGCTTCAGGCGCTGCGGCCCGGCATCACTCACAAGAACGTGGGGCTGCGCCTCAGGGCGCGCACCGGCGAGCCGGGGTCCCGTCACTACTTCCAGGACGTTCATGCCGAAGTGATCTGCGGACAGGTGCACTGTCTTGGCGTACTTGGATAAAGAGGACCAGCTCCTGCGCTGAATGAACGGTTGTTTCGTGCGGACGCCGGGCGTATGTTTCCTGGAAGTGACCGTGTTTCCAGGGAAACAGAGGATCTAATGCGAGTAGCCCGATGTGGGGAAGTGATGGCGGCGGTGGTAGTGGCGTGCGCGCTGGCGACGCCGGCGCGGGCGCAGAACCCTGGACCGGCGCCGCGCGTGCCCGCTGCGGAGATCGGGATGGAGCCGGCGGCGCTGGTGCGGACATCGCGCGGCTCCAGCTCCAGCACCGCGCTGGCCGTTCCCGGCGCCGGCGGCATTGGCCATTTCACCGGGGTGTATGCGAGTCTCTTCGTCACGCGGGAGTTCGCGCTCGAGCCTTCGCTGGCGTACCTGCATGTCTCCTCCGAGATCTCGAGCGCGTGGATCGGCGTCGGAACACTGCGCGCGGCGGTATACGCCCCGGGCGCTCACGTCAGCTCCGCCTTTGCTTTCCTCGAGACCGGGTTCTCCGGCGGCAGCGACGGCTACGGCAGCACGAACGACCTCGGGGCGGGCGCCGGCTATCGCTGGCTGGTCGCGGAGCGACACGTGGCGCTGCGACTCGAGGGCTTCTACCGGCGCTGGAACGGCAGCCCCGTGGAGACGGAGGTCGGCGTGGCGCTGCGGGCGGGCTTCGTGCTGCCCCGCGCCCGTTGAGCCACAACTTCAACCGCGGTGACGAGACCGTCACGCCGGCGTACGCGTTGCTTGTGGGATTCGCGGTCCCATAACGCCGGTCGCCGTCAATCGGCTTCCTCCCTCCCAGCGGACGTGTGGACTTGAGGGACGTGTGGACTTGACCATGAAGCGTCATCACGGGTGGGCTCTGCTCGCGCTCGTCGCGGCGGCGGCAAGCTGCTCCGACCCGGTCGGTCCGGCATCGGAGCGGAGTGTCCTGAACCTTCGCTACGAGGCCACGGGCCCGCTCGCAGACGCCAGGTTGTTGACCTTCAACGTGGCGAACGGGGGATGGCATGCCGCTGTGCACGGCGGCGACCTCGACTACCAGGGGCCCGGCATCTGGTGGACGAACGAGCCGCTGCCCATTGCGTCCCCGGGCACGCTCGACATCGAGGTGCTGCTGCGGGACGGCGCGGACACGTTGGCGGTGGGGCGGATGCCCTTCGACGTGAGGCGAGGCTGGAGCTACGGCCTGGAGGTCTACATCGGCCGCGGCGATCCGCGGAGGTTCTCATGGGTGATCTGCATACCGGACGTGTACGCCTTTCCCATCCGCGCGTCGGGCATGGGCGCGGACTCGCTGTATCTGGTCTGGAGCGGATTGCCGCGAGGAGCGATCTGCTGACGGGGGGGGTACTTCGCCCGGTGAGCCGGGAGAGCGGTCTGTGCGTCGTCCTGGCTATGTTCGCGTAGGCGTCTCAGGACGTTTGCGGCGCCATGGTTCGCTACGCCTTATCTGAATGGGGAAGGCTCTCGTGCGTTCAAGGTGCATTCTCCGGGTTGCGGCAGTCGCCTTCGCGTCGCTCCAGGTGGCTTGCACCCACCCGCGAGTTCAACCGCCTTCGTTAGGCCCGCTGGACTCCTTCGCTCAACTTGCTGGGTTGCCGTCACTTGCGGCAGTTCATGTTTCGCAGAATGAGGAAGAGATTCGGATCCTGTTGACTCGGAGTTGGCGTCGGCCTCACTACATGCTCCGGATCCGCTCGAATCCGAACGCGGCGGCCGCTTGGCTCTACTATTTCACCGAGCCACCATTCTCATCGGTGGATGTGGCTGCACTGCCCAATGCGGGCGCTCTTCGGGCGCGGCTCGATTCACTGGCTGTCCGAGACCTGGTGGCGCCGGACGTACAGGACGGCGAGTGCGTCCGCCAGAACGGCGGCGCTCGGACTTGCTCCGGCTTTTCGGACACGAACGAAATCGCGATCGCCGTACTCCGGCCAATGGGGCTCCGGTTCCACAGGTATACAGCCGTCGGACTCCGCGACGCGCCGGCGGCTCAAAGGGCGGCCGCAATCGCCAACACGCTTCAGAGCCTGGCGAAGTCGACGTGGCCCGAGTTGCCGCACAACGGCCCGAATGCACACCGATAGCGGTTCCTCAAACGATGGCCCCGCGGCCGGCCCCGGTTGCCCCCTCCGTCCCGCCGCACTAACGTTGAGCGGACCGTAGCCCCCCTCCCCGCCCGAGCAATCCCATGCCCAAGCCGGACGACACCCCCCTGATGCAGCAATGGCGGGATGCCAAGGCGCGCCACCCCGACGCACTGGTGTTTTTCCGCGTGGGCGACTTCTACGAGATGTTCTACGAGGACGCGCAGGAGGGGGCGCGTCTGCTGGGGCTGACGCTGACGTCGAGGAACAACGGCGCGGCGGCGGGCGTGCCGCTGGCGGGGGTGCCGGTGCGGGCGCGGGACGAGTACCTGGAGAAGCTGGTGCGGCTGGGCAAGCGGGTAGCGGTGTGCGAGCAGATGGAGGACCCGGCCGAGGCCAAGGGGATCGTGCGGCGCGAGGTGGTCGAGACCGTGACCCCGGGCGCCATCCTGGCGGACTCGCTGCTGGCCGCGACCCGCAACAACTTCCTGCTGGCGCTGGCGCCCGGCGTGGACGAAGGGCAGTACGGCCTGGCGGCGGTGGACATCTCCACGGGCGAGGTGGTGGCGGCCACCTGCGACGAGCTGGCGCTGGAGGCGGAGCTGGCGCGGCTGGAGCCGGCGGAGCTGCTGCTGCCGCAGCGCTGGGAGGGCCGGACCCTGGCCGGCGCCGTGGGCGCGGCCCGCACGTATCGCGCGGACTGGATCTTCGATGCGGCGCACGCCGCCGACGAGGTGCGGCGCCGCTATCACGTCCGTTCCCTGGACGGTTTCGGCTTCCAGCCGGGCGACGACGCCGCCCTCGGCGCCCTGGGCGCCCTCCTGGCCTACCTCTCCGAGGTCCAGCCCTCCTCGCTGGAAGTGATTCGCGCGCCGCGACTCGAGCGCCCGGGCGAAGCCATGGCGCTGGACGAGATGACGCGCCGCAACCTGGAGTTGGTAGAGCCCTTGCGCCCGGACCTGGGCCGGACGGGCCGCGCGGGCACGCTCATCGAGGTGCTGGACGAGACGCTCACGGCCATGGGCGCCCGGCTGCTGCGCCGCTGGCTGCTGCGGCCGCTGATCGTGCCGTCGGGCATCTGGGCGCGGCAGGGGGCAGTGGCGGCGCTGCTGGAGACGCCGGCACGGCGGCGCAGCCTGCGGGGCGGGCTGAAGGAGGTGCGGGACCTGGAGCGGCTGGCGGGGAAGGTGGCGGCCGGGCGCGTGCTGCCGCGCGAGCTGCGGGCGCTGGGCGAGTCGCTGGCGCGCATCCCGGCGCTCGCGGCGGACGCGGGCGAGGCTCCGGCGGAGCCGGGGCTGCTGACCGACCTGGCCCTGGCGCTCGACCCGCTGGAGGACGTGCGCGAGCTGATCGAGCGCGCCATCGCGGCGGACGCGCCCGCGTCGCTGGCGGAGGGCGGTGCCATCCGCGAGGGCTACGACTCCGAGCTGGACGAGCTGCGGCAGGCGCGGGACGGTGCGCGGGCCTTCATCGCCCGGCTGCAGCAGCGAGAGCGGGAGCGAACGGGGATCACGTCGCTCAAGGTCGGCTTCAACCAGGTATTCGGCTACTACATCGAGGTGACGCGGGCCAACGTGGAGCGGGTGCCGGCGGACTACGAGCGCCGGCAGACGCTGGCCAACTGCGAGCGCTACGTCACCCCCGAGCTGAAGGAGTGGGAGGCGAAGGTGCTGGGCGCCGAGGAGCGCATCGGCGTCCTCGAGGCGCTCCTGTTCGGCGAGGTGCGGCGGCAGGTGGCGGCGCAGGTCGGGCGGCTGCAGGCGACGGCGCAGGCGGTGGCGACGCTGGACGTGCTGGCGGGGCTGGCGCAGCTGGCGGAGCGCCGCGGCTACGTGCGCCCGGACGTGCACACCGGCTACGCCCTGGAGATCCGCGGCGGGCGCCACCCCGTGGTCGAGACCATGATGCCGCGGGAAGAGTTCATCCCCAACGACGTGGTGCTGGACGAGTCGGCCATGATCGTGGTGCTGACCGGTCCGAACATGGCGGGCAAATCCACGCTGCTGCGCCAGGTGGGGCTCATCCAGCTGCTGGCGCAGATCGGCTCCTTCGTGCCGGCATCGTCGGCGCGGCTGCCGGTGTGCGACCGCATCTTCACCCGGGTGGGCGCGTCGGACAACCTGGTGCGCGGCCAGTCCACGTTCATGGTGGAGATGCAGGAGACGGCGTCCATCCTGCACGGGGCGACGTCGTCGTCGCTGGTGCTGCTGGACGAGATCGGCCGGGGCACCGCCACCTACGATGGCGTGAGCATCGCCTGGGCGGTGACGGAGCAGTTGCACCGCGTGGTGGGGGCCAAGACCATCTTCGCCACCCACTACCACGAGCTGACCCAGCTGGCGGACCAGTTGCCGGCGCTGGTCAACTTCAACGTGGCCGTGAAGGAAGTCGGGCACGAGATCGTGTTCCTGCACACGCTGCAGCCCGGCGGCGCCGACCGCTCCTACGGCATCGAGGTGGGCCGGCTGGCGGGGCTGCCGCCGGAGGTGGTGGAGCGGGCGCGGGAGATCCTGGCCGAGCTGGAGGGCGCCCACGGCGGCGGCGGCGCCGGCCTGGGCCACCACGGCGCCGGGGCGCCGGAGAAGGCCCGCGACCAGCTCTCGCTCTTCGCTCCGCCCGAGCACCCGGTGGTGGACCGGCTGCGTCGCCTGCAGGTGGAGGAGCTGACGCCCATGCAGGCGCTCAACCTGCTGGCGGAGCTGCAGACCATGCTGCGCGACCAGGCGCCCGGGCGCTGACGGGTTCCGGGCGCCCGACGCAAACAACAACTTCATTTCACCGCTGAGGCACAGAGGGCACGGAGCGGGACTGCGGCTGACTACCGGGTCTGGCGGGGTCCTTTCTTTGGCAGAACACCTCCGAGGGCGACAAGCCAGGACGCAACCGCAGCAGGTGTTGCCGTTGCAGTTCACCCCAATCGGGTGCTTCGGACGCCACTGACGCAGGCGCTGAGTCGGGTGCTCTGTGTCCTCCGTGGCTCTGTGGTGAATGAGTCGCCGGGTGCGGGGTGGCCGCCGGGGCGCAGGTTGGCCCGCTTCTCGCCCACCGGCGGCCGGGCCGCTATACTGCGGACGTTAGCCCTGGCCGATCCGCAGACCCTGGAAGCCGTTCCATGACGCGCATATTCCGGCTGCTGGCCGCGCTGGCGGTCGTGGCCGCGTGCGGCAGCGACGAGCCGCTGGTGCAGCCGGCGCCCATCGAAGCGCCGTCGCCGTTCCGCTATCCCGTCTCGCTCTGGGACCGTGGCGTACAGGGGGAGACGCTGCTGCAGGTGCACGTTTCCGACGCCGGCGTCGTGGACAGCGCACGCGTGGAACGCTCGAGCGGTCGGTCGGCGTTCGATTCCGCGGCGGTGGGCGGGGCGTTCCAGCTCCGGTTCCTGCCGGCGCACCGCGGCGGGCGCAAGCTGCCGATGTGGGTGAAGGTGCCCGTGCGCTTCTCCCGGGACAGCATGGCGGCGGACACGGCGTCGTAGCACGATCCTCCTTCCGAACGCAGGCGCACTCCCCGACTCGAGGAGCCCGCATGACCGTCGAGGCGCAGCCCCCTCGCAATCTCAAGCCGTACGAGAACGTGCTGGAAACCATCGGCTGGACGCCGCTGATCCGGCTCAACCGGGTCGTGGACGGCGCGCGCACGCCGGTGTACGGCAAGGCGGAGTTCTTCAATCCGGGCGGCTCGGTGAAGGACCGCATCGGCCTGGCCATGATCGAAGCGGCCGAGCGGGAGGGAACGCTGAAGCCGGGCGGCGTGGTGGTGGAGGGGACGAGCGGCAACACGGGTGTGGGGCTGGCCCTCGCCGCCGCGCTCAAGGGCTACCGCTGCATCTTCACCATGCCCGACAAGATGAGCCAGGAGAAGGTGCGGCTGCTGAAGGCCTTTGGCGCCGACGTCGTCGTCACGCCCACGGGCGTGCCGCCAGACCACCCGGACAACTACGTGCAGACCGCCAGGCGGATCGTGGCGGAAACGCCGGGCGCCGTGCTGGCCAACCAGTTCTACAATTCGCTGAACCCCGAGGCGCACTACGCCACCACCGGCCCCGAGCTCTGGGAGCAGACCCAGGGCCGGATCACGCACCTGGTCGCCGCCGCGGGCACGGGCGGCACCATCAGCGGCGCGGGCAAGTACCTGAAGGAGCGGAACCCGCACATCCGCGTCGTGGCCGGCGACCCGCTGGGCTCCATCTTCGCCCACTACCACAAGACAGGCGAGAAGGGCGAGGGCCACCCCTACAAGGTCGAGGGCATCGGCAACGACAAGCTGCCCTCCACGCTCTGGTTCGACGTCATCGACGAGTTCCGCGAGGTGGGCGACCGCGAGGCGTTCCACATGGCCCGCCGCCTGACCCGTGAGGAGGGGCTGTTCGTGGGCGGCTCCGCGGGGCTGATCACGCACGTGGCCGTGCGCCTGGCCCACGAGGTGGACGACGCCGACGCGCTCATCGTCTGCATCCTGCCGGACACGGGCGAGCGCTACCTCTCGAAGCTGTACAACGACGAGTGGCTGCGGGAGAACCGGCTGATCGAGCCGGAGCGGCTGACCGCGGGCGAGGTGGCCGAGCGCAAGGACGGGGCGGAGCCGCCGCTGGTGGCGGTGGCGCCGGACGCCACGGTGCGCCGGGCGCTGGGGCTGATCAGCGCGCACAACATCAGCCAGCTGCCGGTCCTGCGGGGCGACGAGTGCGTCGGCTCGCTCTCGGAATCCGCCCTGATGTCCCGCGTCATCGAGGACCCGGCCGTCCTCGAGCGGACCGCCGGCGACGTCATGGAAGCGCCCTTCCCGGTGGTCGAGGCGCAGGTCCAGATGGCCGCGCTGGGCCGGCTGCTGACGCGCCAGAACCCGGCGGTCCTGGTCCGGCGCGATGGCGCCATCACGGGCATCGTGACCCGCTACGACATGGTGCGGTATCTGTCGCAGTGAGAGGCCCGGGCGCTGGATAGGGGAGGGCGGGGGATGGGGCCGGGCGCCGAACGGCGGAGCGGGAGAGTGGGAGAGTGGGAGTCGACGCGACGATCGGGGGCGTCCCGAAACTCGCGGGCGCCCGTCTCCCGCTGTCCCGCTGTCCCGCTCTGAGGTGCCGGCGGAAAAGCGTTGGCGGAGTCCTTGCATTGACCGGGGTCCACACAACTGGAGATCGCGAATGAAGGTGGCGGTGCTGTTCGGGGGCACGAGCTCGGAGCGGGATGTTTCCATCGCCAGCGGGGCGCAGGTGATCCGCGCGCTGCGGCAGGCGGGGCACCAGGTGGTGGCGGTGGACACGGCCCGGGGCGTGCTGGGCGGGGCGGACGAGTCGCGGCTGCTGAGCAGCGGCGTCGCCCCGCTGCCGCCGGAGCTGCAGGAGCTGGACATGCTGCAGACGGGCAACGCGGCGGCGATCACCGAGGCACCGGAGTTCGCGGGGGTGGACGTCGTCTTCCTGGCGCTGCACGGTGGCACGGGGGAGGGCGGCCAGCTGCAGGCGCTGCTGGATCTCGTGGGGATTCCCTACACCGGCAGCGGCATGCTGGGCAGCGCCGTCGCCATGGACAAGGACATAGCCAAGGTGCTGTGCCGCGCGGCGGGCGTGCCGACCCCCGACTGGATCATGGCGCCGGTCGCGGCCGCCGAGGCGGTGGCGCGGCTGGGCCTGCCCATGATCGTGAAGGCGAGCAAGCAGGGGTCCACCGTGGGGCTGAGCGTGGTCAAGCGCCCGGAGGACGTGGACGCGGCGGTGGAGGATGCGTTCCGCTTCGACGACGAGGTCATGCTGGAGGTGTTCGTGGCCGGCCGGGAGCTGACCGTGCCGATCCTGGCGGACGCGGCGCTGCCCGTGGGCGAGATCATCCCCGAGCACGAGATCTTCGATTACGAGTGCAAGTACCAGCCGGGCATGTCCCAGGAGATCTTCCCGGCCGACATTGCCCCGGAGATCGCGCGGCGGGCGCAGGAGCTGGCGCTGACGTCGCACCGGGCGCTGAAGCTGGGGGGCTACAGCCGCATCGACTTCCGCCTGGACGACGCGGGCGAGCTCTGGTTCCTGGAGGCCAACACGCTGCCCGGCATGACCGCGGCATCGCTCTTCCCCAAGGGCGCGGCGGCGGCGGGCATCTCCTTCGCGGACGTATGCGAGCGCATCTGCCGGCTGGCGCTCGAGGAACACGGCCGCGCGCCGAGGGTTTGACATCATGACGGCCGGCTGCCACCCCGGCGGCGCCTCCCGCCGGCGTGGCCTGCGGCCTTTTGCTGAAGCGAGTCAATGGCTTACAGGGATACAATTTCGTTCGGCTATCCGCTGACGCCCTGGGTCAAGCGGCTGCTGATCACCAACGTCGCCGTGTTCCTCGGGCTCTGGTTGGCCGGGATGCTCGGCCTGGGCGGCATCGGCGACCTGCTCACGCTCGTCCCCCGGGCGGTGCTGCTGCGGCCGTGGACGATCGTGACCTACATGTTCGTCCACGCCGGCTTCTGGCACATCTTCTTCAACATGCTGGCGCTCTTCTTCTTCGGACCTCCCGTGGAAGAGCGGCTAGGCTCGCGCGAGTTCATCAAGTACTACATGGTGTGCGGGCTGGGCGGCGCCGCGCTCTCCTTCGCCTTCGCCTGGAACACCGGCGTCGTGGGCGCCTCGGCGGCCGTGTACGGCATCATGCTCGCCTTCGCCGTGTACTGGCCCGACAGCCCCATCTACATCTGGGGCATCCTGCCCGTGAAGGCCAAGTGGCTGGTCCTGGCCTTCGTCGCCCTGGACCTCTTCAGCGCCCTGCGCCCCGGACTGGACGGCGTGGCGCACTTCGCCCACCTGGGCGGCGCCGCGGCCGGGTTCCTCTACCTGAAGGCGGGCGGCCTGGGACTGGCCGTCTCCACCCGCGCCCGCAAGCTGTTCCGGCCCAGGCTCACCGTGATCCCCGGTAGCGGCGGCGGCGCCACGCCGCCCAGGCCCGAGCGGCGCGTGCGGCGGCCGGACGAGGAGCGGCTGCTCGACGACCTCGACCGCGTCCTGGACAAGATCAGCCACTCCGGCATGGGCTCGCTCACGCCCGAGGAGCGGAAGCTGCTGGACGAGGCCAGCCGGAAGTACCGGCAGAACTGAAAGAGCGGGAGAGCGGGAGAGCGGGGGACCCCGGGCGTCGGAGGACGGCCGGGGTCGCCTTCTTTCCGGCGGGGCCACGAAGGATGGGGCGTGCCCGGGGCTCGAGGCGTCTGCTCCCGCTCTCCCGCTCTCCCGCTCCGACGTTCAGTGCCGTGCCGGGGGGCCGGGCCAGTAGTCCACGAGGTCGCCCCAGGCGACGTGATCCAATGCACCGTTCCAGCCGCCCGCGCCCGCGGGCGGGGCCAGGACGTCCAGCACGCGGCGAGGCGCCGCACCTTCCAGCGACAGCCAAACCGACGCGGTTCCCGTGGAATCCACGAGCACGTGGACCAGGTGCCGATTGTCCCGCGCCCAGCGCGGCCAGTCCTGCCGGCCGGGCGGGCCGCCCAGCGGGCGCGTGGCGGCCGGCGCGCCGGCCGAGCCCACGTCCGTCAGGAGGATGCGAGGGACGGCGGACCCGGGCGGCGCGGCGGGCAGTTCCACCCAGGCCAGGCGGCGGCCGTCCGGCGACCAGGCGAGGGACAGGGCGGGGCGGCCGGCCGTGGACAGCGGGAGGGCCGCGCTGCCGCTGGCCGCCACCAGCAACGCCGGCCCCGCCCCCGCGATCAGCGCCACCAGTCCGCCGGCCGGCCGGGGCGCGACCCGGTCGGGGTCGGGCAGCACCTGGGCGGCCAGCGGCTTGGGCCCGGCGGTGCCGCCCAGGGCGTAGAGCGGCGCGCCCGTAGCCGCGGGTAATGGATCGGACGCCGGCAACAGCGCCAGGACCAGGCCATCCGCCGTCCAGCCGCGCACCAGGGGCACGCCGGGCTCGAAGTTCGAGGGCAGCGCCAGCGCGGCGCCGGCCCCGCCCCGCGCGGGGATGGTCCAGAGCGAAGGGCGTAGCGGCCACGGCGGCGCTTGCCCCGAGGCAAGGCTCGCGGCGCGAGGGGCGGCGGGCCGAATGGCATACGCCAGCCGCTGGCCGTCCTTGCTCCAGGCGACGCCTTCGGCCGCGCTCTCACGGGTCCGGGCCACCAGGACCGCGCCCATGCCTCCGGCGCGCGTGACCACGAGGTTCCCCTCCGCGATGTAGGCGATGCGATCGTCGCCGGGCGCCCACGCGAAGTCGGCGACCTGCGGGGCCAGGTCCTGGCCGCCGGAGCCGTCGATGCGGCTGATGCGCAGCGCGGCGCCCGCGTGGCTCGCCACCCACTCCCCGGACGCCGACCACCTGGGCTGCGCCAGGCCGCGCCCCACCGCCAGGAGGTGCGCCCGGCCGTCGGGCAGCGACTGGACGTACAGGCTGTCGCCGCGGATGAAGGCGAGCCGCCCCAGGGGGGCGGGCTCGCCGGCGCCGCGGCAGCCGAGCAGGGCCATGGCCAGCAGGCCCAGGAGCGGGAACGGTTTCATGCGAGGAGCATGGGCAGGGGCATGGGCAGGGGCAAGGGCAGGGGCAAGGCCGTGCGCGTGAGCGTGAGCGGCGGCGATCGACCGCGGTGGTCGGCGCCGGAAGCCGGATGCCGGAAGCCGGATGCCGGAAGCCGGAAGCCGGAAGCCGGAAGCCGGATGCCGGAAGCCGGAAGCCGGAAGCCGGATGCCGGATGCCGGAAGCCGGAAGCCGGATGTCGGATGTCGGATGCCGGAAGCCCGTGATCGGCCGTCCGTGTGGGGGTTT
>JADGQX010000225.1 GCA_017881445.1 Gemmatimonadota bacterium | reverse complement strand
CGCCGGTGTGACGTCCCGCGCCCCTCCTTTCTGTCTGCGGGAACTGTTGGGAGGCCACCGGCGGGTGCGTCGGCGCGGGGCGGCCCTCAGGCGACGCAGCGGCGGTCCGTGGACCGGCGCCGGCGCTGTCGGGCTGGCGGAGCGCGGACGGCCGAGAGGAGGAGGCGGGTCGCCGGGCGGCGCTGCTCGTCCAGGAACAGGTGCCAGCTGAGGTAGCGCAGGAGATAGCGGGTGGCGACGCCGCGGAATCGGTGCAGCCAGTGGCGAAAGCGGAGCGCGTACGCGAGGACGTTGCGCAAGTGGTCGTCCGAGCCGTTGTCGCTGAGGTACCCGAGGGCGCAGACGCGACGGTACTCGATCCCGACTTGGGCGGCGTAGCGTGCGGCGGCCCCGAAGCGCCCCTGCCGACCCAGCAGCAGGGTGTCGCTGGCGACGGGACCGCCAAGGAGTCTCCGGTAGTCGGACCAGCAGGGCGGACGGGCGTCGGCCATAGCCGCGCGTGTGGCGCCGGATCGATCGCGGCCGAACAGGATCCAGCAGGCGTCGCGGAACGGCATTCTGCGGCGTGGGTCGGCGCGGGTGGCTGCGGTGAGATCGCGCTCGCCCTTGCGGTTGATGGGGAAGCGCGCGGCGTAGCTTTCGACGAAGCCGGCCAGCCTGGGTGGCGGGATGCGCGCATGGGCGGCGAGGACGCGATGTCGCCAGCGCCAGGTCGTGTCCTTGTTGACGCCCAGGCGGGCGGCGGCCGCGCGCACGGTGAGGCTCTCCATCATGCAGGTACCGAACTCGCCCCACAGCCACGGCAACTTGCTGTAGGCCATGGGCGTGCCGGTCAGATCGCTGAAGGTCCGGTGGCAGGCCGTGCACCGGTAGCGACGTCGCCCGGCGAAGGAACCCCAGCGGTGCACGTGCGGGCTCCGGCAGCGCACGCAGCGAAGACCCGCCGCGAAGCGTACTTCCCGCAGCTCCAGGAGTGTGAGCGGCGAGGAGACGCATGGCACCTGCGGATCGTCCCGCGGACCGGTCCAGTCCGCGGGATGCGCCAGGAACTCGGCCCGACCTTCGGTCGCCACCCTTCGCACCACTCTTTCTCCCTCGAATGTGGGGGATAGATGGCGGTGCAAACGGGGCGCTTCCATGGCCAGTGGGGACACCAACACTTCCCGCGGACAGAAACGACGGTCCCGCGAGCGACGCGGCCGCCGCCACGTCGCGCCCGGCTCCTCGCCCGGCGGGGCGACCTCAGCCCCTACGCGGGTCGCGCGGCTCAACGGTGCGCGTGTGCAATACAGCCGAGCTCAGGTCTTGAGCGTCTTCTTCTTGGCCGCGGGGAAGAGGACGTTGTTCAGGATCAGCCGATACCCCGGGGAATGCGGGTGCTGGCTGAGGTCCGTGGGCTCGGCGCCGATCTGGTGCTGCGGGTCCTCGGGGTCGTGCCCCCCGAGGAAGGTCCACGTGCCCTTGCCGTAGTTGCCGTGGATGTACTTCACCCAGGGGGCGCCGGTCTCCTCGGCCAGGACCATGACGCCCGGCTTCAGACGGTCGCGGCGGAAGGACGTCGTCAGGCCGTAGAAGTCCTTGATGACCTGCTCGTGGTCCTGCACCAGCATGGAGGGGACAGGGTCGAACTTGGCGCTGAAGTCGAAGAGCGAGAACGCGCCCAGCGGCTGCCGCCAGGGCGTGTTCACCTGGTGCCCGTCGATGTCGCTGAAGGCGTTCACCGCCGGGTTGTTCTGCAGCTGCGCGTCCTTGAACGCCAGCGACCGGGACCAGTCCATCTTCTTCGACGCGTCCGGGTCCGGCGGCGTTCCGCCGGAGGCGAACGGCTGGGCGAAGTTCACGTTCAGCCCGGCCACCGCCAGGTCCAGCGTCTCCGTGGCCGTGCACATGGCGAAGAGGAAGCCGCCGTTGGCCACGAACTCCCGGATCCGCTCCGCGACCGCCTTCTTCAGGGCCGGGGCATTGGCGTAGCCGAACGGCTTCGCCTCGGCTTCGTCCGTGCGCACTTCATCCTGGAGCCAGGGCGCGCCCGCGTAGTTGATGTAGAACTTCGAATACTGCCCCGTGAAGTCCTCGTGGTGCAGGTGCAGCCAGTCGTAGTTGTGCAGCCGCCCCTCCAGCACATCGGTGTCGTAGATCTTGTCGTAAGGGATGTCCGCGTAGGCCAGGGCCAGCGTCACGGCGTCATCCCAGGGGTGCTTGGCCGGCGGGGTATACACCGCGATCTTGGGCGCCTTCTCCAGGATGACGATGTCCATGTTGTTCTGCGCCACGGTTTCGCGGATCTGCGCGACCTGCGAGATGTTTTCGGGCTCGAACGTGACGCCCCGCAGTGCCGCCTCGCGGCGCACGTCGCTGCGGTCCGGCAGCAGGAACGAGCCGGCCCGATAGTTCAGCACCCATTCGGCGGTCATGCCGTGGGAGAGTGCCCAGTAGGTGAGACCGTAGGCCTTCAGGTGATTGGCCTGTGCCTGGTCCATGGGCACCAGCACGTACTGCGCCCGGGCGGGCCCGGCGAGGGCGAGCCCCGCGAGGAGTGCGAGCAGGAGGGGTCGTTTCACGGTCGTTCCTTCCGATCCTACGTACGACTCAGGAGCGTGGAATGCGGCCCTGCAGGAGATCCAGCTCCCGCCGGGCCTCCGGGACGAGCGCGCTCTTCGGGTAGTCGATCACCAGCTTCTCCAGCAGCTGCCGCGCTTCCTCGAAGGAGGCGGGGCGGTCCGAGAGCGCGCGGCCCAGCGCCAGCAGCGCGGCCGGAGCCTCGAGCGCCCTAGGGTAGACGGTGATGATCTGGCGACGCAGCGCCTCCGCGTCGCCGTCCAGCCCGGCGTGGTCGGCCACGCCGGCCGCGTAGTCCAGCACGGGCGCGCGGTCGCTCTCGTCGAGCGACGCCGCCGACCTCTGCAGCAGGTCCACGGCTTCCTTGCGCTTCCCCTCCTGCGTCAGCGCCAGGGCCCGGCCCAGGAGCTGGCCTCCCGCGGGCGAGAGCCGGCCCAGCAAGCTGATCAGGCCGATCGCTTCGGTGGCATCGCTCCCCCTCAGACCGGCCGCCGCCGCCAGCAGGGCGTTGCGCGCATCGCCCAGGTTGCCGCGCTGCAGCTGGATGCGCCCCAGCACGAAGCTGGAGCGCGGCCCCTTGACTCCGGCGATCGCCTGGCCCGCGGAGTCCGGCTGTCCCCGCGCCAGCCAGGCATTGCCCACCGCCGCAGCCACGCCGTCCAGCTCGGCCGCGTCCGGGAACTCCTGGCGGAACGTGGCCAGCGCCCGGGCGGCGCCCGCCGCGTCCCCCGACCGGGCCGCCAGCTCGATCCGGAGCGAGAGCGCCTGGCGCCGCTCGGGCGAGCCTGTGGCGCTGGCCTGCTCGAGCACCGCGAAGTTGCTGCGGGCGGCCGCCGTATCCCCGGCGGCCAGCGCCAGCTCCGCCAGCCGGCTGCGCACGGCCAGCAGCCTGGCTTCCGGGCCGCCCGCCGCCAGCATCTGGGCATAGGCCCAGTAGGCTAACCTGGGCAGCCTCGCGCCATCCGCCCTGCGCGCCACTTCCACCAGGAAGCCCTGCAGCTCCGCGCCCTTGAGCCCCGCCGCGACCTGGCGCACGATGGCCTCCGCCTGCACGCCCAGCCCCGCGTCCACGGCCAGGGTGGCGGCGGCGCGCTGGCGCGCGGGCGTGGTCCCGCCCCGCGTCAGCTGGTCCACGAGCAGCGGCAACAGCTGCGCCCCGCCATCCGGCAGCGCCGCCGCGTGCCGCTGCACCAGGTTGAAACCGCTGGCGTCCTTGCCGATGAAATGGGCCCACTCGACCGCGGCCCGCTGCGCCTCGCCCAACCCGGCATAGACGTCGCCCAGCTCGAACGAGAGCGCTTCCTCCCGCCCGATGCGCTCGCGGCCGCGCTGCAGCACCTGCAGCGCAGTGGGCACGTCGCCCCGCTGGCGGTAGACCGTCGCGATCTCACGGTAAGGCGTCTCCAGCCTGGGGGTGGCCCGGATCCACGACTCCGCGGCCTGCTCCAGCTCCGGGATCCGGTCCAGCGTGGAGTGCGCCCGCACCAGCATCTGGTAGCCGATGGGCGAGGTCGGGTCCGTCCGCAGCAGCGCCTGTACCGGCCCCACGATGTCGCCCAGCCGCCCCTGCACCCGCAGCAGCCGCTCCAGCGAGATGAGCGCGCTGAGCGAGCCCGGGTCGCGCGCCAACGCCGCCAGCAGGATCCGCTCCGCACCCGCCATGTCCCCCGCGACCTCCAGCTTCTGCTCCTCGTGGAGGGCATCGACCTCGTCAACGAATTGAGGCTGGGGCTGAGGCTGAGGCGGCCGCCGGGTTTCCGGGCTATCCGGCACGATCCGCGGCTGGGCGGCGGGCGGCTGCACCGGCACGGGCACGGGCGCGGGCAGGCGCGGGGGACGGTCCTGCTGGGCGGACGCCGCCACCGGCGCGGCCCCCACGGCTCCGAGCGCGAGAGCGAGCGCGAGAGCGAATCCGCACGAAGGCGTGCTCCCCGCGCATCCGCGCGAGCGTGTCATCGCCCTGGCCCTGGCCCTCGCCCTAGCCGTCAGCATTTATCGGCTCTTCCCGCCGGAGTCCGCCGGCGCTCCAGCCGTCGCGCCGGCGGGTGTAGCAGCCGCCCGATTGAGCCGGTCGAAGTACTCCAGGATGAGCCGCCGGTACGCGGGCGGGAGCGCCGCGAGCTGCTCGGGCGTTGGCAGGGCGTAGCGCAGCCCGCCCCGGAGTAACGACGGGTCGAGGGGGCGGCCGAAGGAGGCGCCGACGTCGCCGGGCCGCTCCGCCACGCGCTGGGTGCTGACCTCGTCCTTCTCCAGGGTGCGGCCGGCGTCCAGCAGGCGGTGGAAGAGCTCCTGCTGGCGGCGCATCAGGTCGGCGTTGAGGCGGCCGCCGGACATGTCGCGGGCGAGCTGGTCGGCCTGGCGCGAGAGCTCGTCCAGGCGGCCCAGGAGCTGATCCTGGCCGCCCTTGTTGGCCATGCCGCCCAGCTTCTGGGCGATGGCCTTTTCCTGCTGCGCCAACCCCTGCATCTGCTGTGAGAGGGCAGAGGGGGCGAGGTCCAGCGGCATGAGCGAGCTGGTCTGGCCGTTGATGCTGCCCTGCTTCTTGGACAGCTCCGCGAGCTGCTCCAGCGCCTCGGGCACGCCGGTCCCGGATTCCGAGCCGCCGGCCTGCTGACCGTTGGTAGCCAGGGCCAGTGCCAGCCGGTTGAGCGCGTCCACGCTCTGGTCCGCCTGCTCGATGGGCATGCCCCTGTCCCCGCTCTGCTCCATGGCCTGCACGGTCTGCTGCATGGCCATCATGGCCCGCGCCAGCGCGTTGCCGACATCGCGGTTCATGAGCGCGGACTTCGCGCCGGCCTCGGACAGGTTCTGGCCGAGCTGCTGCAGGCTCTGCTGCAGCGCCTGCTGCTCCGCCTTCAGCGCCTGCAGGCTCCCCTTTCCGTTCGGCTGGGGGGCGCCCGACGCGGCCTGCTGGCCGCCCTTCCCGTTCTGCCCTTCCTGCCCCTGGCCCTGCTTGCCGCCCTTCGCCCCGCCGCCCTGCTGCGGGGTCTGCTTGCCACCGCTCTGCGCCCCTTGCTGCTGGGCGCTGCGCTGCGACCCCGCCTGCTGCTGCGACTGGGTACCCGACTTCCCCGACTGGTCCTGCCCGCTCTGCTCGCCCTGGCTCTGCTGCTGGCCCTGCTGCATCATCTGCTGCGGCGTCTGGCTCTGCTGCTCCTGCTCCATCTGCCCCATGCGCTTGGAGATGGAGGCCTGGCGCTGCGCGAGCGAGAGCGCCTCGTTGGTCGCCTGCTGCACCGCCTGCTGGACTTCCTGCTTCCAGTTGTCCGCCATGGCGCGACGGGTCTGCTCCAGCGTTTGAGCGGCCGCGCTCAGCGTGTCCGAGGCCTGCTGTCCCTGCTGGGCCGCCTGCTGCGGCCGGTCGTTCGCCTGCTTCCCCGCCTGCTGCATCTGCTGCTGGGCCTGGTCGGCCTGCTTGCCGGCGGCGGAGGTGTTGCGCGCGGCCTGCGTCTCCCCCTGCTGCTCCAGCCGCTGCCGCAGGTGGTCGATGGCCGAGGAGAGCGAGTCGGCCTGTTGCGCCAGCTGTTTCTGCTGCTGCGCCAGCTGCTCCCGCTGGCGACGCGACTCGGGCGAGTCGCCGGGCGGCTGCTGATTCATGGCGTCGGCCAGCGCCTTCTCCTGGGCGGCCAGCTCCCGCGCCTTCTGGGCCAGCGCGTTCATCTGCTGCTCGGCGGCGGCGCGGCGCATGAGCTCGAGGCTCTGGTCGAGCTGCTTGCGGAAGGCGTCCTGCTGCTTGGACAGCTCCTCGAGCGCCTTCTGCACGGCCTGCGGGTCCTGCTTGGCCAGCGCCTGGCGCAGGTCCTCCAGCTTCTGGCGCAGCTCGGGCGTCAGGATCTGGTCGTAGAGCTGCTTCAGCTCGCGCAGCCGGTCCTGCAGCTCCGGGTCCTGCAGTCCCGCACCACGCATGGCCTTTTCCAGGGCGGCGGTCTGGGCCTTGAGCTCCTCGACCTTCTGCACCATGTCGTCCTGGCGCTCGAGGACCTGGCGCGCCTGCTCCGCCCGCTCGTAGCTGAGTCCGCCCTGCCCGCCCTTGTCCGGGGACCCGCCCCGCCCCGCGGCGGCCCGGGCATTCGCGGCCGCCGTCTCACGCTCCAGGTTCCGGGTGTCGTCCTGCAGGCCGTGGGCGTCCCTGGCCATCGACGTCGCCTGCTCCAGCATGGCGGCCGCCTGGCGCTCCGCCTGCAGCCGCATCTCGTCCATGCCGGGCAGGCGCAGGCTGATGGTGCGCGACACCCCGACCTGGCGGGCGGGGGAGTTGTCCACCACCCGGATGAAGAAATGCAGCGTGTCGCCCGGGAGCAGGCGGCGCGACGTCGCATCCAGCACCGCCTGCAGCGTGGCCCGGTCCGTGGCCGCGCCCAGCGGCAGCGGCAGCTCCACGGGTGCATCGCGCTCGCCCAGCGAGCTGGCGCGCCAGCTCACGAGCGAGGCCGCTCGCAGACCGTGGTCGTCCCAGGCGTTGGCCGCCACGGGCTGGTGCATGTCCGGCGCGAGGGTGGTGTCCCCCAGGGGCACGACCAGCTCCACCCGCGGGGCACTGTCGGGCAGGACCGTCAGCTCGAGCGGGGCGGGCGGCGAGGCGAGCGGACCGCCGGCCCGGTCCGCCAGCACCCAGTCGAAGGTGCCGCTGGCGGAAGGCGTCCAGAGGGCGCTGAAGCGGTCGGCTTCCGCGCGCAGGGCGACGCGCATGCCGCTGGATCGCTCCACCAGCTGGGCGGCCGAAAGCGCGCGTGTGCCGCGGCCCCGGATCCGGAGCTGCGTCCCCGCCGGCAGCTCGAGGGCCGGGACGTCGCCCGCGAAGCGCTCCGCCGGCCGGCCGAGATAGGCCGGGTAGAGTATGTCCACCACCAGGTCCGACAGCATGAGCGGGTCCACGGGCGTGACGCGGAACGTGTCGCTCATGGCGCCATCGGGCGCGGTCACCCAGTAGGCGGTGGGTGCATCGATGGCCGCGAGCCTGCCTCGTGCCGATTCCCCCCTCACGTCCAGGTCGCGGCTGCGCGGCACCTCGCCCGGGGTGCGCCAGTGCAGCTGCACCCAGCGCCGCTTCGGCGCCCGCACCACCACGTCCAGCGCGGAGCCGCGCGCCACGCGCGCATCGCCCGGGCGCACCTCCAGCGCCGTATCCTACACCGGCCGCGGGGCGTCACCGGCGCGGCCGAGCGGGGC
>JADGQX010000224.1 GCA_017881445.1 Gemmatimonadota bacterium | reverse complement strand
GCCGCGGCCTACGGCGCGCGCTGGGCGGCTCGCCCGGCCAGGCTGCTAGCGGCGGGCATCGCGGCGCTCTCGCTCCTGGGACTGCTGCTCAAGGCGACCCCGTGGTTCTGGCAGGTCAACGGCCCCATCGTGGCCCTGGCGGTACCCGCGAATCTCGGACTTGCCTGGGCCATCTGGCGCGCGGGCGAGCCGGGCGCCGGCAGAGCGTCATAGGAGCTGCCGACGCGCGGACGGACCCGGCGTTCAGGGCCTGGCCCGGCGCAGGTCGCCGTAGAGGGCGAGGACCCGGCGGGAGGTGAAGTCCGCATCTTCTGCAACGGCGCGGGCTTGGGCTGCCCCGGCGAGGCGGAGGCGGAAGTCCTCGTGGGCGAGCAGGCGGCCGGCGGCGCCGGCCAGGGCGGGGGCGTCCCCCACGGGCACGGCCAGGGCGGCGTCGGGGCTCCAGTCGGGGAAGTGGCCGACGGCCGTACCGGCGGCGGGGACGCCGGCGACGGCGGCTTCCAGCAGCGCGATCGGGGCGGCCTCGTGGCGGGAGGACACCAGCAGCAGGTCCGCCGCCTCCATCAGCGGGCGCAGCCGGTCGGCTTTGACTATCGCAGTACGCGCGGCCAGCTCTACGCCGGCTACGATCGCAGCGGGGTGGTCTTCCTGCCCACGCCGGCGGCGCCGGTCTCCGGGATGGAGGCCAGCGCGACGGTCGCGGCGGCGTGGTCGCGCCTGTCGTTCCTGGCGGCGCCGCGCCTGCAGCCCGGTGGAGCGCTCACCGCGGATGCGCTCTACGCCGCCGCGACGCTGGGACGGGTCCAGGCCTGGGCCGGGCGGCGCGCGCCCGGCTTCGGCGCCGCCGATCACGGCTCCGCCGTGCTGGGCGGCGCCGTCGCCTTCAATGGCGCAGGTCTGGTCCTGGACTCGGTGGAGCCGGTTCCGTTCCTGGGGCCGGAGCGCGTGGAGCTGCTGGGCGCGCGCCTGCACCAGAGCGGCGCCCTCACCCGACCGTGGTTCGGCGCCGCCCGCATCTGGCTCCGGCCGCACCCTCGCCTCTGGCTGGGCGCCAACCGCGCCTTCACCCTGGGCGGGGACGGCAACACGCCCCTACACCCCGCCGACCTGGGGCGTTTCCTGCTGGGTCTGGGCAGCGGCGCCCACGGCGAGACCGAGAACCAGGTCGCGTCGCTGGAGGCGCGCTGGCGCGCGCCGATCGCCGCTTTGCCCGTCGTCGCCTACGGCGAGTGGGCACTGGACGATCTGGGCTTCTCCTTCGTCAAGGTCCCGGGCATCGTCGCCGGGCTGGAATTGCCGGCACTCCCCGGCGCGCCCGACGTGGCGCTCGGCCTCGAGGCCACCAGCTTCGCCGGCCACTGCTGCCGCAATCCACCCTGGTACCGCCACTCCGCGCTGCCCTGGATCGAGCGCCGCATCCCGCTGGGCCACCCGTTGGGCGGCCAGGGCGTGGAGTGGGTCGGCTACGGCCGCGCCGACCTGCTCGGTGCGCGCCTGCGCCTGGCGGGCGAGGCCTTCCTGCGCGACCGCGGCCCGGAGAACCTTTACTCGCCGCAGTGGCAGGGGCGCAGCCACGGCGCTCAGCTGTCGCTGGAGCTGTCGCTGAGGCCGGCAATGGAGCTGTTCGCAGCGGGGGACACCGAGGACGGGCGGGACTGGCGCGCGTCGGATGCGAAGGCCGGGGTGCGGGTGCGGTACTGACGCCGGGGGCGTCGGCGGTCTTCGCTCACTTTCCTTGACTCCTCACGTGGCATGCGCCCAGCTTTCGCGCTACCCCTTCAGAGAGTTGACAGTATGCGGAATGGCGTGGCGTGCTTCGCGATCGCCGGCGGGATCGTCGCCGGATCGATGCTGCCGGGCCGGCTCGCCGCGCAACAGCCGGATAGCGCCCTGCGGACCGTCGCGTCCGAGGCGGCTCTGCCGGGCGCGCGCTTCCGCTTGACCACGATCGGCGGAGCGCAGGTCGTCGGGCCGCTCCAGCTGCTAGCCGATTCGGCATTCCGGATTTCGGGCGTCTCCTATTCAATTGCACAGACCGCTCTCGTCGAACGCTGGCACGTCCGGAGCGACCCGATCTGGAACGGAGTGGCGATTGGATCGGCACTGGGCGTCGTGTTCGGCGGGGTGCTCCCGAGCCTTTTCACTGCCGACACGAGCCATCAACCGTCCCGGGCATCGCTCATCATCGGAGGCGCTGTCTGGGGCGGGCTGATCGGTGGCGTGGCGGACTACGCAATCGGGAGGCGGGCAGACTGGACGGTCCTGTGGCGCCGCCCGTAGCGCGGGCACAGTCGGCACTCGACATCCAAGAACGCGGTGGGCGCTCTTCTCTTGCCCCGGAGTCCGATGGTCCGGTTGCTCCTGGCTCTCATCCTGCTCTTCCCCGCACCCGCCCTGGCGCAGCTCAGCCGATGTCGCCCCGCCTCAGGCGACGGGCGACTGCCCCTGCCGGCCGAAGCGTTGCGCGCCCACCATGCCCTGCCCTTCCTGCTTCGCCGACACGTTGTGGGTCTGACCCTCCGCGACCGGGCCGCGGGTTGACATCCGGTTGCGCTTGACATTAGGTTGCGGGTCACCCCCGCATGAAAGGACCCCATGGCTCAGCCGAGTGCGCACGAGGTGGCCGAGCGGCTGGTGGCCGAGGCGCCGGACGAGAGCTGGCTGCGCGCGCTGACGGACGATCTCGACCGGCGCGTGCGGGTCGCGCCGCTGGAGCGGCTGCTGACGCTGTGGGGGCTGTCGGCATCGGAGGCGGCGCGGGCGTTCGGCGTTTCCCGCCAGGCGCTTTCGAAGTGGCGCCGGGATGGTGTTCCGGCCGACCGTGCTCCCGCGCTGGCGGATCTGGCCGCGGCCACGGACATGCTCGACCGCCGGATCAAGCGCGAGCGCATTCCGGCCGTCGTTCGACGGGCGGCGGCCAACCTGGAGGGCCGGTCGCTGTACGACCTGGCGGGGGCGGGCCGGCACGCGCAGGTGCGCGAGGCGGTGGCGCTGATGTTCGACCTGCGCCGCGCGCAGCCGTGACGCCCCGGGCGGTCGGGCTGCCCGACGGGCGCGTCTGGCTGCGCGTGGCGGACCCCGCCTGGAGCGATCCCCTGGATGCGTCGTACGCTCGCGAGCACGGGGGCCGCTGGAACCCGCCCGGATCGTACGCAGCGCTGTACCTGAACGGCGACGTCGCCACGGCGCGGCTGCAGCTCGAACGGATGCTGGCGGGGTCACCGGTGCAGCTGGACGACCTGGACGACGACGCGTACGTGCTGGTGGCCGCGACGCTGCCCCGGACGCAGACATGCGCCGACGCCACCACGGCCAGCGGGCTGCGTGCACTCGGCCTTCCGGAGACGTATCCGCAGGACCCCGCGAGTGGGGAAATCGCCCACGCCACGTGTCAGCGCGTGGGAGCACGCGTTCGGGGCGAAGGGCTGCGCGGCGTATGGTGCCGCTCGGCGGGCACGCCGGACGGTCGTGGACGCGAGCTGGCGTGGTTCCCGGCGACGGCCCGCTCGCGGGCGCGCCCCGCCTGGGAGGCGCCGCGTCCGCTGGGCGAGTGGCGGTATGCCATCGGCTGGGCCGAGCTCGGCCTGGACGAACAACCCGATCCACGCCCGGTACCCGCCCCCTGACCTCAGGCTCCAGCGGTTGCCCCTCCTCAGTCCACCCGCCCCGGCACGGGCGAGAGGTGGGCACGGAGCGGGAGGCTGACCGAGGAGTCCCCGACACCGATCCAGTAGTCGCCGGGGTCGACCACCCACGCCCCGGTAGCGGTGTCCCAGTGGGCGAAGGCCGGGGCGTCGAGCCTGAATGTCAGGTGCCGGCTCTGACCGGGCGCGAGCTGGACTTTCGCGAAGGCCTTGAGCTGCTGGGGCGGCTCGCCGCTCGAGGCTGGGTGCCCGACGTAGACCTGGACGACGTCGGCGCCGGCCCGGCTGCCGGTGTTCGTGATGTCCGCGGTGACCGTCACGGCGCGCCCCGTCCCGCGCGACACCTGGAGGTTGCTGAAGCGGAATGTCGTGTACGACAGCCCGAAGCCGAAGGGGAAGAGCGGCGCGATGTGGCGGGCATCGTACCAGCGATAGCCGACCTGGAGTCCTTCCGAGTACTGCACCTTGCCGCCCACGCCCGGCCACTGCGCGGGAGTCGAGGCGGGCACGTCGGCCAGGGTCTTAGGGAACGTCACCGGCAGCCGGCCGGCGGGGTCGGTATCGCCGAAGAGGATGCGGGCGATGGCGTCGCCGTCCTCCTGGCCTGGATACCATGCCTCCAGGACGGCCTTGACCGAGTCGATCCAGGGCATGGTGACGGCGGAGCCGGTGTTCAGGACGACGATGGTCTTCGGGTTCGCGGCCGCCACGGCGCGGATCAGCTCGTTCTGCCCGCCGGGCAGGTCGATATCGGGGAGGTCGGCGCCTTCCGTCTGGAAGTCGCTGACGAAGACCACGGCCAGCTCCGACGACTTGGCCAGCGCGACCGCGTCGGCGAGCAGCGAGGTCCCCGTGGGGACCTGCCAGCCGAAGCTGAGCATGTCGCCGCCGTGGTTCTGGTAGAAGTCGATCTCGATCGCCGCGGGCTGGCCGGCGGTGAGCGTGACCTTCGCGCTCTGGGTGTTCGCCCCCTGGTCGCGCCAGTTGTCGATCACCTGCGTGCCGTTCACGAACAGGCGACTGCCGTCGTCGCTGGTGAGCGCGAACGTGTACTCGCCGGTGACCGGGGGGGTGAGCGTGCCGGTCCACTTCGCCGACCACTCGTTGGCATTCACGCCCGGCGCCGGCGGCTGGTCGCGGAAGTCGAAGGCGACGGCTGAATCCACGCGTGTGACCACGGGCGGCCCGCTCAGGGTCATGTTGCTGTAGAACGTGGCCGTCAGGCCGTGCACGGCGCCGGATGCCGGGGCGAGAACCTGCGACGGCACCGCGGGGAGTGGGCTGTTGGGCGGCTGCGCACCCTGGGCGAAGCGGACCTGGATCCCGGCGCCGGCGCGCCTGGAGATGCCCTGGAAGGGCGTGACGACATGCGGCGCGACGACAGCGGCACTGCCGCCTCCGCCGCTGAGCGCATCCCGGCCGCCGGACGGGCCGATGACCGCGATGGAGTGCAGCGCGCCCGGGGCCAGCGGTAGCAGCCCGCCGGCGTTCTTCAGCAGCACAGTACCCTGCTCGGCGACGCGCCGGGCGACGGCGGCATGGGCGTCGTTCGTTACGATCGTCGTGGGGGTGCCGGGCTGCGCCCGGTCGAAGAGATGGAAGCGGAAGTACTCGGTGAGCATTCGGCCGACCATGTCGTCCAGGCGGGACATCGGCACCTGCCCGGCCTGCAGGGCGGTTCTCAGCGGCGCACCGAAGTACGCGCTGTCCGGCATCTCGAGGTCGAGGCCGCCCAGGGCGGAAGGCACGGTCGAGTGCGTCGCGCCCCAGTCCGAGGTGATGAAGCCGGGGAAGCGCCAGCGCGCCTTCAGCACGCTGTCCTGCGAATACCCGTACTCACACGCGAAGGCGGCGCCCAACATGTTGTACGAGCACATGACCGAGGACGCGCCGCCCTGACGGATGGCCGCGTCGAATGCCGGCATGTAGATCTCGTGCATCGTGCGCCGATCGACGTTCACGGAGTCGGCGGGGGTGTTGCGGAAGGTCTCCTGGTTGTACACCAGCCAGTGCTTGACCTGCGCCAGGACGCCCTGGCCCTGCACGCCGCGGATGTAGGCGACACCCGTCTGCCCGGCCAGCCACGGATCCTCGCCATACGACTCGAAGGCGCGGCCCCAGCGCGGATCCCGCACGATGTTGACCGTGGGCCCGAGATCGACGTTCGCGCCCTTGCCCCACTCCTCCCTGGCCACGACCGCGCCGTATTCCCGCGCCAGCGCCGTGTCCCAGCTCGCCGCCACGGCGACGGGAGCGGGCAGCTGGGTGACGCCCGTCAAGCCGTCGGCGACGCCGCCGGGACCGTCCTCCAGCTTCAGCGCGGGAATGCACAGGCGCGGAATCGCCGGAACGTAGCCGACGTAGATGGAGCCGGCGGAGCCGTGCACCATCCGCATCTTCTCGTTCAGCGTCATGGCCGACACGACCTGGGCCACCCGCCGCGCGATCGGGGCCGTCGACCGTACCCAGGGGCACGCGCCCACGGCCGGAGCTCCGGGCGCCGGCACGACCTGAGCGAGCACGGCGCTCGCGGCCGGGGCGACGGCCGCCGCCATCGCCACCATGGATCCGATTCGCCAGATCTGTCTCATGTGATCAATGTCGTCCGGTGGAGGGAATTCCGCCGCAGTATAGGGCGAGTCCGGGATGCCTGCAAGACGGTCTGCGGGCGCGATCCGTGGCGAAATGTGCCCGAGCTCGGCCTACACGTAATCCCACTCGACGACGCCGAACGAATCCGCCCTGAAGACGCCCGGCTGAGCGGCCAGAGCCATCCGCATCCACTCTTCCTGCTGTCGGCTCAACCACGTCTCCTTCGTGCTCGACGCTCGCTTGCACTGGAGGAAAAAGAACTCGTCGTCGCGCCAGGTGAAGAGATCCCAGCAGCCGGCGTAGCGACCGGGCTTGTTGGCGTGGGCGATGTTGGCCAGGAGCTGCCGGGGTCGCGCATCCTCGATGGGAACGTGTTTCTGATCGGCGCGCGGCACGTCGAGCCACCGGGTCAGGAGCTTCCATACCTCGCCGTGGGCACCTCCGCGCGTGATCACCCAGCGCCCTTGCCACCCGTCTCGCTCGAGCAAGCGCAGCACGGCGAGCGGGGCGAAGAGATGCTCACCGTCGATCTCGACGAAGGCCGCCGACTTCTTGCCGAAGTCGTCCACGAACGCCGGGCCCGTCCACTGTGGAAAGCGTACCACGGCTCCGCGCACGTCGGGGATGAGATCGCCGATCATGCGCACACGAATGGGCGTGGCGAGCGGCACGCGGATGATTTCCCCGAGATACGGGGAGAGGGCCGTTACCCAGGCCGGCTGCTGCGGAGCCGTGTCCGTCATCGGTCTTCCCTCGTAGGAGCTCGCCCGTTTCAGAGTGTGCCAGCCCAACCGTACGATGCCTCCGTCGTGTTGCCGGGGCAATCTCGACCGGCGTAGCTTGGCTCTCCGTTGGCGTCGTGCAACATCGCAACCCCGGAGGACCCGTGACTCCTGACCTGGCCGAGCCGTCGCAGGACGCGCGCTATGTGGTGGAGTACTACTACAAGGTGCGCTGGGGACACCAGGAGGAGTTCCTGAGGCTGTTCCGCAAGAACCATGTCCCGGTCCTGGCGCGAGAGACCGAGACGGGGCGCATCCTGGAGGTGGTCGCCGCGGCCCCGCGCTACCACGCGACGGAGGACGGGCGCTGGGACTATCGCGTGACGATCGCCTTCCGCGATGCTGCCGCAGCCGCGGCGCCGCCACTGGGCGAGGAGGAGATGCGCGCGTTGTTCCCCGACAAGGCCGCCTTCGAGCGGGAGGAGCAGCGGCGCTTCGAGATCCTCGACGCGCACTGGGACGTGCCGCTGGTGGGCCTGTCGCTGGGCTGACGGCTCTGCGGCTCGGAGCCCTATTCGCCTGACCGCGCCGGTTCGAGCGGGCCCCTCACCAGCGCCAAGCCCTCGTCACAGTTACGGCCGGCGGATAGCGAGCGTTGCAACGGCGGCGGCTGTTCGAACGTCCGCGTCGCTGTCCGTCAGCATTGGCGAAATCGCTCGCTCGAGTTCGGAAGAGGCGAGCGCGTCGAGAAGAAGGACAACGACGTCATCCACGCGCTGGGCGTTCTGGAGCAGGTTGG
>JADGQX010000223.1 GCA_017881445.1 Gemmatimonadota bacterium | reverse complement strand
AGCTTCACGGGGCCGACCCAGACCCTTACGACGCTGACGGGGACCAACTCGGCCTCGGGCGCGGTCAATAACGAGGCAGGCGAGATCTTCTTCTACTACTTTACAAAGCTGCCGTCGCTCGCCCTGGTGAAGACCGCGGACGCCGCCATCGTACAGGCGGGTTCGCCCATCGGCTTCACTATGACGGCGACGAGCACACGGCCGGGCGTCGCGAAGACCGTGATGCTCACCGACGTCCTGCCCGTGGGCTCGGGCCTCTCCTGCGGGGAGCCCGCGTTCAGACCGCGCCGGCCCCCCGCTGCGTCGCCCGCGTCGTCAATGCAGGACGCGGCGTCACGCGGTGCGATCGCGCCGGCTCAGCCGCGGTCCCGGGCGGGCGGCGCGCCCCGCTCCGTCGGCATCAGGGCGATGGCGCCGATGAACACCGCCGCGAGCCCGACCGCCGCCACCACCGGGTTCAGGTGCAGCACGCTGGCCAGCGTGATCTTGCCCAGGTCGAAGGGCTTGAACAGGATCGGCTCCAGCGCGCCGTAAGCGAAGGTGAAGACGATGGCGCCCACGATCCCGCCCAGTATGGCGAAGAGCGCGTCCTTGCGCCCCTCGCCCGCGCCCACCACGCACGTGCCCGGGCAATAGCCGCCCAGCCCGAAGCCCACGCCGAAGACGAGTCCGCCGCCCAGCACGCCCAGCACGTAGGTGGGCTTGATGTCGAAGTGCATCGGCATGAACAGGCTGAGCGCGTAGGCGCCTACCGCGCCCACCGCGATGGTCAGCGCCATGAACTTGATGATGGAGAGGTTCTGCAGGCGCAGGTTGCTGAGGATCATGCCCGGGCTGGAGGCACGCACCCGCTGCAGCAGCACGCCCATGACCACGCCCACGAGGAGGCCATACAGGAGCGCCATGTCAGTTGCCTCCCTTCATCAGCTTCGCCGTGAGCATGCCCGCGCCGAAGACCCCCGCCGCGAAGAGCATCCCGCTGATCGCCAGCTGCGTGATACCCGAGATGATGTGCCCGCTGGTGCAGCCGCCCGCCAGGCGCGCACCGAAGATGATGAGTACGCCGCCCATGAACGCATTGAGGTACCGGCGCGCAGGCGTGCGCTCCTCCGCGTGTACCCGCTCCATAGCCGGTGCCTTGCCCTCGCCCGACAGCCGCCGCGCCAGGAACCCGCCGATCAGCAGGCCCACGACCAGCATGGTCTCTGGCTTGAGCAGCCCGCCGACCTTGGTGATGTAGGGGTTGCTCGCGGCCGCGCCCGGAGCCAGGGCGCTCATGATCGCGCCGATCAGCCGCGGGTAGGTCGTGGATACGCCGATGGGGCCGTAGAGCGCGATGGCCGCGACGCTCAGGAGCCCGAACAGGACGCCGAGCACCGCCCACCTGGGTGCCCGGACGGCGAGCTGCTCCGCCGCAACGGGCCTCGCGGCAACGGTTTCCGCCATGTTCATTTCCCCCGTGCGAGTAGTGGTTGCGCCCGGGGCGCCGCGCGCTGCGCGGCCCCCCGTCCGGATCTATCGAAACTCCCGGCCGCCGCGGCGATCGTCGCGCACGAAGCGGTCGCGGGCCGGCATCCGGATGGCCGGCAGCGTCCGCGCGTCCATGACCGCGGTGTCGGGGATGATTTCGTTGCGCGCCAGCAGGTACGCGACCACGCCATACGTCTGCTCCGGCGTGAGCGACCCCGGTGCCGTGAAGGGCATGGCCCGGTGGATGTAGTCGTAAAGCGTCGTCGCATACGGCCAGTAATTGCCGATCGTGCGGGGCAGCCTGGGATCGCGCCCGAAGGGGAAGCCGGAACGCGGGTCCCGGCCGATGAGCTGCGGGAAGATGCCCGCACCCTGGCCATTGGCGCCGTGGCAGACCGCGCAGCGCTCGGCGTAGACCGCCGCTCCCTGCACCGCCGTGCCGGAGCCCGCCGGCAGCCCGCGACCGCGGGGGTCCACGTCCACGTTCCAGGCCGCCACCTGCTGCGGCGTGGCCAGGTGGCCCAGCCCCAGCCGCGCTGCCGGAGCCCGGGTGTCGCCGCCGCAGCCGACCAGCCCGAGCCCCAGCCCGAGCGCGAGCCCGAGCCCAGCCCCGGCCGCAGCGAGCCGCCTGAGCGCGCTCATGCGACCGTCCCCCCGCCCACGTCGAAGGTCACCTGCCCGTCCGCCCCCACCCGCCACGCCCGCAGATGGTTGAAGTGGAAGTCCGTGCCCTTGCCCCGCACCCGGGCGAACTCGGCCCGGGTGGGCTGCCCGGCGCCGGTCTCGTCGAAGGCGCGGCTGACCAGCAGCGCCGGCCTGCCGTCCCAGCGCCAGGGCAGTCGGAAGCGCGTGTGCGCCTTCGGCAGCACCGGCGTCTGCAGCTCGGCCTCGTGCCAGCTCCGACCGCCGTCGGTGGAGACGTCGACCCGCGAGACCGCGCCCCGCCCGCTCCACGCCAGCCCGCTGATCTCCCACCACCCCGCCTCCGTCAGTACCGACGGGTAGGCCGGCGACGTGATGATCGACTTCACGTCCATGTCGAAGCTGAAGATGCGCGCGGTGTCGTTCGGCAGCGGATCCGTGTACTTCGACGTCTCCCAGCGGGTCATGAAGGGGGCATCCCCCAGCTTGATCCGCCGCAGCCACTTCACGTTGGCGTTCCCCTCCCACCCGGGCAGGATCAGGCGCATGGGATAGCCCTGCGCCGGCCGCAGCGGCTCGCCGTTCTGGGCGTAGACGACGAGGGCGTCCGCCTCCGCCTTCTCCAGCGGGATGCTGCGGGCCAGCAGGGCGGCGTCGCTGCCCTCGGCCAGCAGCCAGCTCGCGCCCGGGCGTACCCCCGCCTCCCGCAGCAGCAGCGACAGCGGCGCGCCCGTCCACTCCGTGTTCGACGTCAGCCCGTCCACCTGTTGCGGCGTCATCTCGGGCTTGGGCGCGCGGTAGGCCGCCCGCCCGTTGCCCGAGCACTCGATGAAGTGCGTGCACGTCACCGAGGGAAACCGCTTCAGCTCGGCCAGCGAGAAGACCAGCGGGCGATCGACCATGCCGTGAATCAGCAGCCGGTGGCGCGCGGGGTCGATCTGGGGGATGCCCGCGTGGTGCCGCTCGAAGTGCAGGTCCGCGGGGGTGATCGTGCCCGTCAGCTCCTGCAGCGGCGTCAGCGAATTGCCCACCACCTCGCCCGTCGGCGTCCGGGCCGGGTTCTCGAAGCGCGAGCGCGCGCCTACCGCCGACGTCGGCAGGCCCTGCACCTTCGTCGGGTCGTCCGGTACGGGCGGCAGACCCGCCGCATCACTCGCGGGGACCGGGAGCGACGCTTGCTGCCCCACCAGCGCCCCGGGCACGCCCGCCAGCGCCGTCGCGCCCAGCGCACCCAGCGCGCCGCCGATCACCGCCCGGCGCGTCACGCCCGCCGGCTGCGTCTTGACCGCCGCGGTCTTGCGCTCCCGCGCCTGCTTGCGCCGCGCGCTCATCGCCCGGCCTGCGCCACGCCCGCCGGCGGCGGCACGATCGCCGCCGCCCTCGAGCCGGGCCGCGCGATGAGCGGCGGCGGATTGTAGGCCTTGTGATCGCTCGTGCCGTAGGGCACGTCGTACGGAGTGCCGCCCGACGGCCAGTCCTTTTCCTTCCCCGGCGAGTCCGGCCGCGGCTTGGACACGACGTAGGCCGCCACGTCGAACGCCTGCTGCTCGGTCAGCGTGCCCGGCTTGTCGAAGGGCATGTTGTGGAAGATGAAGCTCGCCGCCCGCTCCTGCCGCGCCATGGACGCGCCGATGCTGAACGACTTCGGACCCCACACCGCCGGGAACGCCGTGCCCGTGCCGCCGCCCTCCACACCGTGGCAGCGCGCGCAGTTGCCCGCGAAGATCGCCCGGCCACGCGCCGTGTCGCCCACCAGCTTCGTCGGCATGGCCATCAGGCCCTCGGGCGGCATGTGCTTGCCCACCGGCACGTCCCGGGAGATGAACGCCAGGTAGGCGACGAGGTCCTGCATCTCCCGGCTGTCCGTCGGGATCTTCGACCCCGCCAGCGAGCGCGTGAAGCAGTAGTTCACCCGGTCCTCCAGCGGGATCACCGCGCCGGTCCGGTCCATGTACTTCGGGAAGCGGGCATACACCCCCGTCAGCGGCGCAGCCGTCGCACGCAGCCCGCCGTCCAGGTGGCAGCTCGTGCAGCGCATGTTGCCGCCCACGTACTTCGGCAGGCTGTCCTGCGTGGCCGTCATGAGCGCGTAGCCCCGCCGGATCGCCGCGCCCAGCGAGTCGTTCGGCGCTTCCGCCAGCGCCGGCGGCCGCCACGCCTTCGCATCCCAGCCCGCCGGCTTCGCCGCCTCGGCCGCCTTCGCCGGGACGCCCGCCGCCCGCCCACCAGGCGCGTCGCCCGCGCCGCAGCCGACAACCACTCCGAGACCGAGCGCCAGCAGGCCGACACTCCATCCCCGGCGCATTGCCATAGTCCGTCTCCGCTCACGTTGCGGGGGGGGCGGCGCGCCGCGCGCCGGCACGCAAAACGCCGCCGACGCGTTATGCGTCGCGCGGCGTAGCGCGGCAGTGCCTACTCAATGCCTATACGGTAATAATGGTTCCGGCCGCGGGCAAGGCCGGCGGTCCGCCGGTGCCCGCGGGAATGCGTCGCTTTCAGGGTGTGTGTTGCAGCCCGGCGTAGAATTCCTGCAGCACGAAGAACGCCTTCTTCTTCTCGCCCCGCTCCGAGAGCACGCCCTTGCGGTTGAAGAAGTCCTGGATGTCGGGGAGGGGGCGGCGGGGTGAGCGGAAGTCCTTCAGGATCCAGGGCGTGGTCCCGGCGAGGAAGGGGATGCGCGCGAGCATGGCGATCTGGTGGCGGTAGAGTCGCTCCTGGTACTCCTCGGTCCAGACAGCGTCGGCGCTGCCGTGCAGTCCCTGGCGGGCGCCGCCGCCCCACTCGCTCATGATGACGGGCTTGCCGTAGGCGCTGCGCCATTCGACGCTGTCCGCCTTTTCGGGCGTGCCGTCGTACCAGCCCAGGTACTCGTTGTTGCCCAGCACATCGAGGTACTGCCCGAGGGGGTCGTCGATGGCGATCGTGTGGGCGCCCTCGTAGTGGTGCTCGAGCGCGGCCGTGACCAGCCGTGTGGGGTCCATGGAGTGGGCCTCGTCCACCAGCGCGCGCAGGAAGCGGAGCCGCGGCCCGCCCCCGGGCGCCGTGTCGCGTGGCGTCTCGTTGGCGACCGACCAGAGGATGACGGCAGCGCGGTTGCGGTCGCGGGCGATCATCTCGGCGAGCTGCGCCCTGGCGCCGGCCAGCGTGCCCGGGTTCTCCCACTGGATGGTCCAGTAGACGGGGACCTCGGCCCAGAGCAGGATGCCCAGCTCGTCGGCGGCGCGCACCATGGCCTCGTTGTGCGGGTAATGTGCGAGGCGCGCGAAGTTGCCGTTCAGCTCCTTGACCCACCCCAGCAGGGTGCGTGCGTCCTCGGCGCTGTAGGCGCGCCGGGGCGTGGTCGGTGCCTCTTCGTGTATCGATATGCCGCGCAAGAAGATGGGCCGGCCGTTGAGCAGGATCTGCGTGCCCCGCGTCTGGATGGTGCGGAAGCCGATGCGGTCGGTGATCGTCTCCTGCGACGTCGCGATCCGCACGTCGTAGAGCTTCGGCTGCTCCGGGGACCAGCGGCTCAGGCGACGGGCGTCCATGGTGAAGCCGGCCCGGCCTCCGCCGTCGGGGGTGACCCGCTGCTCCAGCCCTGCCTCCGGGATGCGGATCGTCACCGGCGTGCCCGGCCCGGCCCCGGTCGCCCCGTCCAGCTGGACCCAGCCGCGGATGCGCGCGGGGTCCGCCGGGTCGAGCTGCACGAAGTAGTCTCGCACGAAGGTGCGCGGCGTCTCCACCAGCGCCACCTCGCGCGTGATGCCGCCGTAGTTCCACCAGTCGGCGTTCAGGGTCGGCACCGCGTCCATGCGCCGCCTGTCGTCCACCTTCACGATGAGCTGGTTGGTGCCGGGCACGAGCAGCGAAGTGATCTCGAAGTCGAAGGGCGTGAAGCCGCCTTCGTGCACGCCCAGCTCCCGGCCGTTCAGCCAGACCCGCGCCTGGTAGTTGGCGCCGCCGAAATGGATGAAGAGCCGCCGATCGGGGCGCAGCGCGTACTCGAAGCTGCGCCGGTACCAGATGGTGCCCTCGTACAGCATCAGCTCGGGGCGCTGCGTGTTCCAGTCCCCTGGCACCTGCAGCGTGGGCGAGCGGTCGAAGTCGTACTCCACCCGCTCCGCCGGCGAGCGGGGCTTCTGATTGCGGAAGTAGCCGTTCGGGTCGGGGGTCCAGCGGTAGGTGTAGTACCCGTTCTCGAACGGGTCCACGATCGTGCGCCAGGAGCCGTTCAGGCTGGTGGTCGTTCGCCCGCCCACGTTACTCATGGGGAGCGGCCCCGCCGACGCCTCCTGCGCCGGGAGCGCGTGCGCCGCGAGCAGCAGCACCGCCAGGAGCGCGAGCGCCGGGCGAGAAAACGCTTGCCGTCCCTGCCGCCGGCTGGGCATCATGAACCTCTCCGCTGGCATGTCCGACGTGTCGGTGGAAGCTGGGCGCGCCGCCGCGGCGGCGCGGAGACAGTATAGCCCGCTGGACCGTCTGCGCGCTTCGGGAAGGACGTCCCATGATCAGCCTCACACGCCGCGCCGCCGCGGCTCTCCTCGCCCTGCTGGCCCTGGCCGCGCCCGCCGCAGCCCAGTCCGCGCTCGCGGGCGCTCCGGCTTCCGTCCGCGGCCGGGCTCGCCCCGGCGCCGCCGATCCCGGATCGGGCGCCCTGGTGGTTGCCGGCGCTGACGCTGCGCATGGGCGTCTTCGGTGAGGCGCCCGACATCACGAGTAGCTGCTGCGACATCTTCCTGGCGCCCGGGGCGGAGCTGCGCACGCGCGGCCGCATCTACCTGCTGGCCGCGCTCGACGGCCTGGGCGGCGTACTCGGGAACACGCTCTGCCTGAAGGTGCCGGAGTACCCCCAGGCCGACAGCGTGGTCTACGAGGACGACTACGGCATCGCCCTGGACAGCTCGCGCTGGCGCATGGTGGGCGTTGGCGCGGGTGTGCCCGTCGGACCGGTGGCGCTGGAGGCGGACCTCGGCATCGGCCAGGTGCACGCCGGCAGCGTGGATGGCCTGAGCCACCGCTGGGCCGGGGGACACCTGGGCCTGGTGCGCGGTCACCTGGTGGTGCACTACGACCTCGGCTGGGTGCGGGTGCCGGTGCTGCGGGAGGCGCACACCTGGCCGCTGCCGCACGCCCCGGAGACCATGCCGCAGCCCGGTCAGCCGCCCTTCACGACCAGCGTCCTGCACCAGTGGGGCAGGCTTCGGGGCGTGCAGCTGGGCCTAAGGTTCTGACGGCCCATCTCAAACACCGAGACCAGGTGAATCCAGCCCTACGGCGCGTTTCCCACGCGCGGCGCCTGCATGGTGGCGCCGCCCTGCACCAGCGTGAACGACGTCGCCTTCTCCCCCTCCAGCTTGAAGGTGACCCGGAGCGAAGGGTCGAACGCGGCGTGGAAGACGTGGTTGCCCATGGGGATGAGCTCGATGACCGGCTGGTCGGCGGCCTGCGCCATGAGCGCGCCCGTTCCCGCCAGGATGGTCATGGGCAGCTTGCCACCGTTGGGCAGGTGGATCTCGTAGCGGCCGGCGTAGCGGGCGCGCTCGGCGGCGGTGAGGGCGACGCGGGCGGGCTCGACGGTCAGCGGCTGGTCCAGGACCACGCGGGCGATGTTGCGCAGCAGCGCCTCCGGGCGCGCGGAGCCCGCGTTGGTCAGCACGGTGATGGTCAGCGAGTCCGCGGGGAAGATGGCGTTGTCGCTGGTGAAGCCGTTGATGCCGCCGCTGTGGG
>JADGQX010000222.1 GCA_017881445.1 Gemmatimonadota bacterium | reverse complement strand
TTCCCGACGGCGTACACCGGGTCCCGACCCGAGCCGGGGCGCTTCCTGGTCGAATCGGCGCGCTGCGCGGCCGCGGCCGTGTCCAGTCGAGCCTGCAGCCTGCTCATGCATGCGGTGGAGGCCGAGGCGGCCGAGCCGTAGCTGGCGGCGGCAGCGGGCGCCTGGCCGGCCGGGGCTTGCTGGGGCGCGGGCGCGTTGGCGCCCTGGGCGACCGGCTTACCGCCCGGCGCCCCCTTCTGGGCGTCCGCGGCGCAGCCGGGGAGCAGGGTGCAGCCGATGAGCAGAAGCGCGGTGGAAACCAACGTGCGAACGGGCACGACATTGCTCCAGTGTTGCGGGTTGTGACCTGCAGCGGCCAGGCGGCGTCCCGCCGCGCAGCCATTACCGTGCAAGAGGCAGTCCGCGCGCAGTCCGCCCGGCGACCGGCCGGGGACGCAGCGCCGTTCGCGCCGATCCCCAGGTTGGCGCCGGGCTACGGCCGGGGCGGGCCGGGGTCGGCGGGGAGTCCGCCGAAGGGGCCGAGATGCGCGCCGGGATTGTGCAGCGCGGTGCGGATGGCCAGCTCGATGGAGGGCCGGGTCTCTTCGGGAGTGATGACGGCGTCCACGAAGCCCCGCGCCGCGGCGAAGCGGGCGTCGAGCTGGTGCTCGTAGTCGGCGCGCACGGCGTCGAGGCGGGCCTGCAGCTCCGGGTCGGGCTCGGCGCCGGTGCGACGCAGCTCCTCGAGCTGGGGGCCGAAGAGGGCATTGACCGCGCTCTCGCCCTCCATCACGCCCATGCGGCCGGTGGGCCAGGAGAAGATGAAGTCGGGGTCGAAGCCCTGCCCCGCCATGGCGTAGTACCCCGCGCCCGAGGCGTGATTGAGGGTGAGCACCACCTTGGGCACCGCGGCCGTGGCCATGGCCTCGACGAAGCGCGCACCGGCGCGGATGATGCCGCTCTGCTCGGCCTCCGGCCCGACCATGAAGCCGCTGACGTCCTGTATGAAGAGCAGCGGCGTGCCGTGGCGGTTGGCGGTGTCGATGAAGAAGGCCACCTTCTCGGCGCTCTCCGTGTAGACAATGCCGCCGAAGCGCGGCGCGCCGCCCGCCGCGCCCTTGATCGCCTTGCGCGCGTTGGCGATGACGGCCACGGCAATGCCGCCGATGCGGCCCGTGCCGCAGATCATCTCGGCGGCGTAGTCCTGCTGGAACTCGTCCAGCCGGCCGCCGTCGAGCAGGGTCTCGAGCACGGCGTGCATGTCGTAGGGCTGGCGGTGGTCCGGGGGAAGCAAGGCGTAGGCGTCGGCCGGATCGCGCCCCGGCGCCTTCACCTCGCCGAAGCGGCCGGGCGGCGGCGCGTAGGGCAGCTCGCCGATCAGCTCCCGGATGCGGGCCAGGCAGCTGCGGTCGTCGGGGAAGCGGAAATGAGCGACGCCGCTCACGGCATTGTGCACCCAGGCGCCGCCCAGCTCCTCGGAGCCCACGGTCTGGCCGGTGGCGCCCTTCACCAGGTTGGGACCGCCCAGCCCCATGAAGCTGCTGCCCTCGACCATGAGGATGGCGTCGGAGAGGGCGGGCAGGTAGGCGCCGCCCGCGATGCAGGGGCCCATCACGGCGGCGATCTGCGGCACGCGCAGGTAATGCCGCATGATGGAGTTGTAGTAGAAGATGCGGGCGGCGCCGTACTGGCCGGGGAAGACCCCGCCCTGGTAGGGCAGGTTCACGCCGGCGGAGTCCACCAGGTAGACGATGGGGACGCGGGAGCGCATGGCGATCTCCTGCGCCCGCAGCATCTTGGTGATGGTCTCCGGCCACCAGGAGCCGGCCTTCACCGTGGCATCGTTGGCCACGACCACCACCGGCCGGCCCTGCACGGTGCCCACGCCCGTCACCACGCCGGCGGCCGGCGCCTGGCCGTCGTAGCGGTCGAAGGCAACCAGCAGCCCGATCTCGAGGAAGCGGGAGCGCGGGTCCAGCAGCAGGGCAATGCGCTCGCGAGCGGTCAGCTTCCCCTGCTTGTGCTGGCGGGCGACCTTGTCGGCGCCTCCGCCCTCCCGCACCCGGGCGCGCAGCTCCTCCAGCTCGCGGACGGCGGCCTCCAGGCGCGAAACCGGCGCCAGGCGCCGGTCAGGCTTCGCGCCGGCGCCCATGCTCGGCCGCCCACTGGCGGATGAAGTCCACCGGCTCGCTGGTGGCCGTGCCCGGCCCGAAGAGCTTGCCCACGCCCATGGCCTCCAGCGCCTGCACGTCCTCTTCCGGCATGATGCCGCCGCCGATGACCAGCACGTCGTTGGCGCCCTCCGCCTGGAGCAGCTCCAGCACGCGGGGAAAGAGCGTCATGTGCGCTCCGGACAGGATGGAGAGGGCGACGACGTCCACGTCCTCCTGCACGGCGGCGTTCACGATCATCTCGGGCGTCTGGTGCAGCCCGGTGTAGATCACCTCGAAGCCGGCATCCCGGAAGGAGCTGGCGATCACCTTGGCACCGCGGTCGTGCCCGTCCAGTCCGGGCTTGCCGACCAGTACGCGGATCTTTCGCTCGTCAGTCATGGCTGCGTTCTCTTTCAGGCGACGCCGGGCACGTCCGACACCCGGCAGACCGCCAAGTTACCGGCAAACGCGGGCAAATTCAAACGGCCGCAAGCGCAAGCGCATGCGTTCACGTTCACGAAGGGCGCCCACCGCCAGGCCCGTGAACGTGAACGTGCCCGCATGCGCTTGCGGCAGTTCGGCAGTTCACCCCTTCCGCGCCACGGCGATCACGCGTGGCGACAGTCGCTCCAGTGGGCTGCCGTCCCAGTCGCCGAAATAGTCGGGGGGCGCGAAGCCGGCCCCGCCGAGCAGTCGGTCCAGCTCGGTGGCGGTGCGCAGCCGCAGCTGGTGGCGCTTCTCGCCCGTCTCGTCGCCGCTCTTCCAGCGCAGGCGCTCGTGGCTGACGCCCGTGACCGGGTCGAAACGGCGTCGCACCAGGACGTGGGTGCCATCGGGCAGCGTCCAGGCGTCCCGCTCCGCGTAATCCGACATGACCTCGTCGCGGTGCATGCTCTCCAGCAGCAGGGCGCCGCCCGGGCGCAGCACGCGCGCGGCCTCCCGCAGGACGCGCAGGTCCTCCTCGTCGCTCAGGAACAGGCCCAGCGACGTGAAGACGTTCAGCACCGCGTCGAAGGACGCGTCCCGGAAGGGCAGCGCGCGCATGTCGCTGGCGGCGTAGTGCAGCGGGAAGCCGGCGTTGCGGGTGGCGGCGGCGGCGCGCTCCAGCAGCGGCAGCGAGATGTCGGCGCCGAAGGCGTCGTGCGCCGCCTCCTGCAGCAGCAGCGTGTGGCGGCCCCAGCCGCAGGGTACGTCCAGCACGCGGGCGTCGGTGGCGAGGCCGAGCAGCTCGCGCATGGCGGCGACCTCGATCCGGCTCTCCGCTTCGGGGAAGAGGTCGCGGTGCAGGCGGAAGAACTCGTCGTCGAAGTAGCTGCGCCACCAGGGCTCGGGGCCGCGCATCTCCGGCATCAATCGACGGCCTCGTCCTCGTCGTCGGAGGGCTCGGGCCGGGCCAGGAACAGTGCCAGCCGGGCCACGCGCCGGCCCTCCATCTCCAGCACGTGCATCCGGCCGGTGCGGAAGAAGACCTCGTCGCCCTTCTGGGCAATGCGGCCCAGCCGGCCCAGCACGTAGCCGCCGATCGTGGTGTAGTCGTCCTCGGGCAGTTCCAGCTGGTAGCGCTCGTTCAGCTCGAAGATGGGCGTGCCGCCCGTCAGCAGGATCTCGCCCGAGGGCAGCTCCTGGATGTCGGGGGACCCGGCCTCGTGCTCGTCGCTGATCTCACCCACGATCTCCTCGAGCAGGTCCTCGATGCTCACGACCCCCGAGGTGCCGCCGAACTCGTCGATGACGACGGCCAGGTGGAAGCGCTCCTCCTGCATCTCCCGCAGCAGGTCCTCGACGGACTTGGTGTCGGGGATGAACGGGACCGGCCGGATGAGCGGCTCGATCGGACCCCCGCCCGCCCGCTCCGCGCGCCACACGTCCCGCGACAGCACCATGCCCACGATGTGATCCACGTTCTCGTGGTAGACCGGGATGCGGGAGTGGCCCTCCGTCAGGATCACGTCCGCCACCTCGTCCACGGTGGCGGTGTCCTCCACGGCGACCATGTCCGTGCGCGGCGTCATCACTTCCGCCGCGGTGGTCTCCGACAGGTCGAAGACGCCGCGGATCATCTCCACCGGCTCCTCCGCCAGCAGGCCGTGCTCGTAGCTCTGGGTCACGAGCATCTCGATCTCTTCCGGGCGATGCACCCGCTCCATCTCGGTCGCGGCCTTCAGACCCAGTGACCGGAGCACGAGCGTGGCCGCGCGGTTGAGCACCCAGATGAACGGCTTGAGCGTGCGCGAGAAGGCGATGAGGGGTCCCGCGGTCCAGAGCCCCGTCCGCTCCGGCGCGATGATGGCCATGCCCTTGGGTGCCAGCTCGCCCAGCACGATGTGCAGGAAGGTGATGGCGACGAAGGCCAGGATCCCGGCGACCGTGTGGGTGGCCACGATGGCCCAGCCGGCGGGCAGGGCGGCGAACCACTGGCGCAGCAGCGTGGCCAGCGTGCCCTCACCTACCCAACCCAGACCCAGTGAAGCCAGCGTGATACCGAGCTGGGTGGCGGGCAGGTAGTCGTTCAGGTGCACGATGGCCGAGCGCGCCAGCTTCGCCCGGCGGTTGCCCGCGCGGGCCAACGCCTCGATGCGCGTGCGGCGCGAGCCCACCAGGCTGAACTCGGCCGCGACGAAGAAACCGTTGGCCAGGACGAGGGCCAGAACGATGGCCAGGCGGACGACGATCTCGAGGGCGCTCAGGTCGGGTTCGATGGGCATGTACGGGGGGTTCGGGGGACCGGGCGCCGACAGACGCCCGGCAGGCGCGCCGGACGACCCGGCGGGCGGCCCGGACGACGTCGCCTAGAAGAACACGGGCTCGCGATACGCTCCGAAAACGTCCTCCAGCGCGCGACGGATCTCGTACAGGGTGCAGTAGGCCCGGACGCACTCGAGCATGGGCTCGATGACGTTGTGGTCGTCGCGGGCGGCCTGGCGCAGCGCATCCAGCGTGCGCTGCACGGCCGCGGCATCCCGCCCCGCCCGCAGCGCTGCCAGCCGCTCGCGCTGCGCGACGGCGGCCTCCTCGCCCACCTTGAGGATCTCGATGTCGGAATCGCCACCCTCGGTGAAGGCGTTGACACCCACGACCAGTCGGTCGCCGCTCTCGACCGCCTCCTGCTGCGCGATGGCGCTGCGAGCGATCTCCTGCTGGAAGTAGCCCATCTCGATGCCGCGCACCACCCCGCCCATGCGCTCGACCTCGGCGAAGATGTCCTCCGCCTCCCGCTCCAGCCGGTCGGTCAGCGACTCGACGTAGTAGGAGCCCGCCAGGGGGTCGATGGTGTTGGGCACGCCCGTCTCGTAGGCCAGGATCTGCTGCGTGCGCAGCGCGATGCGCACGGCGCGCTCCGTGGGCAGCGCCAGGGTCTCGTCCAGCGAGTTGGTGTGCAGCGACTGGGTGCCGCCCAGCACCGCGGCCATGGCCTGGTAGGCCACGCGCACCACGTTGTTCTCCGCCTGCTGGGCGACGAGGGTGACGCCCGCGGTCTGGGCATGGGTGCGCAGGCGCCAGGACTGCTCGTTCCTGGCGCCGTAGACGTCGCGCAGGCGCCGGGCCCAGATGCGGCGGGCGGCGCGGAACTTGGCCACTTCCTCGAAGAAGTCGTTGTGCACGTCGAAGAAGAAGGAGAGGCGGGGCGCGAAGTCGTCCACGTCCAGGCCCCGCGCCAGGGCGCGCTCCACGTACTCGAAGCCGTTACGCAGCGTGTAGGCCAGCTCCTGGGCCGCCGTGGAGCCCGCCTCGCGGATGTGGTAACCGCTGATGGAGATCGGGTTGTACTTGGGCGCGTGCTCGGAAGCCCACTCGAACATGTCCACGATGAGCTTGAGCGCAGGCTCGGGCGGGTAGATCCAGGCGTGCTGCGCCTGGTACTCCTTCAGGATGTCGTTCTGGACGGTACCGCGAATCCGCGCCGCCGGCACTCCCTGTTTCTCGGCCGCCACCACGTAGAAGCAGAAGAGGATGATGGCCGGGCCGTTGATGGTCATGGAAACGGAGACTTTGTCCAGCGGTATGCCGTCGAACAGCGTCTCCATGTCGGCCAGGCTCGAGATGGCCACGCCGCACTTCCCCACCTCGCCCAGCGAGCGGGGGTGGTCCGAGTCGTAGCCCATGAGCGTGGGGAAGTCGAAGGCGACCGAGAGCCCCGTCTGCCCGTGCTCCAGCAGGTACTTGTAGCGCTGATTGGTCTGGAGCGACGTGCCGAAGCCGGCGAACTGGCGCATGGTCCAGAGACGCGTACGGTACATGGTGGTGTACGGCCCGCGCGTGAACGGATACTCGCCGGGGAAGCCCAGGCGCTCGAGGTAGGTGCCCTCCACGTCGAAGGGCGTGTAGAGCGGCTGGACCGGCTCCCCCGAGACCGTCGAGAAGGACACGGTCCGCTCCGGCACCGCGGCGTACGCGGAGTCCCACTCGGCGAGGCGCGCCCGCAGCTCGGTCAGCTCCCGCTCCTGCTCCCGCAGGCGCTGCTCCAGCCCGGAGGTCCCGGGGACCTCCCGCTCCACGATGCCCATTCGCCTCTCGTCCGTCCGAAACAGGGGATGCGCGCGGCTTTGCCCGGCCTTTTTACCCCAACAGATCGCGCACGATTCGAGCCGCCACCTCGTAGGGCGTGCTCTCGCCCGCTTCCAGCGCGGGAAGCGCCGCCTGCAGGATGGCGTCGCCGGCGCGGGCGCGCCACACCTCGTGGTTCAGGCGCCGCGCAACCGCCTCGCGCACGCGACGGTCCAGCCGCTCGCGCCGCTTGCGCGAGAGCGCGCCGCTCGCCACCGCCCAGGCCCGGTGGGCGTCCAGCGCTTCCACCAGCTGCGCGACTCCCTTGCCTTCCACGGCCACGGTCTCGAGCACCGGGATGGGCCAGGCCGCGGATTCACTGGCATCCTCGCCCGGCGGGACAGAGCGGGAGAGCGGGAGAGCGGGAGAGCGGGAGATGGGCGCCGGCGGCACGCCCGCGGCCCCCGAGTCCGCCGGAGTCGTCGGGGAGTCTCCCGCTGTCCCGCTCTCCCGCTCTGCCGTTTGGCGCGCCGCCGGCCCGTGGTGACCGAGCCCCATGCCGCGGGGCCTGCGCCGGGACGCCGGGCCCTCGCGCAGGTGCAGCATCATCTCGATGTCGCGGGCCAGGCGCTGGGAGCCGGGGCGGTCGGCCTTGTTGACCACGAAGAGGTCGGCGATTTCCATGAGCCCGGCCTTGAGCGCCTGCACCGAGTCGCCCGACTCGGGCACCAGCACCACGGTCGTGCTGTCGGCGGCGCCGGCGATGTCCAGCTCGGACTGGCCCACGCCCACGGTCTCCATGATGACGCGGTCGAAACCGAACGCGTCCATCACGTCCGCCACTTCCTTGGTGGTGATGGCCAGGCCGCCCAGGGAGCCGCGCGTGGCCATGGAGCGGATGAAGACGCCGTCGTCCAGCCCGACGTCGTTCATGCGGATGCGGTCGCCCAGCAGCGCGCCCCCGGTGAAGGGCGAGGTGGGGTCCACCGCCAGCACGCCCACGGTCTCGCCCCGGGCACGGTACGCCTCGATGAGCGACGCCGTCAGGGTGGATTTTCCCGCCCCGGGCGGACCGGTGACGCCGATGCGGTGCGCGCGTCCGGACTGGGGATAGAGGTCGTGAAGCAGCGACTCGAAGCCGGGACGCTCGTCCTCCACCAGGGAGATGACGCGCGCCAGCGCCGTGCGGCGCCCCTCGCGGAACGCCGCCAGCAGCGCCGCGAAGCGGTCGGCGGCAAGATCGGGTGTGGGCTGGG
>JADGQX010000221.1 GCA_017881445.1 Gemmatimonadota bacterium | reverse complement strand
GCAGCAGTTCGCCGCGCCGCTCGAGGATGTCCAGGTGGCCGGGCGGATCGCGGAATCGGGCGAACTCAGGGAGAAAGAGGCGGAAGCATGACTCGAGCGGGTCTGGCCTTTGGTGGTGTGGCGATCGCGCTGGCACTCGCGGCCTGCAACGCGGCCCCAGTGCGGGATGCCATGGGCGAACCAGCCGAAAAGGACGGCGGCGGGCAGCGGATGATGGCCGGAGCGACGATGGGCCCGCACGAGATGGCCACGGTCGGCGGCGGCGTCACGGGCGCGGCGGAGTGTCCGGCCGTCGACAAGAAGCTGGTGGCGGCGGGGCGCGGGATCTTCACGGGTCCGGGCAACTGCCAGATGTGCCACGGTGCCGATGCGAAAGGCACGCCGCTCGCGCCCGACCTGACCGATGCGACCTGGCTCAACGTCGACGGGTCGTACGCCGCAATCGCGGGGCTCGTGCGCAGCGGTGTTGCGAAACCGAAGAAGTACCCCGCGCCCATGCCCCCGATGGGCGGTGCCAGCCTGGCCGCGGGGCAGGTCTGCGCGGTGGCGGCGTACGTCTACTCGCTCGGGCACGCCGTACCTTGAGCACGCGGCCACCCGCGCCGGTCGAGGAGACCTGGGCGCACACGGCTTCCGACGTCGCCACGCCGGGCGTCGAGCCGAAATGGGCATTTCCAGTCAGCCGAAAGACACTACTGATCGCCGCGGTGGCGCTCGCCGCGGTAGCGGTCGTCTTCTGGTACGTGCGTCGCTCTCGCACGAGCGCCGACGCGGGCTACCGATTCGCGACGGTCGAGGCGGGCAGCATCCGGCAGACGGTGTCCGCGACCGGTGCACTCAGCGCGGTGAAGACCGTGCAGGTGGGCACGCAGGTGTCCGGACAGGTGGCGGCGATCCTGGCGGATTTCAACGACCGGGTCACGAAGGGCGAGCTCCTGGCCCGCATCGATCCGACGCTGCAGGAGCAGGCCGTACGGGATGCGCAGGCGCAGCTGGAAAAGGCGCAGGCGCAACTGGTCCAGGCACAGCAGGAGTACACCCGCAACCAGCCGCTGTACAACCAGCGCTTCATCAGCGCGACGGAGTTCGGGACGGTGCAGGTCAACCTGTCGGTCGCGCAGGCGGGGGTGAAGTCGGCGCAGGTCGCGCTGGACAAGGCCCGGCAGAACCTGTCCTACACGAACATCTTCGCGCCCATCAACGGCGTGATCATCGAGCGCGACGTGGATGTCGGCCAGACGGTCGCGGCCAGCCTGTCCGCGCCGCAGCTCTTTCTCATCGCGCAGGATCTTTCGCAGATGCAGATCCTCGCGGCCGTGGACGAGAGCGACATCAGCAGCATCAAGGATGGCCAGCAGGTCAGGTTCACGGTGCAGTCGTACCCTGGAGTGACCTTCAACGGCGTGGTGCAGCAAGTGCGGCTGCAGTCGAAGCTCACCGACAACGTGGTGAGCTACACCGCGGTGGTAACGCTGAGCAACGCCGACGCCAAGCTGCTCCCCGGCATGACGGCCACGGTCGAATTCATCACCGGCTCGGCGATGAACGTGCTCACGGTGCCCAACGCGGCGCTGCGCTTCAATCCGACGTCGGAGGAGCTGGCGGCATCCGGTCTTCCCGTCACCACCGGGGCCACCGACTCGACGCGCGGTGCCAGGGGAGGGGCAGGCGGAGGGCAGACTGCGGCCGCTGGCGCGTCCGCGGCTCCGGCTGGCGCGACCGCGGCTCCGGCGGGCGCCGCCGCTACGCCGCGTCCGCGTCGCGCGGCCGGCGCATCCGCCGGCGCCAGCGTCGGCAGCCTCTGGACACTGGCCGCGAACGGCAAGCTCGCGCGCATCCCCGTGCGCGTCGGTCTGAGCGATGGGCAGCGCACGCAGGTCAGCGGCACCGGACTCGCCCAGGGAACGAAGGTGATCGTCGGTAGCACGGTGGCGGGGACCGTGGCGCCGACCGCCCCGTCCGCGAATCCACTCACGCCACAGCGTGGCGGTGGCGGCGGCGGGCGACCGGGCGGTGGCGGATGACGAGCGGCGGCGTCGCCGACTCGTCCCGCCCCGTGATCGAGGTCACCAACGTGACCAAGATCTACCGGATGGGCGAAAACAAGGTGTTCGCGCTACGCGAGGTGAATCTGAAGGTGTTTCCGGGCGAGCTGGTCGCGGTGATGGGCTCGTCGGGCTCGGGCAAGTCCACGCTGATGAACATCCTCGGCTGCCTCGACGTGCCGACCGCCGGCCAGTACGCGCTCGACGGCGTCCGGGTGGACGGCTTGAGCAGGAATGCGCTGGCCGACCTGCGGAACCAGAAGCTCGGCTTCGTCTTCCAGGGTTTCAACCTGCTGGCGCGCACGTCGGCGATCGAGAACGTGGAGCTGCCGCTCCTCTATGATCGCACGGGCCGCTGGAAGGACCCCAGGGCCCTCGCCGGGGAGGCGCTGGCGCGCGTCGGGCTGGGCGAGCGCTTCGACCACCAGCCGAGCGAGCTGAGCGGCGGACAGCAGCAGCGCGTGGCCATCGCGCGCGCCCTCGTGACCCACCCCATGCTCCTGCTCGCCGACGAGCCGACCGGGAATCTCGACAGCCGCATGACGGTCGAGGTGATGGTGCTCATCCAGGAGCTGAACGACCAGGGAATCACGGTGGTGATCGTGACGCACGAGCCGGATGTGTCCCGCTACGCCAAGCGCATCATCGAGCTGCGCGACGGCCACGTTCTCCGGGATCACCCGATCGAGAAGCGGCGCAGCGCGGCCGCCGATCTCGCGGCGCTCGGCGACGAGGTCATCGCCTCACCGGCCGAGGTGACCGCCCCATGACGCAGCGAACGCTCCTCCGGCTCGCCTGGCAGAGCATCCTGAAGAACAAGATGCGCACCCTGCTGACGATGCTCGGCATCGTGATCGGCGTGGGCGCGGTGATCGTGATGGTCGCCGTCGGCCAGGGCGCCCAGGCGCAGATCGAGGCCCAGATCAGCAGCCTGGGGACCAATCTCATCATCGTGCTTCCCGGCTCGATCGCGCAGGGCGGCGTGAGCCAGGGCGCGGCGACGTTCAACCGCCTGTCGATCCAGGACGCGGAGAAGCTCAAGCGTGAGGGGACGACCTTCGCCGCCGTATCGCCGGTCGTCTCGACGCGCCTCGTCGTGATCGGGCCTCAGGGGAACTGGCGCACGTCCATCAACGGGGTGTCCACGGACTACTTCACCATCCGCGACTGGACCGTGACGTCGGGCGCGATCTTCGTGGATGCCGACGTCACATCCGGGCGGAAGATCGCGGTGATCGGCGCCACCGTCGCCAAGCAGCTCTTTCCGGGACAGGATGCAACCGGCGCGCAGATCCAGATCGGCCACGTTCCGTTCACCGTCCTGGGCGTGCTCGTGGCGAAAGGCCAGAATGCCGGTGGACAGGACCAGGACGACGTCATCCTGATGCCCTACACCACGGCGCAGACGCGGCTCAGCGGGAACGTGCGCATCGGTCAGATCCTGGTCAGCACCTTCACTCCGGGGGACATCCCCGCGGCGCAGAACGAGATCACGTCGATCATGCGCGAGGCCCACCGCCTGGGTGACGGCGCCGACGACGATTTCACGGTGCGCAACCAGACGGAGATCGCCAAGGCGGCGACGAGCACGACCTCGGTGATGTCGGGACTGCTGGCCGCGATCGCGTCGGTCTCGTTGATCGTGGGCGGGATCGGCATCATGAACATCATGCTGGTGTCGGTCACCGAGCGGACTCGTGAGATCGGCATCCGCATGGCGATCGGTGCGCGCGGATCGGACGTGCTCACGCAGTTCCTCGTCGAGAGCATCGTCATCTCCATCCTGGGTGGCATCGTCGGACTGTTCGCGGGATACGGCGGCGCCATGGCGCTGGCGCATTTCACGGGCTGGAATACCGTGGTGCCTCCCTCGGCGGTGCTCATGGCCGTGGGCTTCTCGGGCGCGGTCGGCGTGTTCTTCGGCTACTACCCGGCGCGCAAGGCCGCGGCGCTGAACCCCATTGAAGCACTGCGATACGAATGACCACTTCTCGCGCGGGTCTCACTGCCCTCGTCGTCGCGCTGGCCGCGGCCGCCACGCCGCTGGCCGGCCAGGACACGACCACGACGCGCACGGCGGCGTCGGGTCCGATCACGCTGGGCGAGGCGATCCGCATTGCCCTGGCGCAGAACAGCTCGGTGCAGTTCGCGCGCAACGCGACGGCGCTCGACTCACTCAGCGTGCGCCAGTTCCGCAACCAGTTCCTGCCGAATCTGTCCGCGAGCTCGCAGTCCTCGCAGGCCTTCGGCAACGGCTCGAAGGGGCAGAACTCGTTCTCGGCCAGCGCCGGGCTGTCCAGCGGCATCACGCTCTACAACGGGGGGCAGAACGTCAACTCGCTGCGCGAGGCCGAATTCAACCTGCAGGCGAGCGGGCGGGACTACGGCCGTGTGCGACAGACGCTCGTGTTCACCGTCGCGTCGGACTTCCTCAACCTCATCACGCAGCAGGAGCAGCAGCGCGTGCAGCAGGAGAACCTGGTCGCGCAGCAGGAGGAGCTGACGCAGCTCGAGGCCTTCGCCAAGGCACGCACCCATCCGATCGGCGACCTGTACCAGCAGCAGGCCGCGGTCGCCGCCACGCGCCTCGCCCTGGCCAACGCGCGTAACGCGACGGAGCTGGCGAAGGTCGACCTGATCCAGGACCTGCGGCTCGATCCGCGCGGGACGTACACCTTCGCCCCGCCGCCGCCCCGCGACACCACCGTGCCGCCGCGGGAGTTCAACCTGGACAGTCTGATCGCCGTCGCCCAGGCGCAGCGCGCCGACGTGCAGGCGCAGCGGTTCCGCGTCGAGGCGGCGAAGCGCGAGGTCCTGGTCGCCGGAGGCGGGCGGCTGCCCGTCGTCTCGGCCAACGGCGGCTACAGCAGCGGCTTCAACAGTGCCGCCGACGGCAGTTTCGGCAGCCAGCTCGACCAGCGGCGCGGCGGCTCGCTCGGCCTTGGCGTCTCGGTGCCGATCCTCGACCGCGGCGCGGTCTCGATCGCCCGCCAGCGCGCGCGCATAGCGCTCGAGAACGAGACGCTGAGCCTGCGGGACGTGGAGGAGACGGTCGTGCTCGAGGTGCGGCGCGCGTTTCTGGCCTACCAGCTGGCGCGGGAGCAGCTTACGGAGTCGGGCGCCCAGCAGGCGGCGGCGGCGCTCTCGCTCGAGGCGTCGCAGGCGCGCTACCGCGACGGCGTGTCCACGTTCGTGGAAGTGGCGCTGGCTCGCGCCACGCTGATCCAGGCCCAGAGCGCGGTGGTGAACGCCCGCTCGAGCCTGGCGTTCCAGCGGGCGCTGATGTCGTACTACACGGGCGTGCTGGGCCAGGCCAACGCCAGGATCGAGCGCTGAGCCGGGGCGGCCGCGTCCCGGTTCGACCGGAGATCGCGGGAGGTCCTTGTCCTCCGCCCGCCGCGGGTCGACATTTAATCTTCTCGATCTCCGCCTGAAACGACTCGAGGCGATGCAGCCATGGACGGCAAGTCCGCGATCCTCCGATCCGGTGGCGCGACCGCGATTGGTGCGCTCGTGCTGCTCGGCCTCTATCTGACGAGCCTGCAAAGCTATCTGCTGTTCCACAGCCTGGTCGAGCTGTTCACCATCATCGTGGCCGCGGGCGTATTCGTCATCGCCTGGAACGCCCGGGCGTACCTCGACAACAACTACCTGCTCTTCGTCGGCATTGCCTGCTTCTTCGTGGCGTTGCTCGACCTCTTCCACACCCTCGCCTACAAGGGCATGGGCGTGTTCCCGGACCGGTCGGGCAACCTGGCCACGCAATTGTGGCTGGCGTCGCGCTATCTGCAGGCCCTTTCGCTGCTGGTCGCGCCTTTCTTCCTGGGCCGGCGCCTGAGGGTCGGCGGGCAGATCGCGGCCTTCGCCTTCGCCACCGGCCTGGTCCTGCTCTCCATTTTCGCCTGGCGGATCTTCCCGGCGACGTTCGTCGAGGGCTCCGGCCTCACCGCCTTCAAGATCTGGAGCGAGTATGTCATCTCCCTCCTGGTCCTGGGCGCGACCGCGCTCCTGTTCACCAGGCGACGCGCCTTCGAGCCGGCGGTGTGGCGCCTGCTGACTGGCTATCTGGTTCTCACGGTCGCCTCCGAGCTGGCGCTCACGTCGTACGTCAGCGTCTACGACGGCATGAACATGGTCGGACACTTCCTCAGGCTGCTCGCCTCCTGGGCGCTCTACAAGGCGGTCATCGAGACGGGACTGGTAAAGCCGTACGCCATCCTGCTCCGCAGCCTGAAGACGTCGCAGGATCAGCTGAGGGTGCACGCCGTCGCGCTGGAGGCCCGCAACGAGGACCTGAGGGAATCGGAGCGCCGCCTGCGCGAGGATGCCGACATCCTGCAGAGCCGCAACGCGGAGCTGGATGCCTTCGCGCACACCGTCGCCCACGACCTGAAGCAACCGCTGGCGCTCATCGTGACCGCCAGCGAGTTGATCCGCGGATTCGCCGACCTGCCCCGCCAGAAGCTGGAGGACCTGCTTCAGCGGATCGAATCCACCGCGATCGAGGCGAGCCGGATCGTGGACGGCCTCCTCCTGCTCTCGCAGGTGCGGAAGGCGGAAGCGCCGAAAGAGCCCGTGGACATGTCCACGGTCGTGGCGAATGCCCGAAATCGTCTGAGCGAGACGATCCAGGAGCAGGAGGCGGTGGTCATCGTCCCGGAGCGCTGGCCCGCCGCCCTCGGGTATGGGCCGTGGCTGACGGAGGTCTGGACCAATTACCTTTCGAACGCCGTGAAGTACGGTGGGCGACCGCCCCGGGTCGAGCTGGGCGCCGAATTGCGGCCGGATGGCATGGTGCGCTTCTGGGTGCGCGACAACGGACCTGGCGTTGCGCCCGAGGCCCGGAATCGCCTGTTCGTTCCCTTCGGCGAGTTCGGCCGGATCCCCCCCCCCAAGAGCGGCCACGGGCTGGGGCTGTCCATCGTGCTGCAGATCGTGGAGAAGCTGGGCGGCGAGGTGGGGGTGGAGAGCGAGAGCGGGAAGGGAAGCCTCTTCTACTTCACCCTGCCCGCCGACCGGGCCCGCCACGGCCCGCCCGGGATCGTGCCCGCCGACGTCTGAGCCACTCCGGGCCAGAGGCACGGCGGCGATTCGGTCGTCGTCGGACCCCCTTGCCATAGTGTGGTATCCGCCGACCTGACGAAGGACGTTCATGGGCTCGCAGCTCCTGCTGGTCCCCGCCGGTGTGCCGGCGGCGACTCCCCTGCTCCCGCGCTTCGAGGCGGCCCAGCGCGCCGGGCTCCCGGCCTGGTACTGGGTCGCGAGCGCCGGCGCGCGGCGGCAGCGGGTGCGCGAGCTGGCCAGCCGGTTGCCGCTGCTGGACCCCGCCATCGGCACGGCGAGCGATGTGGCCCTGCGGGCGCTCCGGCGCGCAGGGCTGCCTCTTCCGCCGCCGCTGGACGGCCGGCTGGCGGGGCTGCTGCTGCGGGACGCCATTGCCGCGGCATGGCCGGAAGTGGGGGGGGGGCCGGGACCAGGGCTGGAGCGGACCGTGCGCCTGGCCATCGGCCGGCTGCGCGCCGACGGCTGGACGGCGGCCACCTTCGCCGGCGCCACGGCTGACTCGCCCCCGGCGTTCGCCGGTGCGCGTCGGCTGGCCGCCATCTGGGCGCGCTACGACCGGCTCTGTCCCGAGGCGGACACCGCGGCGCCCCTGCGGGCCGTGCTGGCCGGGGGACTCCTGCGCCAGAGCCCGCCATCGCTCCTGCTGATCGAGGCGGGACCGTTCGCGGGCGAGCTGGAGGCGCAGCTGCTGCGGGCGCTGGTCGAGGCGGTGCAGGCCGGTGGCGGCGACATCGTTGCCAGCGCGATCGACGTTCCCACGCCCGGTGGCCC
>JADGQX010000220.1 GCA_017881445.1 Gemmatimonadota bacterium | reverse complement strand
CGCCGTCCCCGCCGCTTGCCCCGTCCCTTCCCCGCCCGCACCTTCACGCCGGCAGGCGCGCCGGCGCGCGCCGATTCCCTCGCTCCCCGAGGCCGATGGCAGCCCCGACCGCGAACAGCACCCCGCCCGCAGAGCTACACGGCGCGCGCCGCGAGCGCTTCCGCGCCCAGGCCGAGGTGGCGGCGCGCCGCGCGGGTCGGCTTTCCAGCGCCCGGCTGCTGGTCTTCGTGGCGGCGGCGGGGGCGCTGCTGGGCGCGTGGGACACGCGCGGCGCGCCCCGGCTCGCGCTGCTGCTCCTGGGCCTCGCCCTGGCGGGCGCCTTCGTCGCGCTGGTTAGCGCCCACGCCCGGGCCAGGCGCGAGCACCAATGGCGCAGCGAGCTGGCGCGCGGCAGCGAGCTGGCGCTGGCGCGCATGCGGCGCGACTGGAACGCCCTGCCGCCGCCCCAGCCCCGCGAGGCGCCGCCGGATCACGCCTACGCCGCGGACGTGGACGTGTTCGGGCACGCATCGCTGGCGCAGCTGCTGGGCGCGGTATCCACCGCTCCCGGCCGCCAGCGGCTTCATGGCTGGCTGCTGGCTGCGTCCCCGGTAGACGACGTATGCGAGCGGCAGCTCGCGGTGGCGGAGCTGGCGCCCGAACTCGACCTGCGCGACGAGTTCGCCGCCCGGGGTCGCCTGGCGGGACGCGTGGCCCCGGCCCGCATCCGCACCTTCGTCGAATGGGCCGACGGCCCCGGCTGGCTGAGTGGCCGGCGCGGCATCCGGACCGCGGCCTGGCTGGTCCCCGCCGTCACGCTGGTCCTTGCCGGGCTGCAGATGGCCGGCGTCCTGCGCGAAGGCTGGTGGGGGCTGGGGCTCGCGGCCGCCGCGCTCGTCACCTGGCGCTCGAGCCGGCAGGCCCACGCCATCTTCGAGAGGGCCGCCACGGGCGAGGAGGGCGTGGCCGGCTATGCCGAGCAGCTCCGCCTGCTGGAGAAGCACCGGTTCCAGGCGCCCTGCCTGGAGCGGCTCGCGGCGGAGCTGCGCGCGGGCCAGGGAGCGGCGCGGGCGCTGCGTCGGCTGGACGGGCTGCTCTCCTACGCGGAAGGGCGCAACAATACGCTTTTCTGGCTGCCCGCGCAGCTGATCTTCCTCTGGGACCTGCAGGTGCTGCGGGCCCTGGAGCGGTGGCAGGCGACGTACGGCCCCCACGTCGCCGGCTGGTTCAAGGCGCTCGGTCAGGCCGACGCCCTCGCGGCCCTGGCCGGCCTGGCCCACGACCACCCGGACTGGAGCTTCCCCGAGCTGGATCGCGCCGGTCCCCCGGCCCTGCGCGCGCAGGCACTCGGCCACCCCTTGCTGCCGCCCGTCGCCGCCGTGCCCAACGACGTCGTCGTCGGGCCGCCGGGCAGCTACCTGCTGGTGACCGGCTCCAACATGTCGGGCAAGAGCACGCTGCTGCGCGCCATTGGCCTGAACGCGGTGCTGGCGCAGGCCGGCGGCCCCGTCTGCGCCGCCCGCCTTGCCCTCCCGCCGGTGGAGCTCTGGACCAGCATGCGCGTCACCGACTCCCTCGAGCGGGGCGTCTCCCACTTCATGGCCGAGCTGGAGCGCCTCAAGGCCATCGTGGACGCCGCCCGGCGGGCCGAGTCCACCGGCGGACGCACGCTTCTCTACCTCGTGGACGAGGTGCTGCAGGGGACGAACAGCGCCGAGCGGCAGGTCGCCGCCCGCCGCATCATCCGCCACCTCGTGGACCACGGCGCCATCGGCGCCGTGACCACCCACGACCTGGAGCTGGCCGACGCCCCCGAGCTGGCGGCCGCCACCATCGCCGTCCACTTCCGCGAGACCGTGCACACCACCGGCGACGCCCCGCCCCTCAGCTTCGACTACCGCCTGCGCCCCGGCCTGGCCACCTCCCGTAACGCTCTCAAGCTCATGGAGATCGTCGGCCTGGGGTGACCCGCGAACGTCAACTGCAACAGCATCTCACGCGAAGCCGCGGAGCACGCAGAGCCGGTGTCCGCCAGGACCCCGCGCGCACCTCGATTCCGGCACGGCAGGGATTCCGTTGTTTTGTTGTCCACATCCAGCGGGATTCCGGCGGACCGCACAACACATAGTCGCCGCTTCTTCAGTTGCCGTTGAACAAAACAAAAGATGTGGGCCGAACTCGGTGGCCGGCGGGTCCGCCGGCAACTCCTCTGCGTGCTCTGCGGCTCCGCGTGAGATCGCCGTTCCCTGCCGTGACCCGGACCTTCGGATGTCCCGGTGACGCCGCCCTTGAATTCCGGCCACGCCCATGGCTTATTGGGGCCCGCGCGCCTGCCCCTCCCCCCAAGAACGGATGGAGCTCACCATGCCCGACACGCTTCGCGTGCTCTCCCTGGACGGCGGCGGCATCCGTGGCATCGTGCCGGCACTGGTGCTGGCCGCGATCGAAGAGGAAACGGGGCACCCCATCGCCGAGGACTTCGACCTGATCGCCGGCACGTCCACCGGGGGGATCCTGGCCGTCGGCCTCACGATCAAGGGCCCCGACGGGCGTCCGAAATACAGCGCCAAGCAGCTGGCCGAGCTCTACCGGCAGCGGGGCGGCGACATCTTCCATGCGTCCGTGTGGGACAAGATCCGCCACGCGGGCAACCTGAACGGCCCCAAGTACGGCTGCGCCGGGCTGGAGAAGGTGCTGCAGGACTTCTTCGGCGACGCGCGCCTCAAGGACGCGGTCACGGACGTGCTGGTCACGAGCTACGAGATCGACCAGGTGCGGGACCCGTTCTTCTTCCGCAGCCGCAGGGCCATCCAGAACCCGCTGTACGATTTCCCCGCCCGCTCCGTGGCCCGCGCCACCTCGGCCGCGCCCACCTACTTCGAGCCGGCCAAGCTCGTGGCCAATCCCGGCGACACCGTCCCATACTACGCGCTGGTGGACGGCGGCGTCTTCGCCAACAACCCGGCCATGTGCGCCTATGCGGAGGCGCGGGCGACCAAGCCGGATTGCGCCATCCTGCTGGCGTCCGTCGGCACCGGCCAGGCGACGGAGAAGCTCAGTTACGACCAGGCCAAGGGCTGGGGACTCATCGGCTGGGCGCGGCCGGTGCTGGACGTGGTGTTCGACGGCGTGGCGGATACGGTGGATTACCAGCTGAAGCTGCTTCTGCCGGGGAAGGCGCAGTACTTCCGCTTCCAGACGCCGCTGGACGCGGGCGAGGACGCCATGGACGACGTGTCGCCGGCGAACCTGGCGCGCCTCGTCGCCACCGCCGACAAGCTGGTGCAGGACCGGCGCGACGACATCCGCCAGCTGTGCGAGGCGCTGACCGCCGCCCGGCCGGCGGTGCCGGCCTGACCGGTCAGCCGCCGCGCTTGGTCCAGACCAGCACTACGCCGCAAGGGTTGCGCTCGTACTGGTAGGGCACGTTGGCCGCGCCCTGGTAGACCTCGATGCCGGCGACGTCGCCCAGCGGCACCAGCGCGTTCAGATCGGCGTCGTCGGACATGCTGTCCACACCGCCCTTGCTCCTGCCGCCCCGCGTCACGTCGTAGTTGGCCCGGATGCCATCGAGGTAGACGACCGGGTAGCACTCCTTGTTGAACGAGACCACGCCGCGGGTGGAGACCAGGATCACCCCCGTGCCTCGCTTGTTGGGCACCACGTGCAGCCCCTGGACGTTCTCCAGCGCGCTGCTCAAGCGGTTGGTCCGCCGGGCGACACTCGCCAGCCGCTCGCCGGCGATGAAGGTGGCGCCGCCCAGCCGCGCCCGGTCGTAGAATCCACTCGCCCGCAGCCCCCGGTCGCCCGGCTCGCCCGCCGCGACGATCCCCTTCAGCGACACGGGCTGCGGTGCCAGCCGCAGTTCCGCCTCGACCGGGGTCCCGGGCTCGAACGCCACCTGCATGCTGTCCGTGGCGTAGCCCAGGCTGGTCACTTTCACGGTCCGCCCGCCGGCCGGAACCCGGTCCAGGCGCGCGACGCCCTTCCGATCCGTGGCTCCCCTGAGCCTCGTGTCCGAGATGGAGACCTGCGCGCCGGCCACGGGCCGGCCGGTGGCGTCGTCCAGCACGCGCACCGCCAGCGTCGTGGTGCTGTCCGGCCGCGCTTGCGCCCGGGCGACGCCGGCGAGCGCCAGCATGGCCGCCATCGCCAGTGGCAGCGCGCGAGCGGCCACGATGCCCGGTCTCATTTGATGGCGGAGCCGACGGTCACCGCTGGCATGCGCATGAGAGTCTCCTCGTCAATGGGAGGCAACGACGCCAAGATGCCGCCCCGCCCTCGTCGCGTCGAGACTCTCGTCCGCCGGAACGGACCGGAGCGGGCGCTCAGCCGTCCAGCAGGTTGCGGGCGGCGGTCAGTCCCGCCGCCAGCAGCGTCGCGTCGCCGACCCGGTCCGCGTACCAGAGCAGGGCAATGGTGTGGCCGGCCGCGCGCAGTCGCGCGAGGCGGAGCGTGCGGGCGGACACGGCGCCGTAGGCTTCGAGGAAGCGGGCGCGCGCGCCGGGGCGGAAGAAGCTCCAGGCGACCATGAGGTCCACGGCGGGGTCGCTGGCGTGCACGTCGCCCCAGTCGATCACTCCCGAGAGCGTGCCCGACCCGTCCAGCAGCAGGTGGCGCGCATACAGGTCGCCGTGCACGACCACGTGCTCGGGCCCCGCCACGGGCAGCTCGCCGGCGAAGAGCTCGTGCCAGGGCGCTGCATCCGCGACCACGCCCCGGGCGACGATCGCCTGCAGCCGCTCGCGCGCGGAAACGAGCCTCACCCCGATGTCCAGCCGGCCTATCTCGTCGCCCGGCAGCCCCAGCTCCTCCGGCGGGGTGTGGTGCAGCGCGCGCAGGAATGCGGCGAGCGCCCGCGCCGCCACCAGCGACTGCGCGGCCGTCGGCGCCGCTTCGCTCGCGGGCGTCCCCGCCAGGCGTCGGTAGCCCAGGAAGGGCCAGCCGAAGCGCGACGTGGGCCGGCCGGCCCACTCCGGCAGGGGCACCGCCAGCGGCAGCCTCGGCGCGAGCCGCGGTAGCACCTGCGCCTCGCGCTCCAGCAGCCCGACCGCCAGCGCGCGCCGCGGGAAGCGGAACACCAGCGCCCCGTCGATGAGGTACGCGGTGTTGTCCCAGCCGCTGCCCAGCAGCCGCGCCTCCACGGGCGCCAGCTCCGGGAATTGCTCGCGGATCAGCTCCAGCGCCAGCTCCGGCGCCACCACCTCCTCGGACGTCCAGGGGAGCGACATGGCTACGTCAGCGCCCGCGGGTGGCGGGGCCGCCCTCGTGGGTCGAGCTGCCGCCGTACCCCGTCAGCTCCACGTACCCGCGGCCGGTCAGCGCTACGCCGCCCGCCCCCACGCCTCGAACGTCCACCGCGCCCTCCCAATAGCGCACGGCCAGGTTCAGCTCCTGGTCGGCGACGATGGGCCGGACGTCCAGGTCGAGCCCCGCCCCCGGGACGCGTACGCGCCAGTGCGCCGGATAGCGGGCGCCGTCGCGCGGGCTCGCCCACGTGCCCAGCACGTCCACGCTCGCGTCCACCGCCGCCAGCGCCCGCGACGAGCCGTCCCGCTGCACGAGCGTGCCGCCGCTGAAGGGCGAGATGCCGCCCTGGCGGCGCCGGATGCGGTAGAGCATCAGCTCGCGCCCATCCGCGAGCTGCAGCGCGAACCAGTCCCACCCCACCTCGTCGGCGCCCAGGGCGCTGGTGCTCCACTCCCGGTCCATCCAGCTGTCGCCCGCCACGCGGAAACGCCGCCCCCCCACCTCCACCCAGCCCGCGCTGGGCATGCGCGTCAACGAGTAGTAGTAGGAAGCATTCCCCGGCTCCGGCCCCTTCCGCGACAGCCCCCGCTCCCCCTCCAGCACCGGCGCCTTTCCCTCGCCCAGGGTCAGGTCGAGCGCCATCCCGGAGTCCTGAGCCGCGAGGTGGATAGGCCAGAAAGCGGATGGGGTGATGGGGCGATGGGGGGACCGGCTCCCGAGGGCGCCCGATGAACCTTCGGCCACCAGGGCGTCGGAGACTGAGCCAGCGCGCTCGGCAGCCATCGCCCCATCCCCCCATCCCCCCATCGCCCCATCTGCCGTCGCCGCCCAATCCTCCAGCCACACCCGCCAGCCGGCCCCGCGCCCGGACGCATCGGGCGCGACGGCGCCAGCCAAGCCAGCAGCCCCCCGGGCGAAACGGTCACGGGCGATGAACCGGCCGGCCGCGGCATCCGTGATGGCGAAATGCGCCATGTAGGCGTCGCGGGTGGCCCAGTCGGAGGGGCGGGGCGGCTGCCGCGCCACCAGGGCGCTGCGGAAGAAGGTGAGTTCGTAGCCGAAGCGCCGGCCGTCGGGCGACTCCAGGTTCCCCGTGAAGTACCACCATTCGTTTCGGAAGCCCGGGTGCGCCCCGTGGTCCGCGGGGAAGCGAAACGTCCGCGGCGCCAGGGCGCGCTCGAAGCCGGTGGTGTCGCCTGCGCCCAGGAGCGCGCTGGTGGACAGCGTGGCGCGCACGGGCTCGCGCTGCGCCCGGCCTGCCGTGGACAGCGCCAGCACCACGCCCGCGACCGCGAGCAGCAGGACCATCCCGGCGAGGGCGAGGGAGCGGCGTCGCATGACGCTATTCCTCGCGCAGCGCCACGGCCGGCTCGGTGCGGGCCATGCGCCAGGCGGGGTAGAGCCCGGCCAGCAGCGCGGCCACCACGGCAATGGCAATGGCCTGGCCGAAGGTGGCTGGGGGCAGCCGCATCTGCAGCGTCCAGCCGAAGGAGCGCTTGTTGACGACGTGGATCATCACGGCGGCCATCACCCAGCCCAGCGGCAGTGCCAGCAGCCCGGCGGCCAGCCCCATGAGCCCGGTCTGGGCCGAGACCAGCCCCCAGAGCTGGCCGCGGGTCAGGCCGGTGGCGCGCAGCACGCCCAGCTCACGGGAGCGCTCCAGCTGCAGCGCCATGAGCGCGGCCAGCACGCCCACGAAGGCGACCGCCAGGGCGAGCACCCGCAACACGGCGGTGATGGCGAAGGTGCGGTCGAAGACCACCAGCGTGGCGTCCCGCAGTCCGCGGTTGGAGCGCACGACAAGCTGCTGGCCCATCCCCGCCGTGGCCCGGCGGATGCGCGCGACCAGCGTGTCGGCGTCCACCCCGGCGGCGGCGAAGACGCCGAGCGAGGTGACGCTCGGGTCGTGCCATGCCGCGCGATAGCTCCGCCCGCTCATGAAGACCACGCCCTGCTCGGAGGAGTAGTCGTAGAACACGCCGGCGATGCGGAAGACGCGCGGCCCCGCGTCCGTGAGCAGCGTGATCGACCCGCCCGCGTGCAGGTCGTGGCGGTAGGCGAACGGCTCCGTCACCAGTACCGCGCCCGAGTCGAAGGCCGGCCAGATCCGCGCCGAGTCGCCCTCCCGGAAGCGGAAGGAGGAGTGGTGGCGAGAGGTACCGAAATCCAGGGCGACGATGCGGACCGGACCGCCGGGCGACGCGACGTCCGCCGTCCGGTAGGTCGTCACGGCACCCACGCCCCGCACCGCGCGCACCAGCGCCGCGACGGCCGGGTCCAGCGCCCCCTCGCTCCGGCTGGAGGCGAGGCCGGGCACCGAGACGTAGGCATCCGCCCGCAGCGTGTTCGCCAGCCACTCCACCACGGTCTGGCGGAAGGAGGAGATCATGACGCCCACGGCGATGCCGACCGAGATGGCGATGGAGAGCGCCGCGATGGCGGGCGCGGTGCGGCTGAGCGTGGCGGCGACGCCGCCGGCGGCCATGCGGCCGGGCAGCCCGAAGGCGCGACCCGCCAGCGGCCGCAGCCCGTGCATGAGCAGCGTCGTGGCCATGGGCACCAGCAGCGCCGCTCCCAGGATGAGCGCGAACAGCCCGGCGAAGGCCGGCAACAACCCGCGCCCGGGCGCGAGCAGCAGTGCGGCCGCGCCGGCCAGCA
>JADGQX010000054.1 GCA_017881445.1 Gemmatimonadota bacterium | reverse complement strand
CTTCGTCGAATCGCTACCGCAGGGGCAGGGGCCGGTGAAGCTCATCCAGCGGATCGGCGTCAAGCTGCTCAACGTGCCGCCCGGTGCCGCGGCGGCGGGCGAGGTGGGAACCGTGGAGGTTCTGCGCCTGCGCGGCGACAGCCTGCGCGTGCAGGCGGTGTTCCAGAACACGGGCGAGGCGCCGCTGGAGCTGAAGGGACGGGTCGAGATCCGGGATTTCAGTGGGAAGACATACGCCCAGGCCGAATTCGGGCCATTCGGTTCGTTGCCGGGCCAGGGGCGGGCGCTGGACGTGAAGCTTCAGGCACGGCTGCCAGCAGGCGACTACGTGGCCGTTCCCATCGTGGACTTCGGCGGCGACTACCTGGCCGGCGGCCAGGGCGTCTTCCATGTGAAATGAGCATGCGGCTCTCGCTCGGGCTCCTCCTGGCGGGCGGGATGATGGCCAGTCCGCTGGAAGCGCAGAGCGCGCTCTGCACGGGCAACACGGCGCCGAACAAGCAGAGCGTGACGGCGCTGACGGAGACGGCCACCGACAACGACATGGCGACCGGCTACCACGTCTACACGCAGGCGATCACGCTTACGATCACGGCAAACGCGATTGTGCTTTGCGCGTATGTCCAGACGCCGCCCGCGGACATGGGCAGCGTGGGTGCGTACCACAAGCCATACTCCGACCTGCAGGTGCAGGTACCGCCGGGGGCCTGGACCCCACTCTCGCAGTTCCAGCAGGTACTGTTCAGCGGCAGCGGCTCCAACCCCATGGTGCTCACGGCCAACGTCCGCGTGGCGGTCTCCGGGTCGGACTCGCCCGGGCAGTACGCGGCCATGGTCGTCCTCAATCCGTACAAGAAATGACCATGCTGCGCCGGCGCCGCCTCTACTTCGCCTTCCTCGTGGCGACGTTGACGCTGCCCGGCGGACTTTCCGCGGCGAGGTCCGCGCCGGTGGGTCTCCCGGACACCACCCGCACGATCATGCTCCCGCCCGCCCTCCCGGGTGCCGTGGTCACGGCCATGGTGGAGGTGCCGACCCCCGAGATGGGGCGCGGCAAGGCGCGCTACGTCGTCAGCCCGGCGCCGGACGTTCGGCTCTTCGGCGGAACGACCGGCCTGCTGCCGGCCGGGATCCGGCCGGCGCGCGTGCCGTTGACCTTCACCCTCCCGCGCAACCAGCTCGCGGGCCCGCTGCTGGTCGCCACCGTGACGCTGGTCTGGGAGGATGGTGTCACGTATAGGGCGGAGCTGCGACTGGACGTGCAGGCGCAGCGCCGCATGCGCTCGAGCCTCACCGCGGCGCAGGTGGCCACGGCCGGTCACCAGCTCCTGCTGCAGTACAGTGTCGCCAACCTGGGGAATGCGCCGGACAGCGTGCAGCTGCGCGCGACGCTGCCGGGCGGCTGGCGGGTTCCCGCGGCACCGAAGGCCATACTGGTGGCACCGGGCGATACGGCGACAGGTGTCATCCGGGTACAGCTCCCGCACGATGCCACCCGCGGCGATTACGCCGTCACGCTCAACGCCGCTGGACGGGGCGATTCCACCGTCTCCAGCGTGATGCTGCACGTGGTGGCCGAATACTCCGGCAAGGGTGTGCGCATCCCCGCGAAGCTCTTCCTGGGCGTACCGGATGTGCGAGACCGCCGGCAGCAGCCGCAGGTGGCCCTGCAGGCGGAGGGTGACGTGGACGGCACGCGGATCGCCCTGAACCTGCGTCACAGCGACGACCGCATCCGCCCCCCGGCCTTCTATCGCTATACGCTCGGACCCGAGTGGTCCGCGTCCGCGGAGAACGCACAGTGGGAGGCGCGCGCCGGGGATGTCATGACGCCCGCCGAAGGGGCTATCGGCGTCAACAGCCTCGGCACGGGCGGGAGCTTCGGCTGGCACGGGCGTTTCTCGGGCTCGGTGTTCGCAGCGCGGCCGCGAGAGTTCGGTGCGGCGCCGCTGGACGGTCACCTGGCGGGCGGCCAGGTCGCCCTGGCATCCCCCGCGGGCACGCTGGGTCTGCGCCTCGGCGACTACGCCCGGCCGCTCCGTGCCGGCCTGGCGGAGGACCGCACCCAGGTCGCCGCCGCGACATATGAGTCCGGCCCCCACCACGGTCACTCGGTCAGCGTCGAGGCGGGTTTCGCGCGCGTGGCCGAGGACACCCTGGAGCGATCCGGGCCCACGCTCGACGCCAGCTACAACTTCAGCGGCAGCAAGGGCGCCTACCTGACCGCGAGAGCCCGTCGGATTCCGGGCCTCGTGCAGAGCGGCCAGGGCGCCAACGACGCCTTCGTCGGCGCGGGGCTACCCCTGTTCCAGGGGCTGCAGCTCACGGCATGGGGAGGCACCACGTCGATCCCGATCCTCGGGCAGCCCGCCAACCGGCATAGCGACGTCGCGGCCGGCCTTCGGGCCGGCCGCGGGCCAGCTACGCTCCAGCTCCTGGGCGACTACGGCCACTTCGACAGCGGTGCCTCGCTCGTCACTGGCGGCGTCTGGAGTCAGTACAGCGTGCGGGGTACCGGCAACCTGCCGATCGGGCGGCTCAGCCTGAACGCGACCGGAGAGTTGGGCCGGGTCGACGCCGGCGGTGCCTTGATGCCGCTGCGCTCGGCGGACGGCCGGCTCAGCCTTCGGGTGGGCAATGGATCGGTCTGGCTCGGCGGCAACTACTCGGAGGGGCGCTTCGGCCCCATGCCGCTCATGACGAGCGCCGGCCTGCAGGCCAGCTTCGGCGGCGTGATCGTCGAAGGCTCCGCCGGCGCGTTCGTGCCACGGGTTGGAAAACCCTACCTCGGCGAGAGCTGGGCGTCGCTGGCGCTGCCGCTGGTGTTCGGCACCGGGGCCGTGCTCGGTGCCGAGTACCGGCCATGGGAGCCTGCAGGGTCACGCATACGCGGCACGGCCGGGATCACGATGTCGTTCGGCCTGCCGCTGCCGATTCCACGTCCGCCCGTCGCGGAAGGCACCGTGTTCGAGGACCGGAACGGGGACGGTCGCCGGGAGCCGGAAGAGCAGGCGTTGCCCGGCATCGCGATGCGCCTTGGCGCCGCGACGACCACCACGGATGCGGAAGGTCGCTTTCGCTTCCCCAAGGGGAGCGGGCGCCGCCAGGACCTGAGCGTGGATGCGGCAGCGCTTCCGCTCGGCTGGTTGATCGGCAGCTTCCCGGCGCGAGACCGTGAAGTGGCGATCCCCTTTGTGCGCGCGGGATCGCTCCGGCTGAAGCTCATCGCTGAGGAAACACAGAAGTCCCGGCCGGATGCGGCCGGGACTCCCGTGCGTGACATCGCAATCGAGCTGACCGACTCCGAAGGCCGCCAGCGCGGTGGGGTTTCCGACGCCACCGGCCGGGTCTTCTTCCGGGCGCTCCCGCCAGGTGACTACACGCTCACCGTGTATCCCGTGTCGGGCCGCGGTCAGCCCCTGGAGTCGAAGCAGCTTCCGCTGCACATCCCCTACGGCGCTCAGCGGGAAGTGGTGCTTCCCATCCCCACGAAACCGATCGAGATCCGCTTCAAGACCGCCGCGCCCCCGACCTCGCCCTGACGGCGCTCACCCGCCAATCGCCTGCACCTGGTAGCTGATCGGCCGCAGCGGCGCCCCGGCCGGCGTGCGGTAGTCGACGATGAGCTCGATTTCCCCGCCGAGTCCGCCGGTTGCTACGGCCTGTCCCCCTACCACCGGGGCGAAGCCCGCTTTCAGCGACATCGCGCGGCGGTCCGAGGCCCTCACTCGAATCGACACCGGGGCGGCCTGTCCATCCGAGGCGAGAGCGAGCAGCTCCCAGCGGCAATTCGCCTTCACGCGCAGCACCGTTGCACCACGCAGCTCCGTGTACAGGCCAACGGCGACCGGCGTCGCGCCCGTCGACTGCGTGGTCAGCGCTACGATCGCGGGAACGCGCGCCGAGAACTGGGCGGTCGCGATCGAGCGCCCCTGCCCCGCCGCCCCCGTCGCCGCCAGCACGCCCACCAGCGCCAGGAAAATCACTGAGTATCGGCTCATCATCACTGCTCCGGCCTCCCGCGCAGGCGCGGGGGTTCCGCGCCGTAGGGACGCATTGCGAGATACGAGCCGCCTAGGACCATGTTCCGTAACTATCTACCGCTACTGCGTTTGCCGAGATCTAGCACTTTCCGTGGCCCGGGTCCGACCGTCCTGTTCCCGGGCGGTGCGGCCATCGGCCGCAGCGGACGTTTGGCGTCCGGCCGCCACGCTCTCGGACCGGGCGCACTATGTCCGGATTCCGGACACGGAGCGCTTTTCGGGCGGTCCGTGTCCGGCGCGGCGCTTGCAGTTGAGCGATGAAAGCCAATAAAAAGTATCATCTGCGCGCAATAATTACCAGCTTTTCCGGCATCTGGTGGTGGGGAAAACGCTTACAGACGCGAATCGCCCCCGGCTCGGTAGGAGCCGGGGGCGATTCGCGCCGATGAGTCGCGGCTGGACGGCTCAGGGCGTGATAGGCGCGGGCCGGAACTCCAGCCAGGACACCTTGCCGGCGGCGACGTCCACGGTGCGCCAGACGGGTTTGCCGGCGACGAGCGCGGCCACCAGGTAGCGCCCCGGGGGCACGTCGCCGACGGCGAAATTCTCGCCGTAGGCGGGGTCCGGATGCGCCTTGTCCATGTAGGTCTCGGCGAAAGCGAAGGGCGTCTCCGAGGGGTAGGGCAGCTCGAGCCCGTAGACGCGGGTGCCGGGCACGAGCTTGCCACTGGCGTCGAGCACCCGGCCGGCGACGACGCCGGTGCCGGGGAGCGGAGCGATCCAGAGCTGCGGGTTGGCGGTGAACTGCGGGTAGCGCTGGGCCGGGTTGACGATGGCCGCCGAGTCGGCCGTGGGCGCGACGTGCACCTCGAGGTGGAGGTGGTCGTTGGTGGCGCGGCCGGTGTTGCCGACGAGGGAGATGACGTCGCCCGCGGCTACGTGCTGCCCCGCGTGGACGTCCAGGCGGATGTTGTGGTAGTAGACGCTGAACACCTGCTGGCCGTTCCAGCCCTGGTCGTGGCGGATGGCCACGGTGTTGGCGCCGGCCTCGGCGGGTCCGGCGAAGGCGACCGTGCCGGCGGCGATGGCGTGGACGGGCGTGCCATCGGGGTCGTTGAACTCGACGCCCTGGTGCTGCTGGAAGAAGCCGCCGAAGGTCGAGCCGTAGCGGTAGGTCTGGTCGATGAAGGGGTTAGCGTCCGCCGCGATGGGCCGGGCGAGCCAGGGGTGCTTGGGCTCGGCGGGCGGGCCGGCGAGGGGCGCATCGACCAGGTCCCAGGGCCGTGGCCGGATGGGCAGCAGGGTGAAGTACCCGGCGGTGGAGCCCGTCACGGGCAGCAGGCGGCCGGGATCCCAGACGCCGGTCCAGAGGTCGGCCGCCGGGTGATAGAGCTCGCCGGAGCCCATGTAGAGGTGGTAGGTGCTGTCCGGGTCCGGCATGAGCAGGCCACGAGAGGTGGCGATGGCCGGAACGCGGCGGAACGGCGTCGGCATGAAGGCCCGCGGAACCCCGGGCGCGTTGCCGTAGCCGGGCACGGTGACGGGGACGGCCTTGAAGTCGCTGTGGGAGTTGCGGGCCCGGAAGTACGCGCTCTCGGTGGCGACCCAGATGCTGGAGTCGGAGGCCACCTTCAGGACCCGGACGCGGACAGCGGGCACCCCGGGCACGGCGGTCCAGGTGCGGCCGCCGTCGCGGGAGACCGAGAGCCCCGTGAGATGACCCGCCCAGAGGGCGCCGTCGGGCGTGATCTCGAGGGCGAGCAGGTACTCGTCGGGGAGGGCGGTGATGCTCTCCGTGCAGCCGTCCCGGACGGCCGATGCGGGTGGCACCACCGGGGCCGGTCCGCGGATGCAGCGCCAGGTCAGGCCATCGTCGCCCGAGATGCGCAGCCCGTCCGCGGTGGCGATGTAGATGGTGTCGCCCCGTCCGCGGATCCCGTCCGGCGCCACGTACTGCCACTCGGGGCCGAGCTGGGAGCCGGTCCAGTTGCGCCAGGTGCGCCCGCCGTCGGTGGAGCGGCCGAAGCCGTTGCCCACCGTGCCGTACCAGACGGCGCGGCGCGTGAAGCCGAAGGCATTGACGTAGCCGAAGGAGATGGCGGTGGAGTCGTTGTCCCGGGAGACGATGTGCTCCCAGGTGCGGGCGCGCGGCCGGGCGACGTACACGCCGGCTCCGTACGTCCCGACCCAGAGCGCGGTGTCGCGCCCGCGGCTGGCGATGAGCACGGGCGTGCCCAGCGGCGTGCTGTCGGGGAACGGCGGCGCTTCGGGGATCATGGGCACGAAGGGCATCATGCCCGGGCGCGTGGGCCGGCGCGGGCCGCCCCGCTGGGGCGTGGGCTCCTGCCCGCCGCCATTGCCTTCGGGAGCGGAGCTGCACGCGGCAGCGAGGAACAGCACGACCAGCCACAGCCTGGAGTGGGTCACAGGACCAATCCCTTTTCGGAGTATTGCGCCCACTGCGTCGGGGTCTCCCAGACGCGGGCATAGACCAGCGCCTCCGCCATGATGGCCGGGAGGCGCCGTTTCAGCTCCTCGTAGAAGTACTTCGCCTGGTTCTCCGCGGACGGCTCGATCTCCGTGAACGGGGGCAGCTCGTTCAGGTTCTCGTGGTCGAGGTGGTCCGCCAGTTCCCGCAGGTGGCGCTTGATCTCGACGAAATCGTAGGCGAGACCCGTCTCGTTCAGGGTCTCCGCCTGGAGCGCCACCTGGACCACGTAGTGGTGCCCGTGCATGCGCTCGCATTTCCCCTTGTACTTGCGCAGGAAATGGGCGCTGTCGTAATGCGCTTCCACGTTGACGACGAACATGCGCTTCAGGTCCTCTCCAGCAGGAGCGTGCGGACGTCCACATCGGGCGGCCGCGTGAGCGCGAAGAGCACGGCATCGGCCACCGCCTGCACGGACAGCATGGCTTCCCGCGGCGGCAGGCCGGGATGGCGCGAGCGATCGACCGAATCCCAGAGCGGCGTGTCCGTCGCCCCCGGCTCGACCAGCGTCGCCCGCACGCCGCTGCCGCGCAGCTCGGCATCCAGCACCGCGTGCAACCCGCGCACCCCGAACTTGGACGCGGAATAGGCGCCATTGTGCGGGAATGCCGTTCGCCCCGCGACGGAGCCGATGGTGACCAGGTGCCCGGAGCCGCGCTTCAGCATCCCGGGCAGGAAGGCGCGCGCCAGCAGGAAGGGCGCGCGCAGGTTCACGGCCAACATGCGGTCGAACGCCTCGATCGGCGTGGTAGCGACGGGCGCCAGGTCGAAGGCGCCGGCGGCGCTCACCACAATGTCGGGCACCGTGCCGAGCTCCGCCACGGCGCGCTGGCGCAGCCGCTCCACCTCGCCCGCGTCGGCCACGTCGCCGGCGATGGCGGTGCCGCCCGCGGCGGCCGCGGCCGGGGCGAGACGCTCGACGCCGCGCGCGACCATGAGGACGCGCGCCCCGGCCTGGACCAGGGCATGGCTGATGGCCAGTCCAATGCCGCCGGAGGCCCCGGTCACCAGGGCACCCCGGCCGGCCAGCGCTTCAGGCGGGTGAGACATTGGCCAGGCTCAGGCGCAGGAACTCCTCACGGGTGCGGGCGTCGCTGCGGAAGGTGCCTCGCACGGCACTGGTGAGAGTCTTGGAGTTCTGCTTCTCCACGCCGCGCATCATCATGCAGAGGTGGAAGGCCTCGACGATGACGCCGACGCCCTGCGGCTGGATCACGTCCCAGACCGCCTGCGCGATCTGCTCCGTCAGGCGCTCCTGGACCTGCAGCCGGCGGGCGAACACGTCCACCAGCCGGGCGACCTTGCTCAGGCCGACGATCCTGCCGTTGGGGATGTACGCCACGTGCACCTTGCCGAAGAAGGGCAGCATGTGGTGCTCGCACATGGAGTACATCTCGATGTCGCGGACGAGGATCATGTTGTGATGATCCTCCTTGAAGATCGCGTCGCCGACCACCCGTGCCACGTCCAGCCGGTGGCCGCGCGTGAGCCACTCCAGGCTCTTGGCCACGCGCTCCGGCGTCTTCAGCAGGCCCTCGCGGCCCGGGTCTTCGCCCAGCCGCCAGAGCATCTCCCGGATCAGCTCCTCGAAGGGCACGTCGGCCAGCGGACGACGCGGCTCGGCCGCGCCCGGGCCTTCCACGGCCACCACGCCCTCCTCGGCCGCCCCGCTGTCGGAATCGCTCACTCGTTCCTCTTTCACGCGGGCGGCCTCAGCCGCCGAGATACTCGACGTAATTGCGCGGCGTCTCCCAGAGCACCAGGCGCTGCAGCCTCACCCCGCCCGGTAGCTGACCCGCGAGACGCCCCCAGATCCCTACGACCAGGTTTTCGGTGGTCGGGTTGACCCCGTCCATCCAGGGCACGTCCAGGTTCAGGTTACGGTGATCGACGTCGTCGATCACCCGCCCCTCCACCGCCTCCCGCAGCCGCTTCAGGTCGAAGACGAAGCCCGTTTCCCGATCGACCTCGCCCTCGACCGTCACGTCCAGCTCGTAATTGTGGCCGTGCCAGTTCGGGCTGGCGCAGAGGCCGAAGACCGCCTGGTTGCGCTCGTCGCTCCAATCCGGACGGCCGAGCCGGTGAGCGGCACTGAAATGCAACCGCCGCGTCACGCGTACGCTAGGCATGCACATCTCCTCGTGGACACGCCACCTCCAAGGAGCCCGCGGGGTTGAGTCGCCGGGCGTGGCGGGCTAGCTTCTCCTGTTAGCGCGCTCCAGGCATTCGTACCACAGCGACCCGGCCCCCCATTGCTCCGACGCTTCGCCATCGTCTCCGCGCTGTCCGCCGCCGGCAGCGCCGCCTGGTCCGCCGCCTGGTCCGCCGTCTGGACGTTCCCGTCCATGCTCGCCTCCGCGTTCCTGGTCGCGTGGGCCGCCGAGGCCGCCCAGTTCCTGGTGGCGCAGGGGCTCGCCCTCGCCCTCCTGGCCTGGCTGCAGACGCTGCCCGAGTTCGCCGTCGAGGCCGTCGTCGCCTGGGGTGCCGGCAAGGACCCGCGCCAGACCCACCTCGCCATTGCGAACTTCACCGGCGCCATCCGCCTGCTCATCGGCCTGGGCTGGCCCATGATCTACTTCGTCGCCGCGTTCTCCGCCTCCCGCAGCGGCCGACGCCGAACGTGGGCCGAGATCCGCCTCGACCCCGAGCACTCGGTCGAGATCATGGGCCTCGTGCCGCCGCTCTTCTACTTCTTCTGGATCTGGTACAAGTCCAGCATCGACATCGTCGATAGCGTCGTCCTGATCCTCCTGTACGTCATCTACCTCGGCATTCTCTGGCGCATGCCGCCCAAGAACGAGGAGGAGGTCGGCGACGTCGGCTTCGTCCCCCGGGCCGTGCTCCGACTGCCCGGACGCCTCCGGGGCGCCGCCGTGCTCGGCCTCTTCGCCGCCGGCGGCATCCTCCTCTACTTCACCGCTCACCCGTTCCTGTACTCGATGCTCGCCCTGGCCGCGACCCTCGGCGTCAGCAACTTCGTGTTCATCCAGTGGGTGGCGCCGTTCCTCTCCGAATTCCCCGAGAAGGTGAGCGCCTTCTACTGGGCCCGCAAGCCCAGGGGCGCACCCATGGCGCTCATGAACATGGTGTCGAGCAACATCAACCAGTGGACCGTGCTCGCCGCCATGATCCCCATCGTCTACTCCATCTCCCGCGGCCAGCCCTCGGCACTCCACTTCGACCCCCAGCAGCGCCTCGAGATCCTCATCACCATCCTGCAGTCGCTTCTGGCGGTGATGATCCTGGCCAACATGCGCTTCGCCTTCTGGGAGGCCGCCGTCCTCTTCATCCTCTGGTTCGTCCAGTTCATCCGTCCCGAGCTACGCGACGAGGTCTCCTGGATCTACGGTGCCTGGGCGCTCTTCCTGGTCCTCTTCGGCTTCGGTCACCGCGGCGGATTCCGCGCCTTCACGACCTTCGTTCGCGTGTTCCGCAAGCACGTGCTGGGCAGGGAACCGGGCCGCTGACGGCGGCCGGAGGGCCGGGGGCGGCAGGCGGGCGCAGGCAGGACAATCGCGCGAAAAGGCCAGAAAACGACGCCGGCCCGCGCGTTGACGCGCGGGCCGGCCCGTGACGTACCGAGAGGTATTTTTTGGAGCCCAGTCGCGAAACGACTGGTAACCCCCCCAAACCTTCCGCCGTCCTCTCGCGAGGCGTGACGTCCAGATCGGGAGTCGGCTCCTTACGGTGCAGTGTCGGCCCAAAAATGGACCAATCGGTACGCCCGACGTGCAACTACTCTAATGACTTCGAGAGGCGAAGTCAACGACCGGACCGGGCCGGGAACGCCTGTGCGGCCGGGACGAATCGCGGGGTCAGGGCACGACGGTCGCCGGGGTGTGATAGAGAGCGAGAACCGTGGCCACGTCCGCCGGTCCGGGCCGGTCGGTCGGGGCGGCGGCGGCCATGAGGTCGGCGGGGTTGGGCGAGTGGCGGGCGATGCCCAGCACGTGCCCGAGCTCGTGCGCTACCACGCGCCGCGCGGCGGCCCCATCGGTGGCGAAGGACGCCAGCACGGTGACCACCATCCGGATGTGCCCGCCGCCGCCCGCCAGCGGGAAGGTGGTGAGCGAGCGGCCATCCGGGCTGAGGCAGAAGGTGGTGAGCCCGAAGCCGGGCGAGGACGGGGGACAGGCGGAAACGTCAACGGGGAGAGGCACATCGGAGCCGGCCACCACGACGTCGGCGTCGGCAACGTCGCTCACCCGCACCAGCTCGTATTCGCCGTACAGGGCGACGGCATTCCACTGCGCCGCACCCGCGGTCACCGCCGCCTGGAGGTTGGATGCCGCCGCGCCGCCCGGCGCCACGGCGACCCGCACCGTGCCCCCCGCGGGCCAGCGCATGACGACTTCGCCCGCGACGGTCTGCAGGGCGAAGGGATAGGCTCCCGTGCGGGCGGGCACGGTGGGCGCGTCGCAACCCGCCAGCGCCAGCGCGCAGGCGAGCAGGCCGGCGACGCGCGCGCATGCCCGGGCGCTCACGTCCGCCCTCCGCGCGAGAGCGTCGCCATAAGGAGCAGGCGGCGCACGCCCCCCTTTTCGGCGCCGGCGGCCTCGAGCGCGGGCGGGTCGAAGGGATGCAGCTGGCCCGCCAGCTCCGCGCCCAGGCGCCAGGCGCCCGCTCGCCGCGTCCACCCCGCCCCGGCCTCCAGCGCGGGATTCACTCCGGCGCCGCCCGCGAACACTCCCCGATCGGCGGAGAAGTAGCGGACCCCGCCGGCGGCGGCCCGCAGGTATGGGCGCCCGGCCTGGCCGTAGCGGACCCCGACCAGCGCCTGCACCACGGTCAGCGACTGGACGTCGCGGGAGGCCAGCCCGTCCTGCGCCCGCAGCCGCGAAAGCGCGACGGCGGCACCGACCTCCAGCAGGAGCCGTTCGCGCAGAGGCACCAGCGCCGCCGCGCCCGCGAGTGGCGCCAGCCGCGCCCGGACCGTCACGGGCGAAGAGCCCTGCGCGATGGCGTCGTGGGCGAGCGCGCTGGAGAGCACCATCCCGGCACGCACTTCCAGGCGCTGGGCCGCCGCGCCTCCGGCCGCGCCCAGCCCGGCCGCGGCGGCCAGGCACAGGGGCATAAAAAGACGGGCGGCCGTCTTTCGACGACCGCCCGCCTTTGCCACGGCGCTCTCCCCGGAGTTCCCGCTCGCCGCGGCTCCCTTGTTGTGCAGCAGAGCTATTGCAACGTCGGCGCCAGAATGAACGGACGCGGCATGCGCATTGTCGCGCAACGACATACGCTCGACGGTCGCATCTGCGGGAGGCGCAAAAGTGCGTACTTTTTTCCGGACGTGGACCCTTTCTGCGCGCGACACCGTCACGACTCCGCCCGGAACCGACGCAGCCGGGCGAGGTTCTCGCGGTCGGCGCCGACCGGGTCGTCGCCCTTCGGCGTCTCGAGCAGCTTGGGCACGCCCAGGAGGCGGTCGTCCGTCACGAGACGGCGGAAGGGTCCCTCGCCCAGGGTGCCCTGCGCGATGTTGGCGTGGCGGTCGCGGCGGCTGCCCCGGCCGAAGACCGAGTCGTTGAGATGGAAGAGGCGCAGCCACTCCAGGCCGACGATGTCGTCGAAGCGAGCCATGACGCCGTCGTAGTCGCCGACCAGGTCGTAGCCGGCGGCCCAGAGGTGGCAGGTATCGGCGCAGACGCCGACGCGGGAGCGAAGCGCGGGGCGCACCGCCTCCCGCAGGCGCGCGAGCTCCTCGAAGGTGGCGCCCAGGGCGCGGCCGCTGCCCGCGGTGGTCTCGACCAGCACCACGGTGTCACCGCCGGCCTCCTCCAGGGCGCGCTCGATGGCCTGGGCGTTGCGAGCGAGGCCTCCGTCCATATCGCCGTCGGTGGCATTGCCGGGATGCGTCACCAGGTACTCCAGTCGGAGTGCGCGACAGCGCTCCAGCTCGGCACGAAAGGAGGCGCAGGAGCGCTCGAGGAGCACTGCGTCCGGCGTGGCCAGGTTGATCAGGTAGGAGTCGTGGGACGAGACCACGGCGATCCCGTGGCGCTCGCGCTCCGCGAGGAAAGCGGCCGCCGTGTCCGGCGAGCATGCCGGTTCCGCCCAGCGGTTCGGCTGCTTGGTGAAGATCTGGGCGCTGGCCGAGTCGAGAGCCGCGGCACGCCCGGGCGCGCGCTCGACGCCGCCCGCGACCGAGACGTGGGCACCCAGCTCGTCGCGGCCGGCCACACGCTTCACCGTCTCGCCTATGCCGGACGGCACGGTTGCTTTCCCGCTCCGACCCTGCTCCATTGCCCCCGCCTCCTTTCCCATGGCGCGGACCACGAGGCAAGAATACGCGGCGGCGGAAGGCACCCGCAACGTGTCGCAAGTCGGCCGCCCACGCCCCCCTGGAGGACTCATGCCATTCAACGCCTGGCACGACCTGCCCGTCGGCGCCAACCCGCCCGAGGAGCTCACCGCCATCATCGAGATCCCCCGCGGCAGCCGCAACAAGTACGAGCTGGACAAGGAGACCGGCCTCATCAAGTTCGACCGCCTCCTCTACAGCGCCGTCCACTACCCGGGCGACTACGGCTTCATCCCCCGCACGCTCGCCGACGACGGCGATCCGCTCGACGTCCTGGTCATGACCACGGAGCCGACCTTCTCCGGGTGCCTGGTACCCGTTCGGCCCCTGGGAGTGTTCGAGATGCGCGACGAAAAGGGATTCGACGAGAAGATCCTGGCTGTCCCCCTCGCCGATCCCCTCTACGCCGAATACCATGCCCTCGCCGACGTCCCCTCGCACTACCTGCGCGAGGTCGAGCACTTCTTCGAGATCTACAAGGAGCTCGAAGGCGTCAGGACCACGGCACTCGGCTGGAGACCGCTCGACCGCGCCCGCCAGGTGATCCTGGACTGCGTCCGCCTCTACGCCGACTACCGCACGCCACCCTCAGCCTGACCCCAAAAAAACGGACGCGGCACCCGGGGGCGCCGCGTCCATTCACTGACTGACCGAACGACTGAGTTACCTCGTCGTCGTCGCCGGAGCCGCGGCCGGAGTCGTCGTGGTCGTCGTCGTCGTCGTCGTCGTCGAATCCATCGGGGCCGCCGCAGGAGCCGCCGCCGGAGTCGTCTCGACCGCGGGCGACATGTCCTCGGTCGTCTCGTTCTTCTTCTGGCAGGCGCCGAAAGCAAGCGACACCGCGACCAGCAACAGCAACGAGCGCTTCATACCACACCTCTTCAATTTAGGGTCGCTTCGTGGAGCCCCGCAGTGCGCGAGCCCCTTCTCCAAAACCGGCGGCGCTCCCCGCCGATCCTAGCTCCCGCCCCCGGGAGCAGACAACGGCCGAAGATTATGCCGCTGCACGGCAGACGTGTCAAGAAACCCGTAGCTCCTCTCAGAGCCGGGTCCGCCGGATCACGCGCGGCGTCGCGCAGCTTCTTCGACGTTCGCTTCGGGCTAAGATTTTAGCCGCCGGGGTCGCGCTCCACAATAGCCTTGCGCACCACGGCTTTTCCGGACATCGAGGTCAGTACGCTTCTTGCCCCCTGCCGGTGGCAGTCACGGACGCCGAACCGCGAACGTAACATGTTGTCAATCACGATCTTATACCTCCTGCTCGTCATCGTCCTGCCGCTGGCCCTGAGCCTCGTCATGGGGTATCGCGGGCTGCCCCGCGGCCGCGGCTGTCCGCTCTGCGGCAGCGAAACGCTGCGGCTGCGCTCGCGCTGGCTGGGGCTGGTGCGGCTGGGCGCGGGGCAGCGGCTGAGCTCGCGCTGGTGCCCGCGCTGCGGCTGGGAGGGGGCGGCCCGGGTGGTGGACGCTCCGGTGGAGCCGGGTCCCGCGCGCCCGCTGCCGGCGAGCGGGCCCGGCACCGAGATGATCGAGCTGTCGGAGCTGTCGCTGGATGGGGCCCCGTGGCGAGTGCTGCTGCAGGCGTGGTCGGAGCGGGGCAGCTGGCGCGGCCAGTTCCTGTTCGTGGGGCCGCTGGGCCGGGTCTTCTCCGACGGGCTGGCCCCGTTCACCGGGACCAGCTACCACGACATCCTGCGCCAGGCCATGGGCCTGTCGGAGCAGGTGCTGGCCGTGCGGCTGCGGGACGTGGTGTCGGACTAGCGCCGTGGATCATGCATAGAGCTGGCCCACGGGTTCGCGTACGACGGCCTCCCAGGGGAAGGTCCCGGCCTCGGGCGCGCGGCCGAAATGGCCGTAGCAGGAGGTGGCGGCGTAGATCGGCCGGAGCAGGTCGAGCTGCTCGATGATGCCGCGGGGCGTCAGGTCGAATCGGTCGCGGATGAAGCGGCTGATGTCGCCGTGAGGCACACGCCGGGGTCGCTCAGATGAGCGACGTATGCAATCCGGGCGGCGTTTCCCAGGCGTCGAACTCTTCGGCGGCCGCCACGCCCCAGCGCGCGCCGCAGACCGCCAGCTCATTCTCCAGCCAGGCCTCCCTGGGCCAGCCGACGTGCTCCCGGTAGTGGGCGCCCAAGGCGCGCACCCGCTCGACGACGGGCGACACGTCCACGGCCGCGAGCGGCAGCGTGGAGTGGGTCGCGCGCAGGGTGAAGACCGGCACGGGTGCGCGGTGTGGTGGCAGCGGCGCCACGACCCTGGCGATCCGGGCCAGCGTGATGGCGTCGCGCAGGATCTTGCCCGTGGCCTGGTGGTCGGGGTGGCGCGGGCCGCGCCGCCAGGCATCTCCCCAGGTGATGAGGGCATCGGGGCGCAGCTCCGCCAGCACGGGGGCGACGCGGTGCGCGGCCTCGGGCGTGGCGGCCACCCGGGTGTCCTCGAAGTCGAGGAAGAGCGCCTCGCAGCCGAGGAGCGCCGCAGCCGCGCGTCCCTGCTCCTCCCGGCGCGCGGCGACCTCGGCGCCGGCCAGGGGTCCCAGCGCCTCGGTCATGGAGCCGCGGGTCAGCCAGAGCAGGATCACCCGGTCGCCGCGCGCCACGTGCGTGGCGGCCGTCCCGGCGCAGCCCACCTCGTCGTCAGGGTGGCTCAGCCCCACCAGGATCGTCCGTCCGCCGCCGCTCATGGGCCAGTCCGTGCGTCGCGCGCGGGCTCCCGGGAACGCTCGGACCCCCACGCAGCCGCTCGGGTATGAAGCCTCGTTCCGGGCGGAAAACGGTGTGAATTGCGGGAGGTTGGCGTGACAGACGCGCGGGAAGGCTCGCCGGCGGCCGGCGTGGTGCGGGTGCTGGCGGCGCTCTCCGACGAGAACCGCTTCCGGATCGTCGAGCTGCTCTCGCGGGGGCCGAGCGACCTTTCGTGCGGTACCATTGGCAAGTCCCTGGGCATGTCCCCTTCCCTTATCTCCCACCACCTGAACGTGCTGGAGTCCGCGGGCGTCATCGAGCGCCGCAAGGACGGACTCTGGACGCTGAACCGGCTGCGCCGTGACGAGCTGACACGGCAGCTGGATCTGCTCGCCCGGCTGCTGCAGCCCACCGCCTGAAGGGCGGGTCCGGCCCGCGGGCGCGGCGCTCAGCCCGCGCCCGGCATCGGACCGCCGCCGGGCATGCCCACCTCAGTCATGGCGCGGACGTCCAGCACTTCCTCCAGCTCGGCCGCGGGCAGCACCTCCCGCTCACGCGCCAGCTCGCGCACGGTCGTACCTCGCGCGAAGGCATCCTTGGCCAGTTTCGCCGCCGCGTCGTAGCCGATCCGGGGCGCGAGGGCGGTGGCGAGCATGAGGTTGCCTTCCAGCAATTCGCGCAGCCGCATCTCGTTGGCCGTAATGCCGTCCACGCACTTCGTCGCCAGGTTCGCCGAGGCGCTGGCCGCGATGTCGATGGACTGAAGCAGCGCATAGGCCATGACCGGCATCATGACGTTCAGCTCGAAGAACGAGCCCAGTCCCCCGATGGTGATGGTGGTGTGGTTCCCCATGATCTGCGCGGCCGCCATGGTGACGGACTCGGGAATGACGGGATTCACCTTGCCGGGCATGATGCTGGACCCGGGCTGCGTGGCGGGGAGGTTGATCTCCGCGAGGCCGGCCCGTGGGCCGCTCGCCAGCCAGCGCAGGTCGTTGGCGATCTTGGAGAGCGACACGGCCAGCGCGTTCATGGCCCCGTGCGCGAAGACGATGGTGTCCCGCGTGGCCTGCCGCTCGAAGTGATTCGAGGCCTCCCGGAACTCGATCCCGGTCCAGGCCGCGATCCGCTCGATGGTCCGCGCCGCGAATTCCTCGTGCGTGTTGATGCCGGTGCCCACGGCGGTGCCGCCCAGAGGCAGCTCGAGCATGTCCGCGATGGCGGCGTCCAGCCGCACGCGGGAGTGCCGGACCTGCGCCGCATAACCGCCGAACTCCTGCCCCAGCCGGATCGGCGTCGCGTCCATCAGGTGGGTGCGGCCCGACTTCAGCAGGCCATCGAACTCCTCCGCCTTGCGGGAAAGCGAGTCCTGCAGCTTCTCCAGCGCCGGGTCCAGCGACTCCCGCAGGGCGACGCAGGCCGCGATCTGCATGGCTGCCGGGATCGCGTCGTTGGACGATTGCCCGAGGTTGACGTGGTCGTTGGGATGCACCGTCGTCGCCGGCCCGTCCGACACCGAATCCAGCAGCCGTCGATTCGCCAGTCGGGCCACCACCTCATTCATGTTCATGTTCGTCGAGGTCGCGCTGCCCGTCTGGAAGACATCGATCGGGAACTGGTCCGCGTGTCCGCCCTCGACGATCTCCTGCGCGGCCAGCTGGATGGCTTCCGACCGTGCCGCGTCCAGCAAGCCGAGATCCTCGTTGGTCTGCGCGGCGGCCTTCTTGATCAGGGCGAGCGCCCGCAGGAACGGCGGCGGCAGGCGCAGGCCGCTGATGGGGAAGTTCTCCACGGCCCTCTGCGTCTGGGCCGCCCAGAGTGCCTCCGCCGGCACGCGCATCTCGCCCAGCGAGTCACTTTCCGCGCGGAATTCCGCCATGGCATCCGTCCTTGGCTGCGAGTGGCCTCAGGGCTTTCTCGGGGGCATTGACGGCCTGACCTCGATCCGGGACGGCAGCGTCCGGCCGGGGAACGCCAGCAGATCCACCACGATCTCGGCAATGTCCTCCGGCTGGATCTTCCAGGCGTCGCCGGTTCCGGAACCGCCACCGAAGTCCGTCGCCACGCTGCCCGGCATGATGTAGCTCACGCGGATGCCATCGTGACGGACCTCCTGCATGAGGGCCTCGCTGAACCCGATCACGCCGAACTTGCTCGCATTGTACGCGGCTCCGCCGGGGAAGGCGTTCTTCCCCGCGAGGCTGCCGATGTTGATGATCCAGCCGGCGCCGGCACGGCGCAGGTGCGGGATCGCCTCGTGCGAGCAGTAGAAGAGCGAGTCGAGGTTGGTCCGGATGACCCGGTCCCAGTCGTCCGGCTCCATGTCGGCGACCGGCTTGAACAGGCCGACGCCGGCGTTGTTCACGAGCACGTCCAGCCGGCCGAAGGCGCGGATGGCCGCACCGACCAGGCGGCGGCAGTCGTCGTAGCGGGAGACGTCGGCGGTCTCGCCGCGCGCGGTGCCGGGTCCCAGGGCCGTGAGCTCGGCGGCCACCCGCTCGACATCGCCCGGGGTGCGTGCCGCGATGGTGACGTTGGCCCCCGCGCCCACCAGCGCCCGCGCAATGGCGCGCCCGATCCCGTGCGTGCCGCCGGTGACGATGGCGGCCTGGCCGTTCAGCTGCAGCATTCGGCTCTCCTCCCCGGACAGTTGGTGCGGCAGTTTAATTGCTCGTCCGACCCGCCGCCACTACCTTTGCGTGCCATGGAACTCAAGGGGAAAGTGGCACTCGTGACGGGCGGCGCGCGGCGCCTCGGCCGCGAGCTCTCGCTGGCGCTGGGACAGGCCGGAGCGGACCTCGTGGTGAACTACAACCGCTCCGCCGGGCCCGCGCAGGAACTGTGCGAACAGCTGGAGGCGCTCGGGCGGCGAGCGGTGCCGGTGCAGGCGGACGTTTCCTCGAGCGACGACGTGGCCCGGCTGATTGAGGTGACCACGGAGGTCTTCGGCCATCTCGACGTCCTGGTGAACAACGCTTCGACCTTCGAGAACGTCCCGCTGCTGGACATCACCGAGGAGTCGTGGGACCGGGTCATGGGCGTGAACCTCAAGGGCCCGTTCCTGATGTCCCAGGCAGCCGAGCCGCTGCTGCGCATGCACCGCCGGGGGCTGATCCTGAACCTGACGGACCTGGCCGGCATCGAGACCTGGCCGGCATACGGCCACCACGGCGTGAGCAAGGCGGGCGTCATCCACCTCACACGCGTGCTGGCCCGGGCGTTCGCGCCGGACATCCGGGTGAACGCCATCGCGCCCGGAACCGTCCTCCCCCCCGAGGACTATACGCCCGCCCAGGTCGAGTCGCTGCGCGGGCGCACTCCGCTCCAGCGCATCGGCACGCCCGCGGACGTGGTGCGCGCCATGATGTACCTGATCGAAGCCGACTACGTCACGGGTCAGGTCCTGGTCGTGGACGGCGGAAGGCTGCTCGTCTAGGGGGGTATCAGCCCGACATGAGGCAAGGCATGGCATGGATCGGCGGCCTGGTCGTGACCGCCGTGGGCGCCTTCGCGGCCATCAGCACGCCGCAGGCCCTCGATTGCCCGTCCGTGGACGGGCTCCGCACCTATCGCGCGCCCGAGGCGACGCGGATCTTCGCCGGCGATGGCTCGGTGGTCACGGACCTGTCGCCGCAACGTCGCGTGGTGATCCCGGATGCCGAGATCCCCGCCACGGTGCGCAACGGCTTCGTCGCGGTCGAGGACCGGCGCTTCTGGGAGCATGGCGGCATCGATGTGCGGGGAATCGGTCGGGCCATTGCCCACGACCTGGCGTCGCTGTCGCTGCGGGAAGGGTTCAGCACCATCACCATGCAGCTCACGCGCAGCCTGTTCCCGGACGAGCTGCCGTCGTCGCAGAAGTCGATGCGCCGGAAGTTCTGCGAGGTCTACCTGGCCGGGAAGATCGAGCGGAACTTCAGCAAGCGGGAGATCCTCAACCTCTACCTGAACCAGATCCTCCTCGCCCGCGGCATCTACGGGGTGGAGATGGCATCGCAGTACTACTTCGGCAAATCGGTGCGCGAGGTGACGCCGGCCGAGGCGGCGCTGCTGATCGGGCTGAACAAGAGTCCCGAGGGCCTCAACCCGCGCAAGAATGCGCTGCGCGCCATCGAGCGGCGCAACACCGTGCTGGCCATCATGGCCCGGGAGCGCGTCATCACCCCTGCCGACGCGCAGCGCTGGCAGCGCGAGCCGATCCGGCTGGCGCCGCCTCCCGAAGCCTCCGGTCCCGCCCCCTATTTCGTGTCCGAGGTGCGCACCGAGCTGCGCGAGCGCTTCGGCGCGGATGCCGACGTGGCGGGGCTGCGCGTGTACACCGGGCTGGACCCCGACCTGCAGCGAGCCGCGCAGAAGGCGCTGGTGGCCGGGATCGCACGAGTCGAAGCCGGGAAGAACGGCCGCTACCGGCACGCGCCCCTGCCCAAGGGTGCGCCGGCCTCGCCGGGCGCCTCGCCCTACCTGCAGGGGATGGTCGTGGCGCTGGACCCGCGCACGGGCGAGATCCGGGCGCTGGTGGGCGGGCGCGACTTCGCCGAGTCGCAGTACGACCGTGCCCTGCAGGCCAGGCGCCAGCCCGGCTCGGCCTTCAAGCCGATCGTCTACGCGGCCGCGATCCAGGGCGGACTGATCACGGCCGCGTCCCGCATCGAGACCACGGCGATCAGCGGCGCGGGCTACACCCCGGACGATGACGTCCCCGATTCCGTGGCCTCGCTGGGCGCACGCGAGGCGCTGGCCCGTTCGTCCAACAACGCCGCGGTCCGCGTGGGCGGCATGGTGGGGCCCCAGGGCGTGATCCAGACCGCCCGCGCCCTGGGCATCACCACGCCGATTCCGCCCTACCCGTCGATCTACCTGGGCGCGGCGGACGTCCTCCCCGTGGAGCTAGTGGGCGCCTATGCCGCCCTGGCCAACGGCGGCCTGCGCATCCGGCCGCACCTGGTCCGGCGCGTCGAGGACAAGAAGGGCAAGGTGCTCTGGCGCGCGCCCGACCCGCAGGAGCAGGCCATCGACCCGGCCGCCGCGTTCATCACGCTCAGCATGTTGCAGGACGTGGTCAACCACGGCACCGGCGCCACCATACGCAGCTGGGGCTATCAGGGAGCCGCAGCGGGCAAGACGGGCACGACCAACGACGTCAAGGACGTCTGGTTCGTGGGGATGACCCCGGCGGTCGTGGCCGGGGTCTGGATCGGGTTCGACCGGCCCCAGACCATCGTGGCCGGCGGCTTCGGCGGCGGCATCGCCGCACCCGTCTGGGCCTCCATGATGACCGACTACGCCCGCACGCACGGCTCCGGCGGCGGCTGGGAGCCCCCTGCCAGCGTGGTGCGGGTGTGGGTGGACACCGCCAACGGCCTGCTGGCGACGCCGAACTGCCCGCCCGAGGACGTCCGCGAGGAGTACTTCATGGCGGGGACAGAGCCGACGGCATACTGCCCGCTGCACCGCTAGGAGCACGAGCAGGGGAGACGAGCACGAGCTCGTGGAGGCACAGGGAGCTGCAGGAGCACGGCGGAAGAGAACGGGCACGGCCGGCGGCCGTGCCCGTTCTGCGTGCGGGCGTCAGCCGGCGGTCCCCGCGGGGCCGGGCTCGCGCGCGTCGGCGGTCTCGAGCAGGGGCGACTCGCCCAGTCCCCGGTGGGCGAGCCAGCGCTCGGCCTCGAGGGCGGCCATGCAGCCCGTGCCCGCGGCGGTGATCGCCTGCCGGAAGTAGTCGTCCATGACGTCGCCGGCGGCGAACACGCCGTCCACGCTGGTCGCGGTGCGCCAGGAGCGGGCGCGCACGTAGCCGGAGGGCGTCAGCTCGAGCTGGCCCGTCAGAAAGGCCGTGTTGGGCCTGTGCCCGATGGCCACGAACAGGCCGCCCAGCTCGAGGTCGGACCGCTCGCCGGTCACGGCGTCCTCCAGCCGGACGCCCGTGATCTCGTGGTAGCCGAGGAGTTCGAGGCCG
>JADGQX010000219.1 GCA_017881445.1 Gemmatimonadota bacterium | reverse complement strand
ACCAGCTGCTCCAGCTCCCGGTGCGCGGTGTAGAGCAGCGTGCCGCCGGGGGTCTCGTAGACGCCGCGCGACTTCATGCCCACCAGCCGGTCCTCGACGATGTCGGCCCGGCCGACGCCGTGGCGGCCCGCGATCGCGTTGAGCGTCTCGATGAGCGCCACGGGCGAGAGCGCCTCGCCGTTCACGGTCACGGGGTAGCCCTGCTCGAAGCCGATCTCCACGTACTCGGGCGTGTCGGGCGCGTCCTCCGGGTCCACCGTCAGCAGGAACAGGTCCTTCTGCGGCTCGTACCACGGGTCCTCAAGCGGCCCGCCCTCGTGCGAGACGTGCCAGAGGTTGCGGTCGCGGGAGAAGATCTTCTCCTTGGTGACCGTGAGCTGGATCCCGCGGGCATCGGCGTAGTTGATGGCGTCCTCGCGCGAGCGGATGTCCCACTCCCGCCAGGGCGCGATGATCTTGAGGTTCGGGGCGAAGGCGGCGTAGGCCAGCTCGAACCGGACCTGGTCGTTGCCCTTCCCCGTGCAGCCGTGGGCGATGGCCTGGGCGCCCACTTTCCTGGCCAGCAGCGCGTGGGCGCGCCCGATCATCGGCCGGGCCATGGAGGTGCCCAGCAGGTACTTGCGGGCGTAGATGGCGCCGGCGCGCAGCGTGGGGAAGATCACTTCGCGCACCAGGGCATCGCGCAGGTCCTCCACGATGAGCGAGGCCGCGCCCTGCCGGCGCGCCCGCGCCTCGAGTCCCTGTAGCTCCTCGCCCTGTCCGACGTCCGCGGCCATGCAGATGACCTCGGCGCCGTAGTTCTCGCGCAGCCAGGGCACGATGATGCTCGTGTCGAGCCCGCCCGAATACGCCAGCACCACGGTGAACGCCATCTCGACCTCCGTTCCTGTTCAGTGCGTGCCCGGGGCGCACCCCAGCTCACGCACCACCATGATCTCGTCGCACGCCGACCGCTTGGGACACCCCGCACAGTCGGCGGTCACCTTCTCGGGCAGCTCCGTGATCCGGCCCGTCCTGAACCCCAGCCGGTTGAAGAAGCCCTCCCTCAGCGTGAGCGCGAATAGCCGCTTCACGCCCGTCGCTTCCGCCTCCTCCACGATGGACTCGACGATGCAGCGCCCGACGCTCTGCCCCTGCAGCCGCTCGGCCACGGCCAGCGCGCAGACTTCGGCCAGCTCTGGCCCATATGGCCGCAGCGCGCCGCAGCCGGCGACGCCGTGCGCGTCCACCGCCACCGTGAACTGCTCGATGGTGGCCGCGACCTGCTCCCGGGTGCGCGGCAGCAGCAGCCCCTGGGCGGCGTAGCGCTCCAGCAGCTCGTAAAGGGCCGACACGTCCGCCGCTCGCGCGCGCCGCAGCAGCACCGCGGCGGCCGGAGCGTCCTCGTCGGCCACCACCCGCACGGTCCCGCCGGCGACCGTGAGCGGGCCTCGCGCCAACCCGGCCGCCGCGGCCTCGCTCCAGCGGATGCGCTGCGCACTCACGGAAGCACCTCCGCCAGGATGGTGAGGCCCTGGTCGAGGTCGGCCGGCTCGATGGAGAGCGGCGGCAGCAGCCGGATCACGTTCGCCCCGGCCGACAGGATCAGCAGCCCCTGCTCCAGTGCGTCCGCAACCACGGGCCCGGCCTCCGTGTGCAGCTCCAGTCCCCACATGAGGCCCAGGCCCCGCACCGCCTTCACCGACGGGCGGGCGAGCAGCGCTTCCAGTGCGCGGGCCATGCGGTCCGCCTTCCAGCGCACCTCCGCCAGGAACTCCGGCGCCGACACCCGGCCCAGCACCTCCAGCGCGACGCGCGCCGTCAGCGGGCCGCCGCCGAAGGTGGTGCCGTGGTCGCCGGGCTTCATGGCGCCGGCCACCCGCTCCGTCAGCAGGACCGCGCCCATGGGCAGTCCCCCGGCGAGTGGCTTGGCCAGCGTGAGCAGGTCCGGGATCACGCCCAGCCCCTCGTAGGCGAAGAGCCGCCCCGTCCGCCCCAGCCCGCACTGTATCTCGTCGAAGATCAGCAGCGCGCCGGCCTCGTCCGCCAGCTTCCGCAGCAGCTGCGCGAACTCCGCCGGCAACGGGTGGATCCCGCCCTCGCCCTGCACCGGCTCCGCGATGATGGCCGCCGTCCGCTCGGCCGAGATCGCCTCACGCGCGCCCGCCTCGTCGCCGATGGCCACGAAGCGCACGCCGGGCATGAGCGGCTGGAACGGTTCCTGGTACGCCGGGCGGTCCGTCGCGGCCAGCGAGCCGAAGAGACGGCCGTGGAACGAGTTGCGCAGCGCGACGATCTCGTGCTTGGCCGGTCCGCCCGCCTGCCGCGCCCACTTGCGCGCGAACTTGAAGGCGCCCTCGTTCGCTTCCGCGCCCGAGTTGCAGAAGAACACCTTGTCCGCGAACGAGAGACGCACCAGCTCCGAGGCCAGGACGGCCGCCGGACGGGTGCGGTACAGGTTCGAGATATGGAGCAGGCCGGCGGCCACGCCCACCGCGAAGGCCTCGGCGACTCCGTCGTCGCCGTAGCCGAGCGCGTTCACGCCGATGCCCGCCGTGAAATCGAGGTACTGACGGCCGTCTTCGGCGATCAGGCGGCTGCCGCGCGCCGACGCGAACACGGGGCCGGTAGGCTGGTACACGCCCAGCAACGCCGAATCGTCCAGCTCCGCCGCCATCGCCAGCAGCGCCGCCACGGCGGCCCGCGAGGACTCCCTGCTCATACCATTGCCTCCAGACCCGACCGCACTGCGGTGCCGGCCTCGCCATGCTCCAGGACCCCGAGCGGACCGATCCGCACGCAGGGAACACCACCCGCCAGCGCCTCGCGCGCCGCTTCCAGCTTCACCGCCATGCCGCCCGTCGCCTTGCCACTGGCGACGAGGGCGCCCGCCTCCGCAGGCGTGATCGCCGACAGCTCGGTCTCCCCGTCGCGCACCGCAGCCACGTCCGTCAGGTAGAGCAGCTCCGCGGCGCCCAGCGCCACGGCGATGCCCGTCGCCACCTCGTCTGCATTCACGTTCAGCGTCGTCGCCCCCGCCCCCGGGCCACGCGAGATGGGCGAAACCACCGGCGTCATGCCGGCCGCCAGCAGTGCCAGCAGCACGGCCGGCCGCACGGTCGCGGGCGAGCCCACCAGCCCCAGCGCGCCCCCGTCGCGCACCGTCGCCGTCACCAGCGCGCCGTCCACGCCCGAGAGCCCCACCGCGTCCACGCCCGCCTCCAGCAGCGACGAGACCAGCCGCTTGTTGATCCGCCCGGACAGCACCATCTGCGCGGCGTCCAGCGCCTCCGGCGACGTCACGCGGCGCCCCTCCACCCAGGCGAACTCGATCTCCAGCCGTCCCGCCAGCTCGTTGATCTCCGGTCCGCCGCCGTGCACGATCACCAGCGGCGACGGCGACGCTGCCACGGCGCCGGCGAAGCCGGCCAGCCAGCTCGCGTCCGACAGCACGCTGCCGCCCACCTTCACCACCCGGACCGCGCCCGCGCCCATCACAGCGGCAACCCCGCCAGCTCGTCCAGCCCCAGGGCGATGTTCGCGTTCTGCACCGCCTGACCCGCCGCACCCTTCATCAGGTTGTCCAGCGCCGCCACCACCAGCAGCGTGGGCGATTCCACGTCCGCCACATCGGCGAAGCCGAGCGAGACCACGTTGCGCCCCACCACGTCCTTCAGACCCGGCAGCGCCTCGCCGATGTCCACGCACGCCTCACCCGCGTAGAACTCGGACCAGAGCGCCACAGCATCCGACACCGCCAGCGCCGACTTCAGCGGCAGGTAGATCGTCTCCAGGATCCCCCGCCGCACCGGCAGCAGGTGCGGCGTGAAGATGAACTGCGGCGCGACGCCGCTCTTCCCGTTCATTCCCGTCGCCGACCGCGCCAGCCCCGCCCGGATCTCCGGCACGTGACGATGCCGGTTGCCCACTCCGTACGCCTTGAAGTCCTCCGACACCTCGCCGAACAGCAGGTCCCGCTTGGCCGACCGGCCCGCGCCCGTCACTCCCGAGGCCGCATCGATCACGATCGGGCGCGACGGATCCACCAGCCCGCTCGCCAGCGCCGGCGCCAGCGACACCAGGATCCCCGTCGGGTAGCAGCCCGGGTTCGCGATCAGCTGCGCACCGCGGACATCTTCCCGCCACAGCTCCGGCAGCGCGTACACCGCCCCGCCCTGCCCTTCCCGCAGGTCCGCCGACAGGTCCACCACCAGCGGACCCGCCGAGCGCGCCCTCAGCGACACCTCCGCCGACGCGCCCGTGGGCAGGCACACGAACACCACGTCCACGTCCGCCACCGGCGCCGACTCCAGCCGCAGGTACTGCAGCCGCGTCCCGCGCACGGGCTTGCCCGCCTCCGCCTCCGAGCTCGCGAACACGAGATCCAGGGCGGGGTGCCTCGCCAGCAGGGCCACCATCTCCTGGCCCGTATATCCGGTGGCGCCGATGACGCCTGCGCGCTTGTTGTTATTCACCATTTGTGTATAAGTATGCAGAAAACCAACCGGGACGTCAAGGGCGGGACAGGGGAGGTAGTGCTGTGGCGCTAGATCGTCAGGGCATCCGGCGGGCAGGACTCGCGCCCTCAGGTTTCATGCACCCAGCTCGCGTACACCTCCGTGCGCACGCGCGAGGCACGGCAACGACAACGGCAACAGCAACTGCATCTCTCGCCAAGACGCGAAGACGCGAAGCCGGGCGACCGATGCCTGTCCCGCCCGCGTACACCGCGGGCGCCGAACGGTTCTGCGTGTTGTTTTGTTGAACAAACAAACCCGGATCCCGGCCCAGCCGGCAGCGTGCGGATTCCCTGGGATCGCGGCCCGTCCCGCTTCGCGCCTTCGCGTCTTAGCGAGAGATCGCTGTTGACGTTGGCCTGGGCGCGCTCAGTCGCCGACGGCCGCCAGCTCCTCGATGCGGCGCTGGACGTTCCGGAGCTGGGCGGGATCGCGGATGATGACCAGGATGGTGTCGTCGCCGGCGATGGTGCCGAGGACCTCGGGCCATTCCTCCCAGTCGAGGGCCACGGCGACGGGCTGGGCGCCGCCGGCGAGGGTCTTGAGGACGAGGAGGTTGCCGGTGCCTTCGGCCCCGACGTAGAGCGAGGAGAGCAGTCGCTCGAGCTTGGGGGTCTGGTCCCACGCCTCGGGCGGCAGCGTGTAGTAGGCGCCGCCGTCGGCGTCGGGGACCTTGAGCAGGCGGAGCTCGCGCAGGTCGCGGGAAAGGGTCGCCTGGGTGATATCGAAGCCGCGCTCGGCCAGGGCCTCGCGCAGCTCCTCCTGGCTGGAGTAGCGGCCCTCGCGCACGATCTCGCGGACGGCGGTGTGGCGGGCGTGCTTGTGCATGGTCGCAGGATCCTGGGCTCAGGCCGGCGGCACGACGTAGATGTAGCCGATCAGGGCACCGTAGAGAACGTGACCGGCCAGGAGTCCGAACGGGGTGGCGCCGCCGAGGCGCCACCCGAGCAGGCCGGCCGACTTGCTGTTGCCGGCCGCCCGCCAGGCGGCCGGCAGGACCAGGCCGGCCAGGATGCCGTGAGCCAGGCCGAATTCGGCGCCGAGGGGCGCGTCCGCCCGGCCGGCGATGGCGAAGGCCACGGCGTAGAGCGCAGGGAATCCGAGGGTGCCCAGGGCGAAATGGCCGAGCCCTCCCAGCAGCGCACCCAGCCGGCGGCGGCGTCCGGCGACGAGCGCGCCCAGGGTCGCGGCTGGCCGCAGGCGAGTGATTCCGCGCCAGTAGGCGAAGCCGGCGAGCCAGCTCAGGACGAGCGTGGCGAAAAAACCGGCCCAGGCTAGCACGAGCCAGGCGATGATCTGCGCCTCCCTCAGAACTCGGTGCGGATCCGCAATATCCCGGGGTGGCCGAAGTTAGCGGCGGCCCTTCCATGCGGGCAAGCAAAGAGACGGGCCCGGAGCTTGCTTCTCGCACCGGCGACCCGAACCGGACCGGTGGATGCAAGAGCGCGTCGAAGCCGTCGACCAATGGTTGCTGGGCCAGATGCTGGAGGTGCAGGAGTACTTTACCCTGCTCGGACGCGCCCTCCGCTTCTCGGTCACGCGTCCCTTCTACGGACGCGACGTTCTCATCCAGATGGACCTCATCGGCGTCGGCTCGCTGCCGCCGCTGCTGTTGACCGGCCTTTTCGTGGGGATGGTCATCGCGCTGCAGACCTCGGTGTCTCTGCGCGTGATCGGTGCCGAATCCATGATCGGCAACCTGGTCGGCGCCTCCATCGTGCGGGAGGCCGGTCCGGTGCTGGCCGCGCTCATGGTCGCCGGCCGCGTCGCCTCCGGCATCGCGGCCGAGATCGGGGCCATGGAGGTGTCCGAGCAGATCGACGCCCTCCAGACCTTCGGCACCGACCCCATCCGCAAGCTGGTGACGCCCCGGCTCATCGCCGGCGCCGTCATGCTGCCACTGGTCACGCTCGTGACCGTGGCCGTGGGCATCCTGGGCGGGCTGCTGGTCTGCATCACCCAGAGTGTGGCGCCACCCGACACCTACATGCGCGGTGTGCTGGAGTCGCTGGCCCGCAAGGACTTCGCCTTCGGCTTCTTCCCCAACATCCTGCTCATGTGCATCGTCAAGCCGTTCTTCTTCGGCATCATCATCACGCTCACCGGCTGCTACTACGGCCTCCAGACCACGGGCGGCGGCGAGGGTGTCGGCCGGGCCACCACCAAGGCCATGGTGCTGTCCTTCGTGCTCATCCTGGTTAGCGACTTCTTCCTGACCCAGCTGCTCCTCATGTTCTACAACGTCATCCGCTACGGCAGCCTCCGGAAGGCGGGCGACTACTGAGGCGGTAGGGGCCGGGCCCGAGGCGCGCGCCTGCGAGCGCCCCAAACGCGAACGGCCACCCCTGGTGGGGTGGCCGTTCGTCAGAGGGCACGGGCGGATTCGAACCGCCGAATGGAGGCAACCGCCAGGGTCCGAGGTTCGGCGGTTTTCGCATGGTGCGACGCCATCTTCGCGGGTGCGCCGCCGACTCGGAACCTCGTTTCCGCCGACTTCCGCCGGGTCACGGCGCACAAACGGCGCACACCGCTTACCCTTCGTCAAGTCGAGCTGCTTCCTTCTCGAACCACGGCCGCCGCTCCGGCGGCAGCGCGGACCAGAACGCGTCGCGGAGTGAGCTTACGGCCTTAACAGCCCGTGGTAGAAATCGCTCTCCGGGGATGGCGGTGTAGCTGGGCCCACGGTAGCATGATGGCATGGGTATGGGTATGGGAAAGCGCAGGAAACAAGAGCGGCAGGCGGATTTGTGGCTCGCCAGCCAGAGGATGGTGAGCGCCCCGGGGCACGCGTTTTACGAGCGGCTGGAGGGGGTGCTGCGGGCGCACGGCTTCGACCGGCTGGTGGAGCACCTGTGCCGGCGCTTCTACCGGGGGCCGCGCGGACGGCCGAGCCTGGCGCCGGGCGTGTACTTCCGGCTGCTGTTGATCGGCTATTTCGAGGGCCTGGACTCGGAGCGGGGCATCGCCTGGCGGGTGGCGGACTCGCTCTCGCTGCGGCACTTCCTGGGCTACGGGCTGGACGAGCCGACGCCGGAGCACTCGACGATTTCGCGCACGCGGCGGCTGCTGTGGCTCTCGACGCACCGGGCGGTGTTTCGGCTGGTGCTGGAGTGGCTGGCGCAGGACGGGCTGCTGATCGGGCGCACGGTCTCGGTGGATGCGACGACGCTGGAAGCGAACGCAGCCATGCGCTCGATCGTGCGGCGCGACAGCGGGCACAAGTACGAGCAGTACGTGAAGGAGCTGGCGCGGGCGGCCGGGATCGAGGACGCCACGCCGGAACAGCTCGCGCGCTTCGACCGCAAGCGGAAGAAGAAGACCTCCAATCGCGACTGGCGCCACCCGCACGACCCCGATGCGCGGGTGGCCAAGATGAAGGACGGGCGCACCCACTTGGCGCACAAGGCCGAGCACGCGGTGGACCTGGAGA
>JADGQX010000218.1 GCA_017881445.1 Gemmatimonadota bacterium | reverse complement strand
GCGGCGCTCGCGGGCCCCGCCCGCGCGCAGGGGACCGACCCCGCGGCGGCCTACGCCACGACGACGCCCATCAAGCACCTGGTGGTCATCTTCCAGGAGAACGTCTCCTTCGACCACTACTTCGCCACCTACCCCGTGGCGGCGAACCCGCCGGGGGAGCCGGCCTTCCAGGCGGCGCCGGGCACGCCCTCGGTGAACGGGCTGACGCCGGCGCTGCTGCTGCACAACCCCAACTCGGCCAATCCCCAGCGGCTGGCACGGTCGCAGGCGCTGACCTGCGACCAGGACCACCGCTACGCCCAGGAGCAGAAGGCGTTCGACGGCGGGCTCATGGACCGCTTCGTGGAGAGCACCGGCGTGGCCCACTGCGGCGCGAAGGCGTTCGGGCGTCCCGGGCTGGTCATGGACTACTACGATGGCAACACCGTCACCGCCCTCTGGAGCTACGCCCAGCACTTCGCCATGAGCGACAACTCCTTCGGCACGACCTTCGGCCCGTCCACACCGGGCGCGCTCAACCTGGTGTCGGGGCAGACCCACGGCGTCACCCCGGCCGAGGCCGCAGGCGTGACCGCCAACGGCACCGTCATCAGCGACGCCGACCCGGCGCAGGACGACTGCTCCGCCAGCGCGCTGCGGCTGGCCATGAGCGGGCGCAACATCGGGGACCTGCTGAACGCGCGCGGCGTGAGCTGGGGCTGGTTCCAGGGCGGGTTCCGGCCCACCAGCCGCGGCGGCGCCGGCAACGCCGTCTGCGGCGCCCACAGCGCCAACATCGGCGGCGCCGTCGTCGCCGACTACAGCCCGCACCACCAGCCGTTCCAGTACTACGCCTCCACCGCCAACCCGCACCACCTGGCGCCGACCACCGTGTCCGCCATCGGCCATGCCGACGCCGCCAACCACCAGTACGACCTGGCCGACTTCCTGGCCGCCGCCGACTCCGGCAACCTGCCCGCGGTCAGCTTCCTCAAGGCCAGGATGTCCGAGGACGGCCACGCCGGCTACTCCGACCCGCTGGACGAGCAGCGCTTCCTGGTCCAGACCATCAATCACCTGCAGCAGCTGCCGGCGTGGCCCACGACGGCCGTGCTGATCGCCTACGACGACTCCGACGGCTGGTACGACCACGTCATGGGGCCCATCGTCAGCCGCTCGAACGACGCGCGCTACGATCTGCTGGCGGGTCCCGCCCTCTGCGGGCGCCCCGCGCCCGGCGCCGCGCTCGACCGCTGCGGCTACGGCCCGCGACTGCCGCTGCTGCTGATCTCACCGTATGCCCGCGCCAACTACGTCGACCACGGCGTCACCGACCAGACGTCCATCCTGCGTTTCATCGAGGACAACTGGGGGACCGGCCGCATCGGCGGCGGCTCCTTCGACGAGCTGGCCGGGCCGCTCCTGCCGCTCTTCGATTTCAGCGCCGGAGCGCGTAACCCGCCCCTCGTGCTCGACCCGCTCACGGGCCAGCCGACCGCGCACTGACTGCCGCTGGCGCGGCCATCCGCCCCGTGGCGCTTGCGCTCCGTCGTGGGTGCCGCGAGAGTGAACCACATGGTTCAGTATACCAGCCCGCTCGATGCCGCCTTTGGCGCCATCGCCGACCCTACGCGCCGCGGCGTCCTGGAGCGCCTGGGGCGAGGCGACGCTTCCATCAGCGAGCTGGCGGCGGTGTTCGACATGACGCTGACGGGGATGCGGAAGCACGTGCGGGTTCTGGAGGCCGCCGGACTGGTGACGACGGCGAAGGTCGGGCGGGTGCGGCAGTGCCGGCTGGGGCCGCGTCGCCTGGAGGAGGAGACCGGCTGGATGGTCGGGTACCAGCAGTTGCTGGAGGCCCGTCTCGACAGTCTCGGGGAGTTCCTCGAGCGCACGAAAGGAGCGCCATCATGAGCCCATCGGTGAATTCGGCCAGAGCCTCCATGCTGACGACCCCGAGCGAGCGGGAGATCCGTGCGGAGCGCGTGTTCGACGCCCCGCGGGAGCGGGTGTGGCGGGCGTTCACGGACCCGTCGCAGCTGGCGCAGTGGTGGGGCCGCGGCCACCGCGTGGTGGTCGAGCGCATGGAGGTCGAGCGCGGGGGCCACTGGCGCTACGTCGAGCACGGCCCGGACGGCGTGCACGGCTTCGAGGGGCGCTACCGCGAGGTGACGCCGCGGGAGCGGCTGGTCCAGACCTTCGAGTGGGACGGCATGCCCGGCTATGTCTCCGTGACGACCGCGACCTTCGAGGAGCTGGGGGACGGTCGCACGCGGGTGGTCACGACCGCGCTCTTCCTCACGCCCGAGGAGCGGGACGGCATGCTGAAGGGAGGCATGGAGCAGGGCATGGCCGAGAGCTATGCCGCGCTCGATCGCCTGCTGGACCGGGAGGCCTGAGCGCCCGGGAGCGCCGCGCCGTTGGCGCCCGGTCGGGTTGACGCGGCGGGCCGCATGCCGGATCATGGGCATATCTACCCGGCGACGACGCCCCCTCACGAGCGCTCACCCATGACCAGGCTCCTGCTCCTCCTCGCGGCTCTGACCGCCGCCGGCTGTTCCGCGAACCCGGCTCCCCCATCGGCCGCCGCGGCCGACACGCTGCGCTCCTATCCCGCCACGGACGCGCGCATCCGGGTCATGGGGCGACACCGTCTGGACGATGGGGGCGCCGTGGACTTCGCCGCCTCAGGCGTGACCTTCTTCCTGAAGTTCCGGGGTCCGGCGCTGGATGCCGAGATGATCGAGCAGTCCGGGGACGCCACGGCGCACAACTGGTTCACGGTGGTGGTGGACGGCGGCGAGCCGTCCCGCTTCCGGACCGGGCCGGGCCGGAGCTGGTACGCGCTGGCGAGCGGCCTCGGTGCGGGTGAGCACACCCTGGCGCTGAGCAAGGCGACCGAGGGGCAGAACGGCCACGACCGGCTGGTCGCGGTCCGGACGACGCAGCTCCTGCTGCCGGACCCGCTTCCCGACCGCAGGATCGAGCTCATCGGGAACTCGATCACTTCCGGCTTCGGGCTCGACGCCCGGGATGTCGCCTGCGGGAAGGGGACCTGGTACGACGAGCACCACGCGTGGCTGGCCTACGGTCCGCGCCTCGCCCGCCGCCTCGATGCCCAGTGGATGCTCAGCTCGGTGTCCGGCATCGGCATGCACCGCAACTGGAACTCGCCTGGACCGGTCATGCCCCGGGTCTACGACGGCGTCTACATGGAGTACGCTGATACCACCACGTCCTGGGACTTCCGCCAGTACACGCCGGATCTCGTCGTGGTCGCGCTGGGCACGAACGACTTCTCGGCGGGCGACGGCGCGACGCCGCGCCCCGAGCTCGACGGCGACGCCTTCGTCGCCGACTACACGGCCTTTCTCGCCCGCGTCCGCCGGAATTACCCGCGGGCACGGATGCTCCTGCTCAACAGCCCGGTCTTCGACGCCTCGATGAAGGCCCGCCTCGCCGGATACCTGCAGCGGGTCATCGACGACCGGCTGGCGGCCGGCGACTCCGCCATCGCCGCGTTCACGTTCAAGGGCCAGTACGGTGCAGGCTGCAGCGGACATCCGGACCTGGCGGAGCACCTTCGCATGACGGACGAGCTGGAGCCGGTCGTGAAGGCGTTGATGGGCTGGTGAGCACATTGGCCAGGCCGTAGGCCAGCCGGGGCGGGCGCTGTCGTGCGGATCGGGCTATTGCGGCCAGAACCGGCCGAGGATCTCGCACGCCGCGGCGTACTTCATCGGCCAATCGCGCTGGCGGTTGTCCAGGCGGAAGTAGTGCGGGTGATCGCCCCACACTTCGCCCAACAAGCCATCCAGCTGCACGGCTGCGTTCTCGGCCGGCGGGTTGTGCAGCTCGGCCCAGCGGGTGTGGGCGCGCTCGACATCGATGACATTGGTAACCATGTGCAGGACCAGGTCGTACCGTTGGTACTGTTCCGCGCGGGTCGTTGCGGTCCCCTCGAAGAAGTCGTCTGCCTGCCCGCCCTGCTGGAGCCAGAAGCCCAGGGCGTCCAGCGTTCCGCGGTGGCAGAGGATGGGCCGCCGATCGCCCGGCCCGAGCGCCCCGTCGGCGGCCTCTTCCAGCGCACACTGGACCGCCACCACCGTGCGCTGGAAGAGTGCGTCCCCTGGGTCGAGGCCGATGCGCCAGGCGTAGAGTACGGCCTCGGGTAGCGCCACGAAGCGCCCGGCCCAGCGCGGGTCGGCCTGCATGTACTGCACGAGCGTCGACTTCCCGCCGCCCGGCCCACCGGTCAACGCGACGACCATGCGCTTCGGCGCCATGGACCGATCCACGCGCGCCGCCTCTAGACGCGAAACTCCACGCCGATACCCGCATCCTCATGCGTGGCGTGGTCGGTATGGTGATCGGACGGACAGTCGGAGTATCGGAGGGCGCCGGAATCGGCGTGTCCCTTGACGCTCACGTGCGGCGCGGTGATCTGCGGGCGAGCCGCCAGGATGGCCTGTTTCTGCGTGTCGGAGAGCGTGCCCTGGTTGTACAGGTCCACCAGCACCTCGGCGGCGGCCTTGCGCGTGGAGGTCTTGTCGCTGGAGAGCAGTGCCGTGAGGACGGGGACGGCCGGCCCGCCGATGCGGGCGCACTCCGCCCACTCCTCCCGTGAGGCGCGGTAGATGGCTCCATGGGTCCCCTGGTCCGGCTTCCAGCCGACTTCGTCCAGGGCCTGGACCACGTAGGGCCGGTCGAGTTGGAGCTCGGCCAGCAAGCCATCGGTCACGGCGGGGCCCAGCTTGCCCAGCAGACTCACGGCGCACTTGGCTCCATCGGCATTGAAATGGTCACCCGGGCACAGTGCTGCGATGGAGAGGGGGATGGCCCGGGGGTCGCCCAGGGCGAAGAGCGCGGAGACGATCGCGGCGCGCAGACCGCCGCCCTGCGAATCGAAGGCGCCGATGAGCGGCGGCACGGCCCGCGGGTCGTTCAACTCGCCCAACGCCTGGGCGGCGGCGTAGGCCACGCGGTGTGAGTCCCCCAACGCGCCGATCAGGGGCTCCACTCCCCGCTGGTCCATCAGCTCGCCCAATGCCCTGACCGCTGCCAGGCGCACGTCGAGGTGCTTGTCGTCCAGGGCGCGGATCAGGGGTTGCACCGCCGCCGGGTCGCTCAGCCCGCCCAGTGCCCTGGCGGCGGCTTCGCGCACGTCGGGAATTTCGTCCTCCAGGGCGCGGATCAGCGGTTGCACCGCCTGTGGGTCGCTCAGCCGGCCCAGTGCCGTGGCGGCGGCCTTGCGCACGGCAGAGGCTTTGTCCCCCAGCGCGCCGATCAACGGTGCGCTGGCCCGGGTCCCCGCGTTCTCGGCCAGCCAGGCGACGATTCGGCTGCGTTCGGCCAGGGCCGGATCGGCGAGGCACTCGATCATGGAGGGAATCAGCTCGGGCTCGCCGCCGCGTAGGAGCGCGCTTAGCGCCGCTTCGCGCACGGCCTTGGCGTTTGCCGTCTTCAGGACCGCCGTCAGCGGCTCGAGGGCGGAGCCGGGGCGCGTCTCGCCCAGGACTCCGATCGCGATCAAGCGCACGTCATCGTCATCGTCGGAGAGCGCACGGACATAGACTCCGGTGGGCACCTGGCCCGGTCTGTCCTTGAGCGCCTTCAACGCCTGGCGCCGTACCGGCGCCGCTTTCGAGGTCGTGCATTCCAGCAGCAGCTCGAGCGGCCAGAACCCCCGCACGGCCTCCACGGATTTGAGCGCATCTTTCTGCACGTCAGAGAAGTCGCTGCTCTCCGCAAACGCAATCAGCATCCGCGCCGCGATCACCCCACCGACTCCCTGGAGCACGCGAAACCCGCCGCGGAGCAGCCGGAGGGTCAGCTCTTCGACCGAGACGGCCTGCTGATACGCCCGGATCGCATCCGCCGCCCCGGCACCCGACTTCGCTACTGCCGCCCAGATCTGCGCCGTATCCTTCTTGCCGGCCCAGCTCAACCGATCGACGACGGGTTTCAGCTCCTTGAGTTGTTTGACGATCTGCCTGGCTTCGCCCGCGGCCTGATACGCGCTCTTCATGCGCTGGAATATGAGCATCAAGCCGCCCTCGCCGAAGCTGACGAGTGCGTCCTCCGCCGCTTTCGACGAGCCGTCCCGCCCCAACGACTCCAGCAGCGGGTCAACGGCGCGCAGGTCACCCAGCGCGGCCAGCGCGCCGGCCGCGGCGCTGCACACGCCGACGTCGGCGTCCTGCAGGGCGGCGGTCAGGGGGACAAGCGCCTCGGCATCCCCCAGCTCGCCCAGCGCGGTCGCCGCGGCGGCGCGTACGGCGGGGTCCTTCCGGTACTTCAGGAGCGCCTTGCCGAGCCCGCGCACGTCGACCTTGCGCTGCATCCGTGCGATGTCGGGTGGCCCGAACAGATACATGCTCCCCTCCATTGAGCCCGTCCCGGGCTCCAGCAGGTTCAGCCCGGGCTCGCCACCGGGGGCGGCTGGGCGGGGAAGGAGAAACCGGCGTTTTCCCAATCGGCCTGCGGAATGCCGAGCTGGCGCAGCGCGCGCTCCAGCAGAGCCAGCGAGCGCCCGTGCAGGCGCGCGCAGTCGCCGGGAGCCGCGTCGAGATCCCGCTGCTCGTGGACCGGCTGGCGGTTCCAGGCCCTGCAGGCGCCGCCACACAGGTAACGCAGGCTGCAGCGCCCGCAGCGCGGGTTGGTGTTGACGTTGTGCTCGCGGAGTCCGGTGAAGGCCGCCGAGCCTACCAGCCCGGGCAGCCCGCCCGCGCCGCGGAGGTTGCCCATGCGCCAGGCCGGCCCATGCCAGGCATAGCACGGGTAGGCGCTGCCGTCGGGCTCCACGTACAGGTTGTGTCCGATCCCGCAGGTCATGACGGGCTGGAACTCGTGGGCGACGACCTCGGCCGGGTCGACATGCCCCCACAGCGTCTCGGGGGTGGGATCGAGGTCGGTCGCCCCCGCTTGCGGCTGCGCCGTGGCGGCTCGCCCGAGCGGCAGGAGCGGGCGGAAGCGGGTGCGCCGGATGCCCAACCGCCGGGCCAGCGCGCGCACGGCCTCTCCGGGCGGCCCCTGCACCTGCGCCAGCGGCAGGACCGCCGCCAGTGACAGCTCGCTGGTTCCCCCCAGCGCGGCCAGGCGCTCCAGGTTGATCATCGTGCGAGCATGGCTGCCTGGCCCGCGGCGGGCGTCGTGGGTCTCCTGGTCGCCGTCCACGCTGACGACCACCTGGTCAACGTTCTCGGCCAGCCGCTGCAGCAGCGCGTCGGACATGGGCAGGGCCAGGCTGGTGCGCAGCACCAGGAGCAGCGGCTTCACTTCGGCGCGCAGCTCCCCCAGCGCGTCCAGCAGCGCATCGCGGCGGGGATGCACCAGCGGCTCGCCGCCGGTGACGACCGCGTGGCGGAAGCCCAGCGCGGCGGCTTCGCGGCAGGCGCGCGCCACATCCTCGACCGCCAGGGCACCGGCGGGCCGGGACCCGGCATCGGCGTAGCAGTGCGTGCAGCGCAGCGGGCAGGCAAAGGTGACGTGCAGGTACAGGTTGCCCAACCGGTTGCCGGGGCGCGTCAGCTGGTCCTGGAGACTCTGCATGCGCGCTTCGGTACGATCAACGCTAGCGGTCAGCCCGAGCGCCGAGAAGCCGAGCGCCGACCTGCGCGCGGGTGTTTCCCCGGGCGCGGAAGAGTGCCCGGAAGTGCTTTCGGCCAGCATGACTGCCGCCAGCACCTGGCGAGCTCGCTGGGCGCTCTCGTTGGGGTGGGGCTGGCCGTTCATGATCGAGAGCAGCCTGCCGTGCCGCAGCAGGGTCGGAGCTTCCTCCTCGACGATGGCCTGCACATTGGCCTCGCTGAAGAACTCCGCCGCGGACCGTTCGGTGATATGGCCGAAGATGCGCCGGTAGGCCGGGCAGTAGGGATCGCGCACCGCGGTGGCTTGACCCCCGGCCGCCAACCAGCTGTACGGACATCCGCCGCGGCAGATGCTGATGTAGG
>JADGQX010000053.1 GCA_017881445.1 Gemmatimonadota bacterium | reverse complement strand
GAACGCAGGCTGCCAGTCGGTGATCGCCTTGCGGACCCACGGCTTCCACCGATCGGGCGTCGCCGGGTCCACGTAGTAGACGAGCGGCTTCTTCGGCACGCAGAGGTCGCCGACACGCTGGTCGGAGCACTCCAGGCGGTACTTCGTGACGTACTGCCGCTGCGCCGCGCGCTGCTCGATGCCGAAGTCCACCTGCCGGACCGAGAAGAAGCCCACCCGCTCGTCGAACGGCCGGGGCAGCATGGGATGCTCCGGCAGCCGCACCAGGCTCCAGTGCGCCAGCACGCTGCGCGCCTCCTGGCTCGCTGGCTGCGCTGCGGCCGGCGCGCCGCCGAACGTCCGCGGCGGCGCGGGCACGGCCGTCTGCGTGGCCTCCACTTCCACGTTGTCCGGGAAGGCCAGCACGCGCTCGATGTACGAGCGCGTGGCGTCGAACTGCCCCGGGCTGGCGACCCGGATCGCCGCGATCTCGGGCACGTACGACGTGAACAGGCGCGTCACGTCCAGCACCGCGGCGCTGTCCTCGCCCCACGCCTCCACGTTCAGCACCGCGACGACCGGCGCGTAGTTGGACGCCTGCACCGCCCGGTAGACGGCCAGCGAGGTGTCCGCCGTGATCGCGAAGGACGGCGCCCGCAGGATGACGCGGTTGCCCTCCCGCTCCCAGCGCAGCGTGGTCTCGCCGAACTGGTCGCCGCCGTACTCGCCGAACCCGCCCGTGGGCGAGTTCGGGTCCTGCGCCGCCGCCCGGGCATAGCGCCCGATCATCAGCATGTCCTTGTTCAGCTCGCGCCGCGGAATCTCGAAGTAGAGCCGCTGACCGACCTGGTGCACCAGGAACATCCCCCGCCGTGTCCGCGCCTCCGACGTGATGACGGAGCGGTAGGGTCGGGGACGCGCCTCGCCCGGCCCCTGCCGGCCCGTGGAATCCGATGGGGCACCCATACGGCCGGCCATGGCGCCGTTCGCGGGACCGCGTGCCGGCTGCTGCGGAGCCGGCGCGACGGGCTTCGAGTGTGCACAGGCCGCAGTCAGCGACACGGCCAGTGCCAGGACGATTCGTTTCGTCATGACCATTCAGGGGTTGGAGCGGGAATCGGCGCCGGCCGGCCGGGGGAACGCATTGCCGACAGCGCGGGAGTCGACTCAAAACTACGGGCGGGGCAGCGGGCTGAGCAAGCGTTCGATCCGGCCCGGCGGCGCCTCCCCGGCCGTCGGCGCAACAAAAGCCTTTACGCAAGCCCGACTTGCTATTAGATTGATCGCTTGCAAGGCGTCCCCGAAGGACTGGGCGTTCAGCCCGGCCCTTTTTTCTTAGCCTTGTGAACGGGGCGGGAACAGTTCCTTCCCCAACAACGTGATGATCGCCGGTCCGGTCCTACCGCGCTCGACGTCATCCAGATCTGGGAGTTCGGTATGCGTACGACCGGCACCGTCAAGTGGTTCAATGACACCAAGGGCTTCGGCTTCATCACGCCCGAGGACGGCTCCAAGGACTGCTTCGTTCACCACACGGAGATCCAGGGCAGCGGCTTCAAGTCGCTGGCCGAGGGTGACCGTGTCGAGTTCGACGTCGTCGCCGACGCCAAGGGCCCGAAGGCGACGAACGTCGCCAAGCTGAAGTAAGCTTCAGGCTCTGAAGCACGAGAGGGCCGCTCCGGCAACGGGGCGGCCCTCTTCGCATCCGCGGCTACGGCCGCGACGCGGCGGGAACGGCTAACGGGCCGCCGGGGCGCCCGGCACGATCAGGATGTTGGACGCGGCGGCAAAGAAAGACTCACGGCGACCATCGGCGAGGCGCAGCTCCAACAGCCGGCTGCCGTTCTGCGTGCGTCCCAGAACCCGGATGACCTCGCCCAGCCCCTCCGTGCAAAACACCTGCTCGCCTACCGAGAAGGTATGCTCCGTCCCGCTTTCCCAGCCCGGGTGCGACGCGGAATCGATCTTGAGCGTGTCGGGGTGGATGCGGCGACTGGAATGGCTGTACGTCGACATGGCTACCTCCTGCGGGGACGAGGCGGCGGTGCGTCCCCGGACTTGTGCCGGAACGTGATACGGCCCCTCGTCAGATCGTAGGGCGAGAGCTGAAGCGTGACGCGATCCCCGACCAGGACGCGGATCTTGAACTTCGACATCTTCCCCGTGGAATACGCGAGGACCTGGTGGCCATTCTCGAGGATTACCCGGTAGTTGCGATCTGGCAGCACCTCTTTGACGGTGCCCTCCATCTCGATCGATTCCTGTTTCGCCATGCGGGAGGGCTCCGATCCGGGCATCAGCCCCAAAGAGAATCACCCGCTGCGCGCACTGCGGGAGTGCTCGCCGCGGGTGACCTGTGACGGAACGGCACGTCCCGCCCATGCTTTAATTTAACGCAATCAGCCTGAATCCGACAGTCCCGAGGGGGGTGAGGCGAGGTTGGCTGCAGCCGCAGTTCGGCCCGCTGCAAGGAGATGCGGATCACACCCCCGGAGGGCCCTCGTCCCGGCCAGCGCAGTGTTTGACCACTTCCACTACCGCGGAGAGCGAGGCATGGACCGCCCGCAGGCGCGGCGGGCGCGGCGGCGGATCGTGGCTCGGCCCGGCATCGGAGGATGCCGGGCCGAGCCAGGCCGTGGCCAAAGGGGGCGCGCCGTCAGCGGCTCACGGCCGGGGCGATTCCTTGCCCGTGCGCGTCTCCATGTCCTCGACGGCGCGGCCTTCGGCGCTCTGGGCGGCGAGGCGCACGCTGCTGGTTCCCTTGCGGCCCAGGTAAAGGAACAGCAGGCCGAAGACGAGCAGGACCAGCCCCCAGACCAGGTTCACGTTGTAGCCGAGCGAGCGGGCGTATACGGTGTGGTCGCCCAGCAGGCCGTAACCGGCCAGGATGGCGCCCAGCACCGTGAAGAGTCCCCCGATGGGGAGCCGAATGTCGAGGCCCATGCGGTCCGTCCCGGTTAGAAGAAGATGATGTTCAGGGCCACGAGCGCGACGAGGAGCACCACGGCCAGCGTGGTGGGCCGCTTGTACCAGACCTCGTGCGCGTCACTCTGCTTCTCGGTGAGCGAATAGACGAGTCCGCGCAGCTCCTCGGCCGGCCGCGGGCGAGTGAGCACGCTCACCACGATCGTGACCACGAAGCAGGTCGTCCAGGCGAAGATGGCCGTCCAGAAGTTCTGCGCCATGTCGCTGGGATAGTGCTTCAGGACAGGGCCGAGCCAGCCGCCGTGGATTCCCACGGCGGCGTGCACGGGCAGCGTCAGCCCGTGGTGCGCCGCGGCGGCGAGGGTGCCGGAGAGGAGGCCGGTGAAGGCGGCGTGGCCGGTGGTACGGCGCCAGAACATGCCCAGCAGGAAGGTGGCGAAGAGCGGCGCGTTCACGAAGGCGAACACGAGCTGCAGCATGTCCATGATGTTGTTGAACTGCGTCGTCAGGTAGGCGGTGAGGACCGAGAGAGCGATGCCGCCGATGGTGGCGAAGCGCCCCATCATGAGGTAGTGGTGGTCGCTCGCCTTCTTGTTGATGTGAGCCTGGTAGATGTCATAGGTCCACACGGTGTTGAAGGCGGTGACGTTGCCCGCCATGCCCGACATGAACGAGGCCATGAGGGCGGTCATGCCCAGTCCGAGGACGCCGGGCGGGAAGTAGTGGGCGAGCATCATGGGGATGGACATGTCGTAGTTGAGCGTGCCGTCGGGCTTCACGGGAAGCGCGAAGCCGGTTGTACCGGCCTTCGTCGTCAGTGCCATGGCGATCATGCCGGGCAGGATGACGAGGAAGGGGAAGAGCATCTTGGGGAAGGCGGCGATCAGGGGCGTGCGCCGGGCGGCCGACATGGAGTTGGCGGCCATGGCGCGCTGGATCACGAGGAAGTCGGTGGTCCAGTAGCCGAAGGAGAGGACGAAGCCGAGCCCCATGACCAGGCCGAACCACTCGACGCCCATGGGATTGGCGGCGGCGCTGCCCATGTGCTGCCAGGACTGCGTCCAGGCGCCGGGAGCGTAGCCGGCCTGCTGTGCGGTCACGGAGAGGCGCTGGGTGAGCCCCGCCCACCCGCCCACGTCCCTCATGCCCAGGAAGACCAGGGGAATGAAGCCCGCCACGATGAGGAAGAACTGCAGCACCTCGTTGTAGATGGCGGAGGTCAGCCCCCCCAGGAAGATGTAGAGCAGCACGATGACGGCGGAGACGAAGATGCTGACGTTGAAGTCCCAGCCGAGCAGGGCTCCCAGGAGCAGGCCCATGGCATACATGGAGATGCCCGAGGAGAAGACGGTCATGGTGGCGAACGAGATGGCGTTCAGCGCACGGGTTTTCTCGTCGAAGCGCAGTCGCAGGTACTCGGGCACGGAGCGGGCCCGGGAGCCGTAGTAGAACGGCATCATGAAGAGGCCGACGAAGAGCATGGCCGGGATGGCGCCGATCCAGTAGAAGTGACTGGTGGCGATGCCGTACTTGGCCCCGGAGGCGGCCATGCCGATGACTTCCTGGGCGCCCAGGTTGGCCGAGAGGAAGGCCAGCCCGGCGACCCAGGCGGGGATCGACCGGCCGGAGAGGAAGAAGTCGGTGCTCGAGCGCATGTAGCGCCGCAGCGTCCAGCCGATGCCGAGCACGAACAGGAAGTAGACGGCCAGGATCGAGTAGTCGATCGGCGCGAGTCGGATCGTGTTCACGGAAGCGCGCTCCCGGTCAGAGGCGGTGGCCCGCTGCCGGCGCGAGCCGCCGGCGTCGGGGTTGTCCCACGGTCCGCCGGCTGGTGCCGGCGCACGAACACCAGCGTCGGGTCGAGCGGATAGCGGCCGAAGCTCTTCCCGTAGATGGCCAGTCCGCCGGGGAGCGCGTCCCCGACCTCCAGCCGCAGCACCAGCTCGCCCGCGGCCGCGGCGCGCTCCAGCGCTTCCCGCGGCAGCGCAACCTGCACCAACTCGCCGTAGGAGCCGGCCTCCCGGAGCCGCCCATCCTGCAGCTGGGCGTTCCACGACAGGATGCCGCGGTGGTCGGCGGCGTCATTGGCGAGGAAAGCCCGCCCGGCGACCACGCCGTTGACGCGCACAGTGACCGCGCTGGGGAACCGCGACAGGTCCGTCATCGGGTACGCGTTCGGGTTGAGGGAAGGGTCGAGCGTACCGCGACCGAGCATGAAATCACCCTGGATGCGGCCCCCGCCGGGACGGTCCTTGCCGAACAATCGCTTGGCCGAAAGCTCCGCGATGAAAGTCACCGCGTCCAGACTAGAGGGGCGCAGCCCCTCGGGCCAGGGGAGGCGGTACTCGAAGTAGCCCGAGCCCGCTCCGTTTACCTTGAGCCCGCCCAGCACGTTCCACTGCTCGAGCGACCACTGCGCGGCCCGGAAGCCGTCAGGAGCGATGTGCAGCAGCGTGGCCGTCCGGCCATCGTCCAGGCGCAGCTCGGCGGCCGGCTCCCCGGCGACGACGAAGGTCGTGAAGTTGCGCCCCAGCACGCGGCCGGCGGCATCCTCGAGGCGGATGGCGAGGATGGCCACGGCCGGACCGTCCGGCATCGTGACCCGCAGCGGCTCGAGCGCCGCAGTCAGCCAGGGATGGTAGGGAACGGCCGACGTCGCCTGCGACCAGCTCCGGCGCCGGCCCAGCTGGTCCCAGCCGTAGAGCTCGGTCCGGAGCCGCAGGCTGTCGCCGTACGCCGTACTGGCGCTCAGGAAGGAAGCATAGAGCGGCACCGACAGCTGCTCCCCGGGACGGACGGTACGGGAAAGGGAGTCGCCCACGGCCAGGAAGAGGGGCGCATGCAGGTCCCTGAGCGACATGCCCTGCACCAGCTCGCCCAGCCCCGTCTCCTTCGGGGTGCGGTCGAAACGCCAGTACCCGTTCCACTCGTTGACGACGTCGTGGTGCTCGGTGTAGAGCCAGCCGGCCACGGCGGGGTGGCGGCGGAAGGCGTTCACCGCCCGGTGGTAGTCCCAGCTCCAGTCCACGTCGCCCGTGCTGCCCTGGTAGCCCCAGACGTTGCCGAACTCACTGTTGATGTTGGGCTGCGCGCCCTGCCGGTAGCCGGGCTCGAAGTTCCAGGTCGACCCGGCCTTCGTGCTGTCGGTGATGATGTCCAGGTCGCGCTCCCAGGCCCAGCCCGGACGGTAGGAGTGCCAGGAGTCGATGTCGGTCTCGGTGTGACCCCGGCCGCAGCAGGGGGAGTTGTCCTCCACCAGCCGTGTCGGATCCAGCGCCTTCGCCGTACGATAGACCGACGCCACCCACCTCTGCGTCTCGGGCAGGTACACCTCCCGGCTGCCCTGCTTCGTGGTCAGCCCCCACGCCTCGTTGAACGTGACCCAGGCGAAGATGGCCGGGTGGTTGTAGTCCCGCTCCACCATGCCCCGCAGCGCCGACTCCACCTCGCCGCGCATGGCCGGGTCCGGCTCCCCCCAGGAGTTGGGCACGTCCGCCATGATGAGCAGACCCAGCCGGTCCGCCCAGTACAGCTTGCGCGGGGATTCGATCTTCACGTGCTCCCGCAGCCCGTTCAGCCCGATCTGCTTCGCGCGCAGGATCTCGTCCCGCAGGGCGCTGTCCGTCGGGAAGGTGTAGAACCCGGCGGGGTGGTAGGCCTGGTCCAGCGCCAGCTGCAGGTAGAGCGGAACGCCGTTCAAGGCCACGTAGCGGTAGCGGGTCCCCGGCAGCGTCTCCGCCGAGATCTTCCTCATGCCGAAGTAGCTGTTGACGACGTCGTCGATGGAGCCGGCGGCTCCGCTCACCGAGGCCGTGACGTCATAGAGGTACGGGTCATCGAGAGACCAGAGGTGGCTCGCGGGCACCGACAGCTCGAACGTCGTCCCGTCCGCGCCCTTCTGGATCCGCCGCGTCACGGAGGGCAGCTCGCCGTGGGGGAAGCTCAGGGTGAGCGTCAACGGCAGAGGTGCTTTCTCCAGCAGCCTGGCGTCCACGCGCACGACCTTGCGCTCGATGTCGGGCGAGAAGTGCAGGTAGCGCAGGGGCGATGCGCCGATCGCCCCGCGCGCCTCGAGGTAGGGCGTCTGCCAGATGCCGCGCGCGTTGCCGTAGCCCTGCTTGCCCTCGAGCTTGAAGGCGCGCGGCGCATCGTCCACCCGCAGGACCAGGCGGTGGGCGCCGCCCGCCTTCAAGGCTTCGGTCAGCTCGAACTCGAAGGGCGTGTATCCTCCCTCGTGCGTCCCCAGCTCGCGCCCGTCCAGCCAGGCCGTGGTCCGCCAGTCCGACGCACCGACCAACAGGAAGATGCGCTTGCCATTCCAGGCGCCGGGTACGGCGATGTCGCGGGCGTACCAGCCGATGTACGCCGTGTCACCCACGCCCGAGAGCGGGCTCGCCCAGGAGAACGGCACCGTGATCTTCCCCGGCGCGGGCGGCCCGCCCCGCTGCCAGCCGGCCGCCAGCCCGCTGTCCGCCGGGTCCAGCCGGAACGCCCAGCTGCCGTTCAGGCTGAGCCACTCCGGGCGCTGGAAGTCCGGACGCGGATGCTCGGGCAGCGGGAGCGCCGGGGGGGCCTGGGAGCGCAAGGGCTGCGGAAACCCCAGGACACCAAGGGCAAGGGCAAGGGCAGGGGCAAGGGCACGGAGGGCACGGGCACGGGTAGCAGGCAGCGCGGAGCGGCGGGGGGCGCGGAGAGTCGAAGAGAAGTCTCGGTGTGCCAAGACTTTAGGGATCTTCATCTGGACTCCGGGCCTCTCTGCGCCCCTGCGGCAGAAATCGGCGCGAATCGCGCGACTCGCGGGCTGCGAACCGGTTCAGGGCGATTCGGGTTGTGGAAACTCTCATCAACCGGTTCGCGAACGTCCGAGAATAGGAACGCCATGGGCAATTCGCAACGTTATCGTGGCGGGCCGGGGGTCGAGCTGCCGCGGAAGCGCCCACGCGGTGGCCAGCTCGATCCGTGGCGCACGCGCCGGGTCCGGGCCGGGCCTCGATGGCCCCGGCCGCCGCTGGCTCCGAGTCGGCAGCCGGAAACGGCGGCGCGGTGCGTGATATCGCCGGAGCGCGCGCTTGCGGTGGGCCCGGCGGCGCGCGGGGGCGGGAGGGGTGCGCTTGCGTTTGGGCTGAACCATAAACTAGTATGTACCGGTACAGTAAACTCCGAGTTAAGCGGTCCCGCGGGCCGAGGGGCAGCAGCGGGCCTGGAGGGCCGGTGGTCTCATTCGGCGACGAGCGCTGGGGCGCCGGAGCCGCGAGCCCGGGAGTGGGGCGGACGCGATGAAGAACCCGACGATCACGGACGTTGCGACGCTGGCAGGTGTCTCGAAGTCCACGGTCTCCGCCGTGCTGAACAACAAGACGTTCATCCGGGAGAGCACGCGGCGGGCGGTGCTGCGGGCGATAGACGAGCTGAGCTATCGGCCGAGCTCGTCGGCGCGGCGGGGCTTTCGTCGTGCGCCCGGCCGGAGCATCACGTTCGTGGTGAAGGAAGCCCAGAACCCGTACTACGCGGAGACGCTGGCGGGGATCCAGGCGGCGGGTGGCGAGCGCGGCTACGTGGTCCTGCTGGCGAGCTCGGAGGGCGAGTACGGTCTGGAGCGTCAGATCGTGGAGCTGTGCACGGAGCGGGAGATCGACGGGCTGATCCTGACGCCGATCCTGAACGACGACACGGACCTGTCGCACATCTTCGAGCTGAAGCGGCGGAACGTGCCGTTCGTGCTGCTGGAGGCGGTGCGAGGGGTGCGGGCGAGCCTGGTGGACGTGGACAACGCCAAGTGGTCGTGCGAGGCGGTGCGGTACCTGCTGGAGCTGGGACACACGGAGATCATCCACTTCGCGGGGCCGCTGTACTCGGCGCATACGGAGGAGCGGCTGGACGGGGTCCGGCGGGCGTTCAGCGAGACGCACCTGATCATGAACGAGAAGGTGCTGGTGCAGGCGGGCCATTCGGCCGAGGACGGGTACAAGGCGGGGCTGGAGTGCTTCCGTTCGCGGCAGGGCGCGGACCGTCCGACCGCGGTGACCTGCTACAACGACCTGGTGGCGGTGGGGCTGCTGAAGGCGTTGCGGGAGCTGGGCATCGGGGTTCCGGAAGAGGTTTCGGTGGTGGGGTTCGACGATCTGCGCATGCTGGAGTACATCTCCCCGGGTCTGACGACGGTGCACGTGCCCAAGTTCGACATGGGCCGCATCGCGGCGGAGATCCTGATCCGGCAGATCGAGGGCCGGGGGGAGCTGCCGCCGGAGCGTGTCTCGCTCGAGGCGGAGCTTGTAGTCCGACAGTCGTCGGGGCGCCTGCACGGGAGCTGAAGCCACCCGGGCGACGGGGCGGCGGGGCGAGACGCGCCGGCCGCCGGAGCGCCGCGCTCCGCGACGAGCATCCACACCCAATCGGCAGGTCTCGATGAGACGCGCTCAGAACATCCAGCGAATTGCAGGGGTCATGATGATTCTTGCGAGCGTCGGCTGCGGGGGCCGCGGAGCGCCGAAGGCCGCCCTGGCCGTCACGAAGGAGCCGTTCGGCTCGGTGGGAGGAAAGCCGGTGAGCGTGTACACGCTGCGGAACGCGAAGGGGATGGAGGTCCGGGTCACGGACTTCGGCGGGATCATCCTCTCGCTGAAGGTGCCGGATCGGCAGGGGCGCCCGGGGGACGTGGTGCTGGGCTTCGACTCGCTGGCGCCCTACCAGACCAACTCGCCGTACTTCGGCGCGCTGATCGGTCGCTACGGCAACCGGATCGCCCGGGGTCACTTCACCCTGGACGGCAAGACCTATACGCTGGCGACGAACAATGGCGCCAACGCGCTCCACGGCGGGCTGAAGGGGTTCAACAAGGTGGTCTGGGACGCGCAGCCGTTCTCGGAGCCGACGCGGCGGGGGCTGGTGCTGCGCTACACGAGCCCGGATGGCGAGGAGGGGTATCCGGGCACGCTCAAGGTGCAGGTGACCTACACGCTGACGGACGACGACGAGCTGATCTTCGACTACCAGGCGACGACCGACAAGGCGACGCCCGTGAACCTCACGCAGCACAGCTACTTCAACCTGGCGGGCGACGGCGCGGGCGACATCCTGGGGCACGTGGTCATGGTGAACGCCAGCCGCTACACGCCGGTGGACTCGACCCTGATCCCGACCGGTGAGCTGCGCAGCGTGGCGGGCACGCCCTTCGACTTCCGCCAGCCCACGGCGATCGGCGCCCGCATCGAGCAGCCGGACCCGCAGCTGAAGTTCGCGGGCGGATACGATCACAACTTCGTGCTGGACCGCCCCGCGGCCGTGGACACGCCCACGCTGGCAGCGCGCGTGTACGAGCCCGGCAGCGGCCGGGTGCTCGAGATCCGGACGACCGAACCGGGGATGCAGTTCTACAGTGGCAACTTCCTGGACGGCACGCTCAAGGGTAAGGGCGGGGTGGTCTACAAGCACCGCTACGGTTTCGCCATGGAGACGCAGCACTACCCCGACTCGCCCAACCAGTCGTCGTTCCCCTCCACGATCCTGCAGCCGGGCCAGGAGTACCGGACGCGCACGATCTACGCGTTCTCGGTCCAGGCAAAGTGACGGACGGGGCCCTGGCGGTGGCCCTGCCGCATCGGCGCTGGAACGCGCTGACCGGCGACTGGGTGCTGGTCTCGCCCCAGCGCACGCAGCGTCCCTGGCAGGGGCAGGTGGAGCGGACGGCCGGGGCCCAGCGCCCGTCCTACGACCCGGACTGCTACCTCTGCCCGGGCAACCTGCGGGCGGGTGGCGAGCGGAATCCGGCCTACTCCAGCACGCTGGTTTTCACGAACGACTTCCCCGCCCTGCTCGAGGATACGCCGGGCGAGCCGGCGGCTGAGCCAGCGTCGCCGCTGCTGGCGGCGGAGCCGGCGCGCGGGACCTGCCGGGTGGTCTGCTTCTCCCCTCGTCACGACCTGACGCTGGCCGAGATGCCGGCGCCGGCGGTGCGCGGGGTGGTGGACCTCTGGGCGGCGCAGACCGAGGAGCTGGGGCGGGACCACCGCTGGGTCCAGGTGTTCGAGAACAAGGGTGCGGTGATGGGGTGCTCGAATCCGCATCCCCACGGTCAGATCTGGGCAGTGGCTGCGCTGCCCACGGAGCCCGCCGCGGAGGATCTGCGCCAGCGGGAGCACCTGGCCCGGACGGGCCGGCTGTTGCTGCTGGACTACGCCGCCCTGGAGTCGGAGCGGGGCGAGCGGGTGGTCGCCGCCAACGATCAATGGCTGGCGGTGGTACCGTGGTGGGCGACGTGGCCCTTCGAGACGCTCCTCGTCCCCCGCCGTCCGGTGCGCCGCCTGCCCGATCTCGAGCCGGCGGAGCGGGACGCGCTGGCCGAGCTGCTCGGACGGCTGCTGGCGCGCTACGACAACCTGTTCCAGGTGTCGTTCCCCTATTCCATGGGCTGGCATGGCGCGCCCTTCGGCGGGGGCGATGACGCCCACTGGCAGTTGCACGCGCACTTCTACCCACCGCTGCTGCGCTCGGCCACGATCCGGAAGTTCATGGTGGGCTACGAGATGCTGGCGGAAGCGCAGCGGGACCTGACGCCGGAGCAGGCGGCGGCGCGCTTGCGGGAGCTGCCGGAGACGCATTTCCGCCAGCCTGGTCGGTCATGATGCATGTATCCATGGGTCGAGCGCGCCGCTGCCGGGTCGCGGACGCGGCGACAGCCCCGGTCGAGCGAGAGCATGAGCCTGCGTGATCGCGTAGAATCGGCGTTCCGGGAACGCTTTGGCGGTGATGCCCCCTGGCTGGTGCGGGCGCCCGGTCGCGTCAACCTGATCGGAGAGCACACCGACTACAACGGCGGCTTCGTGCTGCCGATCGCCATCGACCGGGAGGTCTGGATCGCGCTGGCGCCGCAGGGCGATGGCCACGTGGAGGTGCACTCGCTGGACTACGGCGACGCGGCGGCCTTCGAGCTGAGCGGTCTCAGCCACACGGGCGACGGCTGGCCGGAGTACGTGAAGGGGGTGGCCTGGGCGCTGCAGCAGGCGGGACACGTCCCGCTCGGCTGGCAGGGCGTCATGTGCGGCAACGTGCCCCGCGGCGCCGGCCTGTCCTCCTCGGCGGCGGTCGAGCTGGCGGTGCTGCGGGCGTTCGCCGCGGTGAGCGCCCTGCCCTGGGACGCGAAGGCCATGGCGCTGCTCGGGCAGCGCGTGGAGAACGGCTGGATCGGCGTCAACTCCGGGATCATGGACCAGCTGGTGGTGGCGGCCGGGATCCGGGACCACGCGCTGCTGATCGATTGCCGCTCACTGGAGATCGAGCCGGCGCCGCTGCCTCCCGGTACGGCGGTGGTCGTGCTGGACACGAGCACCCGGCGAGGCCTGGTGGACTCCGCGTACAACGAGCGGCGCGGCCAATGCGAGGAGGCGGCCCGCTACTTCGGAGTGCCCGCGCTGCGCGACGTGGATTCGGCGGCCTTCGCGGGCATGGCCACGGGGCTCGACCCCGTGGTTCGCCGCCGGGCGCGGCACGTGGTCAGCGAGAACGAGCGGACGCTCGAGGCCTCGCACGCCATGCGGGCCGGCGACGTGGGGCGCCTGGGCGAGCTGATGAACGCCAGCCACGAGAGCCTGCGCGTGGACTTCGAGGTGACCAACGCCGCGCTGGACGCCATCGTGGACGTCGCGCAGGCGCAGCCGATGTGCCTGGGCGCGCGCATGACCGGTGCCGGCTTCGGCGGCTGCGCGGTGGCGCTGGTGGCCGCGGAGGGCGTGGACACCTTCATCGAGGACGTGACCGTCGGCTACCGCGCTGCGACGGGGCTCGTGCCCAGGGCCTACGCCTGCCGCGCGGCCGACGGCGCCAGCGTGGAGCGCGCCGCCTCCACGGAGCACGCCGCGGACTGACGGGTGGCCCGGGGGGCGACGACGTCGCCCCGTCGCCCCGTCGCCCCGTCGCCCCCCCCCGTCAGGTCATGGGGACGTTGCGTACCAGGCTGCCGCGGACGCGGTCCAGGATCTCGGGGAGCGAGGTGCCGGTGAGCGTCAGGCCGTGGTTCTTCTGGCCCACTACGGCGTGCACCGGGTCGGGCGCGGCCCGGACGAGGTCGGCCACCGCCCTTCCCAGCTCGTAGGTCCCGCAGGGGTACTGCATCTCGGTGCAGGGCGCGCCTTCCAACCAGGCGTGCACGTGCAGGATGGCGCCCACCCCGGGGTTCTCGCGGTAGATCAGCCAGTGCTCGATGGCATCCACGGAAACGCGCCGGGGCTCGACGCCGGGCGGCACGCTCAGGCGCATGGCGTTGCGCTCCGCGTCGTAGCCGGTGACCAGCAGGATGTCGCGCCCGACGTCGTGCAGCTTCGACTTGTCCACCCCGCTGGCGCTCATCCAGAAGCGATCGCGATCCAGCCGTGCGCTGAAGTTGCCGTAGCTCAGCCCGCCAATACCGTACATCCGCTTGAGGTGGCGCATTTCCCGGGGTGAGAGCTGCTCCTCGATGGGAAAGGGCGCGGGCAGCAGGTTGAGCTCGTCCAGGAAGCGGCCGGCCAGGCCGATGGAGTCGGTATGCTCGTCGCCATCCCAGAGAGCCGGCTCGAGATCGGCCTGGAAGATGTTCTCGATGACCATGCGCGAGGTGGCCATGGGGTGCATGCGCGCATAGATGGTATCGAAGAAATGCGTGTCCAGCGCGTCGCTGCGCACGACCACGTGCCCCTGCTCCGGGGTGACCAGGTGCGCAATGGCCGGGTTCCCCGCCGGGGGGACCACGATGAGCAGGTTGGACATGGTCCGCACGAGCAGCGGATAGAGCGACTCGACCGCGTGCTCCTTGCCGGGGAGTGCGCCCACGCTGACCACGAACACGCCCCGGCCCCCGCGCCGGAACGGCCGGGGGTCGTCCATGCCCAGGTGATTTATGACGAGATCGGCCAGCTCCGGCGATGCCGCCGGCTCATGGCCGTTCCGGCGCAGCACCAGATCGAGGCCGTCACGTAGGGTCGCCAGCCCGTTCGGTTTGCCGGCGTGGAGAAAACGCATTACCGCTCCTCAGCGTCATGGCTTTCGCTTTTTCGCTTAATATCCAGCGTTCGGGCGGGATGTCCAGATGCGGGACGCGGGGTGTAGCGCGGCGGCGGGGCGCTGGAGTGCCCAGGCGTCGTAGCGCTGGAGCGTGCCCAGTGGCGCCGCGGTGTACCAGGCGTAGCCCAGCCGGCGCTCCATGCTGATCTCCCCCACCAGGTAATGGACGGAGCCGTCGCGGTCGCCGAAAATGGGCCGGCCGCTGCCGATCTCGTAGAAGCGCGCCCAGAGCGGTCCCGCGCCCGGGCTGGCCACGATGTCGGGCTGGCGGTACTCGTAGCCGTAGATGGCGTTGGCGCGGAACCAGCCGGCGGCGGCATGGACGGCGGCCACCGCGTCAGCGGCGGGTGCAGTCAGCGCCATGAGATAGTCCATGACGCCGGCGCTCTCGAGCCCGCAGAGCGCCACGGGCTCGTAGGCCCTGGCCTTGACCGGCGCCAGCGTGAGCGGATCGTGCTGCTGCGCCCAGACGGTGCGTCGTCCGGCGACGACCACCTGGGCGGCGAGGGTGCAGGCGAGACCGCGGGCGGAGGAGGCGGCCGCCGCGGCCCGCGCCGAGGCCGGCACGAAGGGGTACTCGCCGCGGCCCACGGCGTCGAGCAGCTCCAGGACGCGCACCATCACGCGGTCATTGAAGGTCGCGGCGTCGTGGTAGGAGCCCTCCAGCGGGTAGACCTGGGGCCAGCAGCCGTTGGGGAACTGGGACCGGGCGATGTAGCCGAGCCCCGCCATGAAGGACGCGATGTGGCGCGCATCGCCCTGGGCCCGCGCCGTGGCTCCCAGGAAGCGCAGCTCTTCCGCGGTGGCGCCGTTGTCGAAGGTGCTGATCCAGGTCCAGTTGGCGCCGCTGGCGAAGCTCTCGCCCGGCGCCCGCGGCCGGGTGCGCACGTCCACCGCCTTGGACCAGCCGCCGGTCGGCGTCTGGAACGACACGATGATGTCCGCGATGCGCCAGGCCTCGGCGCCGTGGAACCAGGTGTCGGTCATGTCGCTGGTGAGGTAGAAGTCCGGCCCGAGCGGCGCCGGCGTCCAGCCTGGCAGGCCCGCCGTACGCACTTGCGCGTCCACTGCGGCCCTGTCGCGGGCGGCGCCCGCCCCCGAGCTGTCCAGGTAGGCGAGCCAGGGCGGCCGCTGCCCGGAGGGGAGCGTGCCGATGCGCGCGTCGGACACCAGCGTGTCCCCGGCGGCGGTGACCGGCACGGGCGATGTGGGCGCGCCCCGATCGCCGCACGCCCCCGCCGCGCAGGCGGCGACGAGGCCCAGCACGCGCAAGGCGCGCCGCGATGTCGTGGCCCGGGCGAACACGCCCGGGAGCGGTCCCGGCGCCGGAGGCCGGATGCGGATCATGGCGTCCTCGAGTCGATCACTCCGAGCCGCGCGGCTCGAAGACCCCGGCTTCACGGTTCTTGCGCACGTCGTCCCAGGGGAAGCAGCGCCCGTTCATGGCCACGTAGATCCCGGGCGGGAGCACCTGCGCGAAAGAGAGCGCGCTGCCCAGGTTGAAGAGACCGTCGGAGCTGCCGAAGGCATAGGGGACCATGGCACCGGTGAGGATGACCGTCTTCCCCTCGACCCCGGCGGCGAGGGCGTGGGCGGTCTCGACCATGCTGTCGGTGCCGTGGGTGATGACGATCTGGGTCTCCTCGCAGCGCCGGCAGTGGCCGACAACGATGGACCGGTCCCGGTGGCTCATGTCCAGGCTGTCGATCATCATGAGCGTTTGCACCTCGACGTCCAGACCGCAGCGGCCGAGGCGGAGCATCTCCGGCACGTGCGTGTCCTGGAAGAAGAGCGTGCCGCGCACCTCGTCGTATTCCTTGTCGAACGTCCCGCCCGTCACGAAGACGCGGATGGCCATTGTTCCTGCCGGGTGTGAGTGCCGCCGTGCCCTCGGATACGCTAGCCTCCGGGCCCCGCCGTATCAATCACGGCGCCCACGCCAACGACAACTGCAACTGCAACTGCTTTCACGCGAAGCCGCGAAGTGCCGAAGGAGCGAAGGGGCGCGGCCAGGATCCGGCGTAACGAGCGTCACCGGGTAGGCGAGGATTCGGATCGTTGTAGCTCGATCAATCCGGATGCCGGGGGACGCCCCATGAGCCGGCGGTTGCACGGTGTCGTCTTCGCGGCTTCGGCGCTTCGTGCCTTCGCGTGAAGAGAATGGGCGCAGCCCTTCGAGGAGCGTTCGGATTGCACCTGCCACCGCCTCCTGTTCTCCGCGTGACCGGGCTCACCCGCTGGCGCGCCGGAGCTAGCCGGGCTGCCGCCGGATGTACACGGTCTTGATGTTGGCGAATTCCCTCAGGCCCGCCTCGGCCAGCTCGCGGCCGTAGCCCGACTGCTTCACGCCCCCGAAGGGCAGGCGCGGGTCGGACGCGACCATGGCGTTCACGAAGGTCATGCCGGCCTCGAGGCGGTTGACGAAGCGGTCGGCCTCGGCCGGGTCGCCCGTCCACACGCTGCTGCCCAGGCCGAACGGCGTCGCGTTGGCCAGCGCGATGGCCTCGTCGGCATCGCGCACGCGGTAGACGGCGGCGACCGGCGCGAAGATCTCCTCCGCCGCGACGGGCGCGCGCGCCGGGACGTCGACCACCACGGTGGGCGCGTAGAAGAAGCCGGGGCGCTCCAGCCGGTGCCCACCGGTGAGCACGCGCGCGCCCGCCCGCACCAGCTCACCCACCTGGCGCTCGCAGTCCTCGCGGATCGCCGCCGTGGCCAGCGGGCCCACCTGGGTGGTGGGATCCATGGGGTCACCCACGCGCAGCGCCGCCATCTCGCGCACGAAGCGCTGCAGGAAGTCGTCGTAGACGGCCTGGTGGACGATGAAGCGCTTGGCGGCAATGCAGGACTGGCCGTTGTTGACGACGCGCGCCTGCACGGCGGTGCGGGCAGCGATCTCCAGCTCCGCGGAGGGCATGACGATGAAGGGGTCGCTGCCGCCCAGCTCCAGCACGGTCTTCTTGATGAGCTTGCCCGCCAGCGCGGCCACGGCGCTGCCCGCGGGCGTGCTGCCCGTGAGCGTGGCCGCGCGCACCCGGACGTCGCCCAGGATCGCGGGAATGCGCTCGGAGCCCACTAGCAGGGTCTGGAACTCGTCGCCATCGAAGCCGGCCCGCCGGAGCAGCTCCTCGATGGCCAGCGCGCAGCGCGGGACGTTGGAGGCGTGCTTGAGCAGCCCCACGTTGCCCAGCAGCAGGGCCGGCGCGGCGAAGCGGAAGACCTGCCAGAAGGGGAAATTCCAGGGCATGATGGCCAGGACCAGCCCGATGGGCAGGTAGCGAATGAAGCTGCGGTCCGCGTCGGTGGCGATGTCCTGGTCCGCCAGCAGCCGCTCGCCGTGCTCCGCGTAGTAGCGGCACGCCGAGGCGCACTTCCGCGCCTCCGCCACCGCCGCGCCGATGGGCTTGCCCATCTCCCGCGTCATGATGGCGCCCAACGGTTCCGCCTCGGCCTCCAGCAGCTCGGCCGCCCGCGCCAGCCTGCGCGCCCGCTGCGCGAGTGGCGTCCGGCGATGGCGCTGGAAGGCGGCCTCGGCTCGCGCGAGCCGCTCCTCGATCGCCGGCTCCGACAGCTCCTCGAAGCGCTCGAGCTCCTCTCCCGAGGCCGGGTTCACGCTCCTCATGCACGTCCTTTCGTCCGCGATACGACGACACGGCGACACGGCCAGTGGCCCCCCCGGGGGGGCCGCTCGCTTCAAGGACCGTTCCGGCTCAGGGGCGGGCGCCGACCGGTGGCGCGCCGGCGGCGGACGGCGGCGCAGCCGCCGGAAGGCGGACCAGCGCCGACAGGCCGATGCCCAGCTGCTTCAGCCCCTCCGCCGCCTCCCGCGCCATCAGCTCCGCGCCCAGCGGCGTGAAGTGGGTATTGTCCTCGATCCCCGCGGGGTAGTTGGGGTGCTCGCCCGGTTTGAGCTGCAGGAACAGCTTCCGGGAGCCCTCCGGGCCGAAACGTTCCAGCACCGCCGCGCTGCGCTGGTGCATGTCCAGCAGCGGGACCTGCTTCTCAGCGGCCACGGCCCGCACCAGGTCCGGATACTCGCCGTGGGTGTCCACCAGCCGGCCCGCGTCGTCGAACTTCCGCCGCCGAACGGGCGTGAGCAGCACCGGGATCGCCTTGCGGGCGCGGGCGTCGTCCACGAAGCGGGCCAGGTTCCGGCGGAAGTCGTCCGGCGGCGTGTAGCGGTCCACCTTCTCCTTCGACTCGTCGTTGTGGCCGAACTGGATGAGGACGTAGTCCCCTTCCTGCAGCCGGTCCACGATGGCCTGCCAGCGGCCCTCCTCCAGGAAGGTGCGCGTGCTGCGGCCGTTGCGGGCGTGGTTCTCCACCCGCACCTGGTCCACGTCGAAGTACTGCTGCAGCGCCTCGCCCCAGCCGGTCTCCGGCCGGCGCTCCGCCAGCTTCTGGGCCATGGTCGAGTTCTCATGGGCGGCCTCTGAGATCCGGGATTGACGGGCTCGTCCCACGCTAGGCAAGCGCATACGGCGCCCGCAAGCTCCGCTCCGGGCGATCCCATGCGATCAGGGCGGACCTCGGGTTCATCTCACGCGAAGTTGCCAAGGGCCGAAGCCGCGAAGTCCGGCGGCGTCGCGAATCCTCGGCGTGCCCGGCGTCCGAGGCCACCATGTGTTTGTTCAACAGCAAAAAGGACAACAACTTGCGGCAGCGGGCGCGGTTGGATTGCCCGGCCGCTCTCGGTACCGGGATGGATGGCTTCGGCCGTCCTTCGTGATTTTGTGTGAGATGAGTGCTGGGACGCCCGTGTCGCAGTCGGAGCCGCCGGTACCGGGCTTGCGGCGAGCGCGCCTGGCCGCACAGGATGCGGCGGGGGTCAGGGACCGGACACCAGGGAGGGCGGATGTCGATGGAAGGCGGCGCGGGCATGAGCTACCGGCTGCTGGGGCGCACCGGAAAGCGGGTGTCGGCGATCGGGCTGGGCGGCTGGCACCTGGGACTGGGCCACGTGGACGAGGCGCTGGCGATCCGGCTGGTACGGGCGGCCATCGACCGGGGCATCGACTTCATGGACAACTCCTGGGACTACAACGACGGCGCCAGCGAGGAGCGGATGGGCAAGGCGCTGCGCGACGGCTACCGGGAGCGGGTGGTCCTGATGACCAAGATCGACGGCCGCTCGGCCAAGGAGGCCGGCCGGCAGCTGGAGGAGTCGCTTCGTCGCCTGCAGACCGACCACATCGACCTGGTACAGCACCACGAGGTGATCCGCTTCGACGACGCTGACCGCATGTTCGACCCGGAAGGGGCGCAGACGGCGCTGCTGGAGGCGCAACGGGCGGGGAAGATCCGCTGGATCGGCTTCACCGGGCACAAGGACCCGCAAATCCACCTGCACACGCTGGAAGTGGCGGAGCGCAACGGCTTCACCTTCGACACCGTGCAGATGCCGCTCAACGTCATGGACGCCCACTACCGCAGCTTCGAGAAGCTGGTGCTGCCCGAGCTGGTGCGCCGCGGCACCGGCGTGCTGGGAATGAAGAGCATGGGCAACGGCCGCATCCTGCAGGCCGGCGTCGCCACGGCCATGGAGTGCCTGCGCTACGCCCTCTCGCTGCCGACGTCGGTAGTGATCACCGGGATCGACTCGATGGAGATCCTGGACCAGGCGGTGGAGGCGGCGACGTCGCCCCCGCTGTCGCCGGAGGAGATCCGGGCGCTGCTCGACCGCACCGCCGCCGCGGCCGGGACGGGCCGTTTCGAGCTGTTCAAGACGACGTCGCTCTTCGACTCCACGGCGCAGCACGCCGACTGGCTGGGCGAGGAGCCGGACTGGGTGAAAGCGACGGTGGAAGGCTAGCAGTCCGGACAACCGAATGCTCGTCGGTCAGGCAGACATCGGTTTCACGCGAAGGAGCGAAGGGCCGAAGCCACAAAGAAGAACGGTCGGCGGCGGCGCTTCGGGCATCCGCCGGGATCCTATCCTGCCTGATGTAGCTACGCCAATCCGGATCCTGGCCGAACCGGTGCCCTTCGTTCCGCCGGATCGCCGCCCGGGAGCTTCGCCTCTTCGGCCCTTCGCACCTTCGCGTGAAATGAAGTTGTTCTCAGTCCATGCGCGTGTTACTCACGAACGCGATCCGGCGTGAATCGGGTGACCAGGAGGGCACGTTGATGGTGCCCTGGCCGCCATAGACGTAGGCGATCACCCGGGCCTCGCCCCCCTCGACCGGCAGTAGCCGGATGTAGACGTGCCGATACCAGGGGTGGTCGGCGGGCGCGACGTCCGGCCCGAAGGAGATGAAGACGATCCGCTTCCCGTCGGGCGAGACGTGGGGGAACCAGTTGTTGTAGCCGTCGCTGGTGAGCTGGCGCGCGTCCGCGCCGTCGGCAGCCATGCGCCAGAGCTGCATGGTTCCGCTGCGCACGGAGTTGAAGAAGATGGTGCGGCCATCGGGCGCATACTCCGGCCCATCGTCCAGCCCTTTCTCGCTGGTGAGCCGTGTCTCGGCGCCCCCGCCGCTGGGGATGCGGTAGACGTCGAAGTCGCCGCCGCGCTCCGCCGTGTATACCAGGAAACGGCCGTCCGGGGACCAGCCGTGCAGGTAGGACGGTCCGAGCGCGGTGATGCGCTTCGGCGTTCCGCCCGCGAGCGGCACGGTGTAGACGATGGACTTGCCGCCGTCGTCGGGGCTTTGATTGCTGATGCCGAGCGTGCGGCCATCGAAGGAAAGGACGTGGTCGTTGTTGTTGGCGGTGTCGGCGCCGGTCTTCAGCGGCGTCACGCGCCGGCTCGCCAGGTCGAAGCGGAAGAGGCGTCCCCCATTGTTGTAGACCAGGGCGCGGCCGTCGCGGGTCCAGTTGGGGGCCTGGATGGGCTCGGGCGAGCGGAAGACCACGCTGCGGGCGCCCGTGGCCACGTCCAGGATCTCGAGGTTGCCGCCGATGTAGTCGCGGTAGGGCACGAAGCCCTCCGCCGCCGGGCGCGTGATGCGCACGTCGTCGAAGGTGGCGCGCTCGGTGACCGAGTCGTTGTGGGCGCAGACGAAGATGCCGGCGTAGACGGAGTCGCCCAGCGGGACGTCGCGGGTTTCCACGGCCGTGAGGGTGTCGCCGAACCTCGCCACCGACATGATCCAGCGGCCGCCGCGGCGCTCGAGCTGGACGACGTCGGCGCCCGTCGCCGGCGAGCGGACCTCCTCGGTCGTGGCTCCGGCTGCGCGCCGGAACTGCAGCGCCGCCAGGCCGTCGCCATGGAGTGCGGCCGTCACGTGCGGGGAGCCCGCCTCCAGTGTGGAGCGCACGGTCCATCCCAGCTTGCGATGCGCCTCCACGCCCTTGCCGAGCAGGTGTCCCCGGGCCGTGAGGATGAAGTCGCCGCTCAGCCGCTTCCAGACGAAGTGGAAATCGTCGTGGTCCGCCCACATATTGGCGCCCGACCCGGCGACGTCGTACACCTCCCGGACGGGATCGTAGCTGGCGTGCCCGTGGCGGGCCGTGCCCACGTTCGTCTGGCCCTGGAAGTCCCCCAGCGGGCGCTGCGCCTGCGCGGGCGTGGCGCAGGCGAGGAGGAGTAGC
>JADGQX010000217.1 GCA_017881445.1 Gemmatimonadota bacterium | reverse complement strand
CAGCGCATCCTGCTCGGCCTGGACCAGGGCGCGGTGGTCTCCCTGGACGGCGGCGCCACCTGGAGCTCCTGGTACAACCAGTCCACGGAGCAGGTCTACCACATCGCCACCGACGCCTCGTTCCCATACTGGATCTACGCCACGCAGCAGGACGCGGGCGCCATTGCCACGCGCAGCCGCGGCAACCTGGGCGAGGTCGGGCCGCTGGACTGGAAGCCGGTGCCAGGGTGGGAGTGGGGCACGATCGCACCCGATCCGCTGCACGTGGACACGGTCTACTCCAGCGGCAACGGCATCGTGAAGATCAGCTATCCGGACGAGCAGTGGATCGACGTCAGCCCGGCCGCCGACCCGAAGCTGGAGTTGCGCACGGCGTTCTCGCAGCCGATCGCCTGGGCGCCCTGGAACCCGCGCGAGCTGCTGGCCGGCTTCCAGTACCTCATGGCCACGACCGACGGCGGGGCGCACTGGCGCAAGCTGAGCCCCGACCTGACCGTGCCGGCGCCTCCACCCGCGCTGGCGTCGGCGCCGCGCCCGGACAGCGCGGCCCGCCGGGGCGTGGAGGCCGGGCCCGGCGGCGCCATCGAGGCGATTTCCGCCTCCAGCGTGGCCGCGGGCACCATCTGGGTGGGCACGAACAACGGTCGCATCCAGGTCACGCGCGACAGCGGCCGCAGCTGGGCGGACGTGAGCATTCCCGGCCTGCCCAATCCGACGCGCGCCGACATCTCCAGCATCGAGGCGTCGCACCGGGACGCCGCGGCCGCCTACGTCGCCATCGACTATTCCAGGGCGGGCGACTACCTGCCCTACATCTACCGCACGCACGACCACGGCCGGAGCTGGACCAGGATCGTGACCGGGCTGCCGCAGCAGTCCCCGGCCGGGGCCTTCGCCCGGGTGGTCCGCGCCGACCCGGAGCGGGCGGGACTGCTGTTCGCCGGCACCGAGAGCGCCCTCTGGGTCTCCTTCGACGACGGCGACCACTGGCAGTCGCTGATGCAGAACCTGCCCACGACGTCGTTCCGGGACCTCACCATCCACGGCAACGATCTCGTAGCCGGTACCTACGGGCGCGGCATCTGGATCCTGGACGACTACGCGCTGCTGCGGCAGGTCACACCGTCGATCGCCGCCGAGCCGGCGCACCTCTTCAAGCCCGGGGACGCCGTGCGCGTGCGCCGCAACGTCAACTACGACACGCCCTTCCCGCCCGAGGTGCCCCACGCCCTGAACCCGCCCGACGGCGTGATCGTGGACTACTGGCTCGCGGCCCGGCCCACCGGCGACATCACCCTGGATGTGCTCGACGACGCCGGCCGCAAAGTGCGTCGCCTCTCCAGCGTCCCGGTCGCGCCCGTGGCGGAAGCCGCCCGGCCGCCGGAGCCGAGTTTCTGGCTGGCGACGCCGCGGCCGCTGCCGAAGGACGCCGGGCTGAACCGGGTGAGCTGGGATCTTCGCTACGACGCGCCGCCCGCGTTCAGCCACAGCTTCGAGATCAACGCCAACCCCGGCCTGACGCCGCCCTCGCCCGAGGGGCTGCTGGCGCTGCCGGGCGCGTACACGCTCAGGCTGACGGTCGATGGCCGGAGCTACACGCAGACGGCGACGGTCCGCCCCGACCCGCGCTCGCGCGCCACCCTGGCCGCGCTGGGTGCGCAGCACGCGCTGCTCGTGAAACTGGACGCGGGATTGCGCAGCGCCTGGCAGGACCACGAGGTGGCCAGCGCGCTGCGCGCGGCGGTGAGCGCCGCCGCCGGGAAGGCGCCGGACGCGGCCGCCGCGGGCGCCGCCCTGGCGGCCAGGCTGGACTCGGTGGCGGGCAGTCCGAGGGGGCAGGGCGGGTTCCGCCGCCGCGGCGGCCCCACGCCGCCGCCCAACTTCGTGGCGGTGTCGAACGACCTGGTGGCGCAGCTCAACGCCCAGGACAACGGCGACCTCGCCCCCACCCCGGCCGCGCTGGCCGGATGGGCGAAGGCGTGCGCGGATCTCCACGGCGCCGCCCTGCGCTGGGACGCCCTGCGCACCGTGGAGCTGGCGGCCTTCAACGCCCTGCTGAGCCGGAGCGGTATCCCCGCCGTGCCGGCGCCGCCGCCCGGCGCGGCTCCGCCCGGGTGCTGAGGAGGCGAGCCATGGCAGGCAAGCGTCCGGTCAAGCCATCGTCGCCGGAGTACGCGGCGAAGCTTGAGCTGTTCGAGCGACTCGTCGCCACGAATCCGCAGGTCCAGCGCAAGGGCGACACCATGCCCTACACCTCGGTGAACGGCCACATGTTCAGCCTGCTGACCCGGGAGGGCACCCTGGCCCTGCGCCTGCCCGAGCCCGAGCGCGGGGCGTTCCTGGCCACGTACGGGACGAAGCTCTGTGAGCAGTACGGCACCGTCATGACTGAGTACGTCGAAGTGCCGGATGCCCTGCTCGCCGACACCGGAACGTTGAGGGAGTTCTTCGCCCTGAGCTACGCCTATGTCAGCGCCCTCAAGCCCAAGCCCACGACGAAGCCAAAAAAGCAGCCGCCGGCGTAGAGCCCGTGGCAGTCCTCGCCCTCGAAACAAGAAGGGCGCGGCCCCCGGCCGCGCCCCCCCTTTGTTCTTTCGCCCTCGCCTTCGCCCCCGCCCTTCGCCGTTCACCAGATGTGCGGCACCGCCTCCGGCGCCCGCACCATGGCATCGCCCGGCTTGCAGCCGAAGGCGGCGGCAAAGGCCGGCATGTCGGACAGCGGGCCGTTCACGCGCCAGCGCTCGGGCGCGTGCGGGTCCACGGTCACGCGGTTGCGCAGCGACTCGGGACGGGTGTGGCCGCGCCAGCTCTGGGCATATCCCAGGAAGAAGCGCTGCTCGGGCGTGAAGCCGTCGATGGGGCCGGGGCGGCCGTTCCGCGCCAGCGCGCGCTGCAGCGCATCGTAAGCCGTGAGCAGCCCGCCGAAATCGGCGATGTTCTCGCCCAGCGTGAGCTTGCCGTTGACGTGCAACGTGTCCACCTGGACGTAGCCATTGAACTGCTGCGCGACCTTCTCCGCCTCCGTGGTGAACTTCAGCGAATCCGAGGGCTGCCACCAGTCGCGCAGGTTGCCCGCGGCGTCGTAGTGCCGGCCCTCGTCGTCGAAGCCGTGGGTCAGCTCGTGGCCGGCCCAGCTGCCACCCAGCGAGCCGTAGTTGGCCGCGTCGTCGGCCTTCGGGTCGAAGGTCTGGGGCGCCAGCGCGCCGGCGGGGAAGACCATCTCGTTCTTGGAGGCGTCGTAGTAGGCGTTGACCGTGGGGACGGTCATGTCCCACTCGCTGGTGTCCACGGGCAGCCCCGGGCGGTTGGCCGTGCGCTCCCACTCGAAAGCGATCGCGCCCTGCAGGTTGCGCACGAAGGGCCCGTCGCCCACCCGCAGGTTCGAGTAGTCGCGCCAGTGCTCGGGGTAGCCCACCTTCTCGTGCATCCGGGCCAGCTTGTCCAGCGCCTGTGCTTTCGTCGTGTCCGACATCCAGTCCAGTCGGCGCACCCGCTCGCCGAAAGAACCGCGGATGTCGTCGATCACGGCGCGGGCGCGCACCCGTGCCTCGGGCGGGAACGTCCGCTGCACGTAGGCCTCGCCCAGCGCCTCGCCCATCAGACGGTCGGTCGTGCGCAGGCAGCGCTTCCAGAGCGGCAGCAGCAGCTTCGCGCCCGTGAAGCGGGAGCCGAAGACGAAGTCCTCCCGCACGAAAGGCGAGCTGAGCCAGGGCGCCGCCCCGGCCAGCGTGTGCGCCCGCAGGTAGGCGCGCCAGTCCTCCAGCGGCGTCTCCCGCACCAGCGCGCTCAGCCGCTTGAAGAACTCGGGCTCCGCGACGTTCAGCCGCTGGACGGGGGCGGTCAGGCCGGCGGCGCTGAAGTAGGCGGGCCAGTCGATGTCGGGAGCCAGCGCGCGCAGCTGGTCCAGCGGCATGGGGTGGTCGGTGGCGGCGGGGTCCCGGCGCTGGACGCGCGTGAGCGACGCCCGCGCCAGCTCGGTCTCCAGCGCCATCACCCGGCCGGCGTCCCGCCGCGCCGCCTCCGCACCGGAGCCGGCCAGCACGAACAGGCGCGCCAGGTGCTCGACGTACGCCTGGCGCAGCGAGTCGGCGCCCGGGCCCGTGTTCGTGTAGTAGTCGCGGTCGGGGAGCCCCATGCCGCCCTGGGAGATGTTGGCCAGGTAATGGCGGGCGTCGTGCGCGTCCACGTCGGCGCGATAGCCGAAGGCGACGTTTCCCCCGGTCCGATGCATGCGCGCCATGGCCGCGATCAGCCGCGCGGGCGAGTCCACGCTGTCGATGAAGGCCAGCGTCGCCCGGATCGGCTGGATCCCCGCCTTCTCCACGGCGGTGGAGTCCATGCACGTGCCGTAGAAGGTGCCCAGCTTCCGCACCGCGCTGCTGGCGGGAAGCGAGGAGCGCTGCCGCACGGCGTCGTCCAGCACCGCCCGCACGACCAGCTCGTTCCGATCGGACATGTCCCGCGCCACGCCCGAGGCCGCGTAGGAGGCCGGGATGGTGTCCCGCCCCAGCCAGGCGCCGTTGGCAAACTGGTTGAAGTCCGTGCAGGCATTGGCCGAGCGGTCGATGTAGCCCGCGTCCACCACCTTGAGCGGCGGCAGCGTGAGCCCGGCCACGCCCGCCTGCTGCGCCATGGCCGGGAGCGCGAGCGGGGCGAACGGGGCGAACGGGGCGAACCCGCCCAGCGCGGCGGACACCAGCAACGCGGTCCTGAGCCGGTCGATCATGGCCACCCCCTACTTCCTCGCGTCGGCCAGGCGGATCTCGGACGGGTCGTGCACCACGATCTCGGGCTTGCCCTTGAAGTCCGTCACCAATCCAGTGACGCAGATCCGCTTGTTGGCGAAAGCGGAATCCGGAGGTATCGGGAACTTGGGCCGGTCGATGCCCCAGATGAGGACCGTGAACATCTGGTTGGGATGCTGCCCGTCCAGGTCCAGGAACGTGGGGGCACCACCGGTCCGAACGGAGAACTTCGCGGCGGAGACGTCACCACACACGGTGGCCGTCCTGCCCATGTACTGCGTCGCGTCCCGGGTCGAGACGACCTTCGGCTGCTGCGCCCGCGCAGGTAGGGGCAAAGACAGGCTAAGCAGCGCCACGCCGGCAATAGCCAGCGCGTGCCAGTAACGGCTCATTGCGTGTCCTCCATTGGCATTTCGGTTAGCCGGAGAGCTGTAGCAATTTGGCGATTCCGGGGCGGATCGGCAAACGCGCCGGCCGCCGGGGACGGCAGCGGCCGGACGGCGGCAGGCGCCGGCGTCAGCGGCGCCGGCGGCCGGCGCTCACTCCCAGACCAGCTGTCCGTCCTGGCCCAGGCGGGCCCGGACCGGGGGGTTGGCGTAGGTGGAGACGAGCCCGGGCAGCTCGCCGCGGTGGTAGCCCACCACCAGCTCCGGGTCCTTGAGCAGGTTGCCCGTCAGGATTCCGCAGACCCGCTCGTCCGGGCGGATGACCCCCGCTCCGACCAGCTTGCGGATGCCGGCGACCGTGGCGCACGAGGCGGGCTCGGCACCGATGCCGGCCCGGTCCACCTGCGCCTTGGCGTCCACGATCTCCTGGTCGCTCACACGCTCCACGACGCCCCGGGTCGCCACGATGCCGCGCAGCGACTTGCGCCAGGAGACCGGGTTGCCGATGCGGATGGCCGTGGCCACGGTCTCGGCGTTGGGGGCCGGCACCAGCTCCGCCGAGCGGGTCCAGGCCTCGTACAGTGGGCTGGCGCCCTCCGCCTGGATCACGGCGATGCGCGGCAGGCGCGGGATCAGCCCCAGCGCCAGCAGCTCCGCCAGCCCCTTGTAGAGCGCCGAGCTGTTGCCCAGGTTGCCGCCCGGCAGCACGATCCAGTCGGGCACCTGCCAGGCCAGGTCCTGCAACAGCTCGAAGCCGATGGCCTTTTGCCCCTCGATGCGGAAGGGGTTGATCGAGTTCAGCAGGTAGATGCCGCGCTCGGCGCAGACCCGCTCCACCAGCGTCATGGCCGCGTCGAAGTCCCCCGGGATCTGCACCGTGTGCGCCCCGTAGGCCAGCGACTGCGCCAGCTTGCCGTAGGCGATCTTCCCCTCGGGAATGAAGACCAGCGCCTCCATCCCGGCCACCGCGGCGTAGGACGCCATGGAGGCCGAGGTGTTGCCCGTGGACGCGCAGGCGACGCGTCGCATGCCCAGCCGCCGGGCCACCGTCACGCCCGCGGTCATGCCCCGGTCCTTGAACGACCCGGTCGGGTTCTCGCCCTCGTGCTTCAACAGGATGGCATCGAGGCCGGCCCAGGAGGCCACGGCGGGCGAATGGTACAGCCGGGTGTTGCCTTCCTGCCGGCTGACGATCGTCTCCGGCTCGACCGGCAGCACCAGCTCGCGGTAGCGCCATACGCCCGAGCGGTCCGGGCCCTCGCGCGCGCCCAGGCGGGCGTCGAAGAGCGCCGTCGTGACTTCACGCTGCCGGGCCACGTCGTGGATCACGTCCAGCGTGCCGCCGCAGTCGCAGCGGTAGCGCAGCTCCAGTCCCGGGTAGGCGACGTCGCATTCCACGCAACGCAGCGTCCAGCTGACATCCTGGGCGTCCGAAGCGTCGTTCGGATTCGGATTCGGATTCGGATTCGGATTCGGGGTACTGCTCATACTTCCCTCGCGCCGGGCACGTCCGCCGGCGAGATGATGGAGGTCGCGGCCGCGCCCGCCGCGCGGAAGGCGCCGATCATGGCCAGGGCGACGGCGCTGGCCACGCCCGGACCCCGTCGCCCGTCGCAGAAGGCGAAGATCGAGGGGCCCGCACCGCTGATGGAGCTGCCGGCCGCGCCAGCGGCCACCGCCGCGGCCATGACCTGGCGGGCGCCGGGGATCAGCTCGGCGCGGATGGGCACCACGATCTGCTCGTTCAGGGCGCGGCCGAGCAGCGCCAGGTCGCCCGAGTGGAAGGCGGCGACCAGCGCCGCGGTGTTGGCGCTGTAACGGACCAGCGCCCGCAGGGGCACGTCCCTGGGCAGGGCCGCCCGCGCCGCCCGGGTCGCCAGCTCGAAGGACGGGGTGACCACCACCACCATCAGCCCCGCCGGCACGGGAATGCGCACGATGTCGGGCGGGTCCAGGGAGCGCACCAGCACCAGCCCGCCCAGCAGCGAGGGCGAGACGTTGTCGCCGTGACGGCCCGAGACCGCGGCCTCCGCCTGCACGGCCGCGCCCACCAGCTGCTCGCGCGTGAAGGGCGCGCCCAGCAGCAGGTTGACCGCCCAGGCCGCGGCGGCCGCGCTGGCGGCCGACGAGCCCAGTCCCGTCCCGATCGCCATCCCCTTGTACAGCTCCAGCTCGATGGTGGCGTCGCTCCCGGCCATGGCCAGCACCGCCGCCGCCGCGATGCCCGCCGTGTTCTTCTCCGCCACGCGCGGCAGCTTGCCCCCGTCGCCCTCGATGCCCAGCAGCCGCACCTGCCGCTGGTCCTCGGTGCGCCCGCCCGGGATCCGCCGCGCCACCACCGTGTCGCCCGGCCCGGCCACGGCCATGCCCAGGGCATCGAACCCCGGTCCAATGTTCGAGATGCTGCCTGGCGCGAAGACGCGCACCTGCACGGGCGCGGACATGGGCGGTTCCGGTTGCTGGAGCGATGAGGCCAGGGGCGGAATTAGCCCGGGACGGGCGAGGGAGTCAAGGAGGAGGGCGTCGCCACGCAGGCACACTTCAACGGCAACAGCGCCTCACGCAGAGCCGCAAAGAACGCAGAGAGTCTCCCGGCATGGTCGATCGCCGGAACGACCCGGACATCGGGGCTCGCCAGGACCCAGCTTGATGTTCAACAACAACATAAAGATGCCGACGCCGCCCGACTGCAGGAAGAACGCCGGCACTCGCGAAGCGGCTCCGCGTCTCCGCGGCTCTGTGTGAGCGCCAGTACGCGCCGGGGCGCGGCGCAACAGTAGAGAAACGGGGCAACATATCCACCGAGCGGACACGGGAGAGTGGCTCACGGCAGA
>JADGQX010000216.1 GCA_017881445.1 Gemmatimonadota bacterium | reverse complement strand
CGAGCTCGGCACGCTCGACATGGGCGTGGGCCGCGCCGACCTCGCCCTGGCGCGCCCCACCTGGATGCCCGCCGTCCTCACCGAGACGATGTACCTCATGGTGCCCCGGCAGGAGGCCGCCCTGCGCAACCCGGCAGTGCAGCAGCGCATCGCCGAGGCGCACCTGCGCGGGCTGCTCCAGTTCCTGCGCAGCCGCGCCCGGGAGCAGGCGCATTGAGCCGGCGCCCGGCCGCGCTGACGCTGGCGCTGGCGGCGGCGCTGCTGGGCGCCCCCGCTGCCGGGCGCCCCGGCACGGGCCCGGGCGCCGGTGCGCTGGGCGCGCAGGTGCCGCCCGCCGCCCGCTGGCGCACCATCCGCACGCCGCACTTCCGCGTCAGCTACACGCCCGGGCTGGACTCCCTGGCGCGCCACACGGGCGCGGTGGCGGAGCGCGCCTACGCCCGCCTGTCCCGCGACCTCACGCGCCCACCCGCCGGGACGATCGACCTGGTGCTGGCCGACAACGTGGACTACTCCAATGGCCTGACCACGCCCTTCCCCGACGACCATATCTACCTCTATGCCCGGCCCCCGGTCGGCGAGCCCGAGCTGGCCGGCTTTCCCGACTGGCTGGAGCTGCTCGTCGACCACGAGCTCACCCACGCCTTCCACCTGGACCGGACGTCGCCGACGGGCGCGGCGGTGCGCAGGGTGTTCGGGCGCGTGCCCATGGGCTGGCCCATCTTCCCCGCCGTGGGCACGCCCAACTGGAACCTCGAGGGGATGGCGGTCTTCTACGAGTCGCACCTCACGGGGCAGGGCCGCATCTACGGCAGCTACCACGACATGGTCCTGCGTACCGCCACGTTGGAAGGCGGCCTCTGGCCCATCGACCGCCTCACGGGCGAATCGCCCATCTGGCCGGGCGGCGACGCCGCCTACGTATACGGCTCCCTCTTCATCGACTGGCTGGGGCAGCGCTACGGCGCCGGCGTCGAGAGGCGCATCGTGGACGCCACCGCCGCGCAGTGGCTGCCCGACTTCGGCAGCGTCGCCCGGCGCGCCACCGGGGAGTCCTGGGCGACGCTTTACCGCGAGTGGCAGGCGGCGCTCCGGGCACGCTATGCGCCGGTGGCCGACGCCGTCCGCGACCGCGGGCTCTCCCGCCCCGAGGTCCTGACCCGCGCAGGCTACTACGCCCTCTTCCCCCGCGTGTCGCCCGATTCGCGCCAGGTGGCCTTCGCCGCGCAGGACCCGAAGAGCGCCGCCGAGACCCGCGTCTACGACGTCGCCACGGGACGCGTCCGCCGCGCCAGCCGCCGCAACTCCCTCGGCCCTGCGGCCTGGTTGCCCGACGGTCGGCTGCTCACGGCCCAGCTCGAATGGACGGACCGGTACCGGCTCTTCAGCGACCTCTACAGCCAGGCGCCGGGCGGCGGCGAGTCCCGCCTCACCCGCCACGCCCGCCTGGAGCAGGTGGACGTCTCCCGCGACGGCCGCAGCGCCCTCGCCCTGCAGGACAGTGCCGGGCTGACCCGCCTCGTCGCCCGCGACATGGCCAGCGGGGACGTCTCGCCCGTCACCCGCTTCGACGCGACCCGCTACTGGGCCTTCCCCCGCTGGTCCCCCGACGGCCGGCGCATCGCCGCCGCCCGCTGGAGCCGCGCTGGCGACTGGGACGTGGTCGTGCTCGATCCCGCCGGCGACGTCCTGGCCGAGATCACCCGCGACCGCGCCGTCGATAGCGCGCCCGCCTGGTCTCCCGACGGCCGCTGGCTGCTCTGGGAGTCGGACCGTACGGGCATCCCCAACATCTTCGCGGCGGATGTGAGCGGCGCCGGAACCGGGGGGGGGGCGCCCGTGCCGCTGCTGCAGGTGACGAACGTCCTGGGCGGCGCCTTCTACCCCGACGTTTCGCCGGACGGCCGCTGGCTCTACTTCGCCGGCTACCACGCGGACGGCTTCCATCTCGAGCGCGTTCCTTTCGAGCCGGCGCGCTGGGCTGCGCCCGGATCGGCACGGGCGTCGTCGCCCGACAGCATCGGCGTGTTCGCGCAGGTCGCCGCGGACACGATGGCGGGCCCGCCCCGCCGCTACTCGCCGCTGGCGACGCTGCGGCCACACTACTGGGCGCCCACCCTCTACACGCAGGCGCGCCGCGATTTCGTCGGCGCCAGCACCACCGGCGCCGACGTCGTCAACCGCCACGCCTATGCGCTGGCCGCGGCATACGACCCGCGCCGCGGCGACGCCGCCTGGTCGGCGGGCTGGAGCTGGGCCGGCCTCGGCGACCCCCTGCTCCAGCTCTCGACTTCCCGCTCCTACGACACCTTCACCGCCGTCAGCTCCACGGCCCTCTACGACGGCGTGCGGCGGGAAGACGACTTCGCCGCCGCCGCCGCCTTCCTGCGGCCGCGCGCCCGCAGCTCGCTGGCGCTCACGCTCGGTGGCGACCTGGCGCTGCGGAAACGCTGGCTCGACAACGCGCCCGCCAACGTCCCCCTCCTCCGGCCGAACGACCGGCTCACCGGCGTCTTCGGCGCCATCGGCTTCGCCGACTACCAGGTCTTCCCCTACTCCATCTCCCGCGAGGACGGCGTCGCCCTCTCGCTGGCGGGTCGCCGGCGCTGGGGCGGCGGGGTGGCGGGCGCCGGCGACGTCGGCTACTCCGAGGCGACGACGTCGCTGCGGGGATACCGGTCGCTGCCGCTCCCCGGCTTCGCTCACCACGTCCTCGCCTTGCGCGCCTCGGCGCTCTGGCGCGCCGGCACCGGCGCCGAGCCCGCGGACATCGGCGGCATCTCCGGCCAGCAGCTCGACCTGGGCCTGGTCTCCGCCGGCACGGCGGGCGTATTCCTGCCCGTCCGCGGCTACCCCGAAGGCGTCCGCAGCGGGACCCGCGCCTGGACCGCGTCCCTCGAGTACCGCGCCCCCCTGGCCCTCGTCGGCAGGGGCTGGGGCACCCGCCCCTACTACCTCGACCGCCTCTCCGCCGACGCCTTCGCCGATGCCGGCAACGCCTGGTGCCCCAACGTCGACGCCCACGGCCGCACCCCGGGTGGCTTCGGCTGCACCGCCTCGGGGCTCCGCCCCCTCGTCGGCGCCGGCGCCGAGCTGGTCGCCGACGCCCGGCTCCTCATCCCCGTCACCCTGCGATTTCGCGCGGGCGCCGGGTTCCCCGTCAGCGAGGGCGGGCCGGCGCGCGGGTGGGTGACACTGGGCTCCTCGTTCTGAAAGAAGGCTTCCGCCACCCCGCTTCCGGCATCCGGCTTCCGGCCTCCAGGGCGCGGCACGGAACGTGTACCACCTGGCCTCCAGGCCAGTTACTCGCTGCAAGGAGGCCCAGTTGGCAGGCAAGAAGCCCGATCAGTACCAGAGTTCGCCCGGCGAGACCGAGCATACGGAATACAAAGGCGCGACCGACGCCGACAAGGTCGAGCTCAACGCCGAGGAGGCGACCCCGGTCCGCCGCCGCACTCGCGGCCGCCAGATGATCCCACGCCAGGTGCCCAACGCCGAGGTCGAGCGCCACCGCGCGCAGGTGGCCGAGCGGCAGGAGCACCCGGACGCCGCCGGTCGCGCGCAAGGCGAGGACGGCACGGAACGCACCGTCGACGGGGTATAGCGCCGGTCCCATTCCTCGCGCCGACGCGTCCGGGCGTGAGCCCGCCAGCGCCCCTCCTGTGCTCCGGCGCCCTCGGCGCCGGAGCACACCCACCGCTACCGGCCCGGACTCCCTTCTCCGCGTGCCCGTGCCCGGCTCCGTGAACGCTTGCGGCTGCGGTTGCGCTTGCGGCTGTCCCCCTGGCCTTGCCCCTGTTCTTGCCCTCGCCCTGCCTTTCGCCCCAGGTGGAAAACGCGTGGACAAGCTTGTGCGCAGCCTGTGGATAGCGGTGCAGAACCCCGCAAATCGGTCCGGCCCAACGCCAACGTTTTCCACAATCCGGGGTATGGGAGTTGCAGCCGTATCGACGCCCTTGACCACAAGATGTGGGGGGCGTAACATGGAAGCCCCACCGGATGTAGCGTGGGCCCCGTTGCATAGGCGATCTCCAACTACAGCTCGAGTTGCCCGCGGCCGGCCGCACCGGCCGCTGCAGTCCGTTGAATGAGGAGAACCCCGCCATGAGCACGAAGTCCTCCCGCAAGCCTTCCGCCCTCCCCGGTGGTGTGGTGCCGCCGCGTCCGGACGACCTGGTACGCGCGGACCTTTCGGAGAACGCGCGCATCGTGCTGGGCAAGCGCTACCTGATGAAGGACGGGGCGGGGAAGCCGGCGGAGGAGCCGGAGGACATGTTCTGGCGGGTGGCGGCGGTCATCGCGGCGGAGGACGCGAAGTACGGCGCGAGCGCGGGCGCCGTGGACGCGCTGGCGCGGGAGTTTTACCGGCTGATGACGCAGCGGCTGTTCGAGCCGAACTCGCCGACACTGATGAACGCGGGCCGACCGCTGGGACAGCTGTCGGCGTGCTTCGTCCTGCCGGTGGAGGACGCGCTCTCGAACGACCTGAACGGGATCTACGACACGCTGCGCTCGATGGCGCTGGTGCACCAGAGCGGCGGCGGGACGGGGTTCGCCTTCTCACGGTTGCGCCCGAAGAACGACGTGGTGAAGTCCACGCAGGGCGTGGCGAGCGGCCCCGTCTCCTTCATGCGGCTGTACGACTCGTCCACGGAGGTGGTGAAGCAGGGTGGCACGCGGCGGGGCGCGAACATGGGGATCCTGCGCGTGGACCACCCGGACATCCGGGAGTTCGTGACCTGCAAGAGCGACGTGACGCAGATCACCAACTTCAACATTTCGGTGGCGGTGACGGACGCCTTCATGGAGGCGGTGCGCCGGGGTGAGACGTACGACCTGGTGAGCCCGCGCGATGGCCGGGTGGTGGGTCAGGAGGACGCGCGCGAGATCTTCGACCTGATGGTGCAGGGTGCGTGGGCGACGGGGGAGCCGGGGGTGTTCTTCATCGACCGGGCGAACCGGTACAACCCGGTGCCGAAGCTGGGCAGCTACGAGGCGACGAACCCTTGCGGCGAGCAGCCGCTGCTGCCGTACGACGTGTGCAACCTCGGGTCCGTGAACCTCGGGCTGTTCGCGCTGGCGGACGCGCCGGCGTGGGCGTCGCTGGAGGACAAGGTGGACTGGGACGGCCTGCGGCAGGTGGTGCAGCTGGCCGTGCATTTCCTGGACAACGTCATCGACGCCAACGTGTATCCGCTGGCCCAGATCGAGGATCTGGCGCAGAAGATCCGTCGCATCGGGCTGGGCGTGATGGGCTGGGCGGACCTGCTGGTGCGGACGGGCGTGCCCTACAACGGCGAGGAGGGCATCGCGGCGGCGCGCACCATCATGCGTTTCATCGACGAGGAGTCGAAGAAGGCGTCGGAGAAGCTGGCCGAGCAGCGGGGCGTCTTCCCGGCCTGGGAGGAGAGCATCTGGGGTCCGGACGAGAGCTGCGCCCGGGACGCGACGGGCGAGCGGGTCCGCCCGATGCGGCGGCTGCGCAACTGCAACGTGACCACCGTGGCGCCCACGGGGACGATCTCGATCTTCGCGGACTGCTCGGGGGGCATCGAGCCGCTCTTCGCCGTGGCCTTCATGCGCAACCAGGCCGGCTCGATCATGCCGGACGTGAACAAGGACTTCGTCCGGGTGGCCCGCGCCGGGGGCTTCCACAGCGAGGCGCTGATGGAGCGCATCGCGCAGGAGGGCCACATCCACTTCCCGGAGGTCCCGGCCGAGGTCCAGCGCGTGTTCGTCACCGCCCACGACGTCGTCCCCGAGTGGCACATCCGCATGCAGGCCGCCTACCAGGAGCACGTGGACAGCGCCATCTCCAAGACCTGTAACTTCGGCAACGACGCCACGGCGGAGGACGTGCGCCAGATCTACCTCATGGCCTACGACCTGGAGTGCAAGGGCGTCACGGTCTACCGCGACGGCTGCCGGCCCATGCAGGTGCTGTCCACGGGCAAGACGGCGCAGGAAGTGACCGCGGCATCGGCGCCGCCGGCTGCGGCGCCGATGCCGGCGGTGCTCGACTCCGAGCTGGCCGATGTGCGCGAGGAGAACAACCAGCTGCACCACGAGATCGACGAGCTGCGAGCGGCGCTGGCGGAGGCCGAGGGCCGGCTGCAGCGGCGTCGCCAGAAGCGGAGCCGGCCATCCGTGCTGCGGGGCACCACCCGCCGGCTACCCTCGCCCCTGGGCGACCTCTACGTCACCATCAACGAGGACGAGAACGGCAAGCCGTTCGAGGTTTTCGCCACGCTGGGCAAGGCGGGCGGGGCGGCCATGGCGGACGTGGAGGCGATCGGCCGCCTGATCTCGCTCTCGCTGCGCAGCGGCATCGGGCTGGGCGACGTCTACCAGCAGCTGCGCGGCATCTCCTGCGACCGCGCGGTCGGGCTGGGCCCCAACAAGGTGCTCTCGGTCCCGGACGCCATTGCCCAGGCCATTGCCCAGCACGAGCGCGAGAAGGCCGGCATCCAGCAGGAGCTGCCCATTGCCGGCCCGGCGGGCTCGGCCGCGCCCCCGTCCGCGCCGGTGGCACCGCAGCCGGCGGCGGGCTCCGCCGGCCCGGCCGCGGTTGCGGGGCAGACCGCCTTCGAGTTCGGCTACGACCCGGGCGCCAGCTTCATCGGCACCTGTCCCGAGTGTCACAGCGACCTGCAGTTCATGGAGGGGTGCGTCAAGTGCATAAGCTGCGGTTTCAGCGAGTGCGGCTGAGCCGAAGCGGACGTCGCTGATTCCCGCCATCACCGGCGATGGCGGGGCGTAGCCCGACGCGGGGCGCTGGACCGCTCCGAGGGAGCGGCGCGAGTGGGGAGGGGGTAGGCCCGGCTGCGACGCGGCACCGGGGGCCCGCCTGACGGGGGGCGGGGGGCAGTAGCACGTCGTACCGGGCGGGTCCGTCTACAAAGACGGGCCCGCCCGCGTTTTGACGGAGCGGAAGAGCGGGAGAGCGGAGGAGTGGGAGATGCTCGCGGCGGAGCCGGGATCATGGCGGATGGCAGAAACCCGGGCGGTGCCGGCTCCCGCTCTCCCGCTCTCCCGCTCTAGCGAGAGGACGCGGGCAGCCAGAGGCTGAAGGTGGAGCCGTCGCCGGGGATGCTCTGCAGCACCAGGTCGCCGCCCAGCGCCCGGGCGAGGCGCAGGCTGATGGCCAGCCCCAGGCCGGTGCCGGGCGCCGCATCCGGATCGAGGCGCGTGAACTCGTCGAAGATCCAGGCCTGACGGTCGGCCGGGATGCCGGGGCCGTGATCCGAGACCGAGACCACCACGGAGCGGGGCGGGCGGCCCCCGTTCAGGGCGGGCTCAGCGCGCGCTCCTATCCGCACGCTGCCGCCGTTGGCGCCGTACTTGATGGCGTTGGAGAGCAGGTTGCCCAGGATCTGGCGCACGCGGGCCGGGTCGGTTTCGGCGGGGGGGAGCGTGCGCGGGAGATCGACGTGGAGCATGAGTCCGGCCGCGGCGGCCTGGGGCGCGCACTCGGCCGCCACCTCCCGGGCCAGGGCACCGACATCCACGACCTCGCGGGCCACGCTCAGCATGCCGGCCTCGGCGCGGGCGAGGTCGAGCAGGTCGTCGGCCAGCCGCAGCGCCGAGGAGATCGCCCGGCGCAGGCGCTGCAGGCCCTCGCGCCGGCGCGTGGGGTCCTCCAGGTAGCCACCCTCCAGCAGCTCCGCGTAGCCGTCGGCCACACCCAGCGGGTTCTTCAGGTCGTGGCTGAAGCCGCGGATCAGCCGCTCCCGGCGGGCCACCGACGTCTCCAGCTCCTGGCGCAGCTCGGTTTCCCTTTGGGCCAGGCCGCGCAGCCGCTGCGCCAGCCGGCCCAGCAGCAGCACCGCCGCCAAAACGAGAGCGCCCAACACCAGGGTGAGGCGCGCCTCGAGCGTCTGCGCGTCGCGCGCGTCCCGCCGGCCCCGCTCCATGACCCGACCGATGGCGGCATCCAGCTCGCCGGCCGCCCGGACCGCGCGCAGGAACAGCT
>JADGQX010000215.1 GCA_017881445.1 Gemmatimonadota bacterium | reverse complement strand
GCCTGCTGGCGCGTCAGCGCTGCCGGCGGCACGGTGTCCCGCGCCACCGGCACCGTTCCCTGTTGCGGTGCAGCCGCACCCAGCCCCAGGAGCGCGGCGATCACTGCTGTGTACATTGGTTCCCGGTCGTTGTCTGATGTATCCGCACCGGGCCCTCGAAGGACCCACGGTGTCCGACGCCGCTCCCGGACGGATGCCCTCTCTCGGGGCACGGCCGTGGTGGTGCTGCGGGAACGGTGACGCTGGACGGCCGGAAGGCCGGCCTCAGGCGCGGATCGGCGGGGCCCGGGCGACCGGGGAGGCGAGGACGGTGGGGGTATGGCTCTCGGGGCGGTAGCGCACCGCCGCCATGCGGCGGGCCACGCCCGCGTCCGGCGCGCGGCTAAGCGCCGCCGGCACCGCTCCCAGCTGCAGCGCGATGCAGAAGGCGCAGTCGGCGGCGTCGTGAACCGCGTGGTGTGTACCCGGCTTTTCCATCTGCGCGCCCGTGCGCGTGCCTGAGTCCGCCGCCGACGCGCGTGCGTCGGCCGCGGGCAGGAGGCCGATCAGGGCGAGCTGCAGCAGCAGGACGATGAGCGTCGCTGCGCTGCGCCGCGGGCTGGAACGCGATTGAATGAGCACGAAGCTCTTACTCACGGGCGGCGGACGCGGTTCCATGAAGGCGGCAAGAATGCAGACAGGGCGTGCCGCGCGCAACCACCCGGTCTCCGATCAAGGATACAGCATACGCCGGGCCGGCGTTGGCGCTCGCGCACCAGCGGCCCCCCGCGCGCAACCACTCGCAGGGGGCAGCGGTGCCGCCGGCCGCCGGGCCGCGGGCCGCGGGCGGCCGTCAACCGGGTGCGAAAGGGCGGGCAACACGAACGCCGCGTTCACTCCACGGAGAGCGCATCGCCCGGCGCCGTTCAGGACTTCTTGGGGGCCGCGCGGAGGGCACGCGTGAACGTGACGGTGGTCCCGATCCACGCCTTGAATCGTCGAGCCTGGTCCGTGGGCGACGTGATCCTCGTGGCCGGGTCCCGCGCGAGCAGCACGTGAACCGTCGGGGCGAAGGACAGGCCGCCGACTGGAATCAGCCCGGTCGCCGCGGCATCGATGAAAGCCAGCCCATTGCGCGCCCTGACCGGGCGCCGGCAGCAACCGCGCCCGCATCCAGCCTGGCAGATCCGCTCCAGGATCCGCACTCCGATGCTCTCTGCGGGGTTAATGGAGAGATTGCGGACGCTGCCCGGGCGCGAGCGCGAAGGCCTGGAGCGGCCCGTTGTTGTTGGCGACCACCACGGCGTTCCCGGTGGGCGTGTGGATCAGGGCGCAGCCGCGCACGTCGAGCGGCGCGAGGAATCCGCTCCGCGAGGGAGGAACCGGCGTGAAGCCACCCCGGCCGTCGCCTTTCAGCCACAGGCCCTTCCCGGCATCGGCGCGCGCCGTGTTCGCCTCCGTCTCGTAGAGGTTGCCCGCGACGATCAGATCCAGGTTGCCGTCGCCATCCACGTCGTGGGCGATGATGCACCGGATCGGTGAGATCTGCGCGAGAGGCGGCAGGGGCCGGGGCGTGAAGGTGCCGTTCCCGTCGTTGTGGAGCCACATGCTGGCGAACGTGTCCGCCTGGTAGTGCAGGGCGCTCCGTAGCCGAGACCCGAAGATCTGCTGGACGGAAGCGGAGGCAAAGGACTTGAAGGTCGGGTACCGCACCGTCAGCTCGCTGATGGCGCCGCCCAGGAGGGCGAGCCCGTAATACGGGTACTCGGTGCCGTCCACCTCCTGGGTCAAGATCACGTCTGAGATCCCGTGCTCGGCGAAATCCGCTGCGTAGACGCCGAACCTGCTCCTGCTGGACGTGGTGTAGCTGTAATTGAGCCCGAGGTTGCCCGCCACCAGATCCATGCGGCCGTCGTGATCGAAGTCACCCGCCCCGAGCGAGTACCACCAGCCGCGCATCGGGGGCAGGCGCATCGATGACGTGACGTTGCGCAGGTGTGTCCCGTCGTTCCCGTAGAACTGGATGGGCATCCATTCCCCCGCCGTCACCAGGTCCATGCGGCCGTCGCCGTTGAAGTCCATGCACACGGCTGCGGTGACCATCCCTCCCGGCTGGAGCAGCTCCGACGCCACGTCACGTGTCACGTCTGTGAATCGCCCGCCATCGTTGCGGAGGATGTAGCTGCGGGTGGGACTGGGGTAATTGCGCGGGGTCAGCCGGCCCCCGACGAACAGGTCCGGCTTGCCGTCGCCGTTGAAGTCGCAGGTCACGACCGCGGCCTTGGAATTGAGCATGGCTGGCAGTGCCGCGGGATCCTTCGCGAATCGGCCGTGCCCCTGGTTGACGTAGAGCCGATCCTGGTACACGCTGTTGGGCGCCGGTACGCGATAGCCTCCACTGGCCACGTACAGGTCCGGCCGGCCATCCCCGTTCGCATCGAAGAAGAGCGCCCCCCAATCGTCGGCATCCTTGTCCGCCGCCCAGGGTTGGCTCTTCGCTTCCACGAAGCGGCCGTCCCTTTGCTGGAGGAACAGGTGGCCCGGGAAGCCCGCGGATCCGCCGACGAACACGTCGTCCAGACCGTCGCCATCCACGTCCGCGACGGCGAGGGGAGGCCCCTGCCTGGAGACCTGGTAGGGCAGGAGCGGCTGCACGGTGTAATCCACCAGGTAGTCGTTCTCCCGGCTCTGATGATTCAGGCCTGCGTCCGGGCCGAGCGGCCGGAACATCGGCGCGCTCGGCGGCCGGGGATCTGGCGCGCGGCGCTCGGCCGCATCCCGCTGGTGCACGGTGATGATTTCGTCCGCGCGCAGGCCCGTGAGCAGCTGCTCGCGCCCGTCCGGCCAGATCACGCGCAGGCTATCCACGCGCTGGGCCCGGCCGAGGCCGAAATGGGGCCGGTCGTCCGAGGTGGACATGAAGCCGTGGTACGGCGAGGCCTCCAGGTATTGCGTCTGCGTCCCCGCCGTCAGGACGAGCCTGGCTCCGAGCCCCCGCCCGTTCGGGTACGCCCCGTCCAGGCGAACCTCGAGGTAGTGGTTGCCGTCGGCCGCGGCCCCCACGTTCTCGAAGATGGCAGCGGGGGCGTCGAGGTTGTTGACGACGAGATCGAGCCGGCCGTCGTTGTTCAGATCCGCGTAGGCAGCCCCGTAGGCGATGCCGGGTTGATCCACGCCCGACGCCCGGCCCATATCGCTGAAGCTCAGGTTGCCGTCGTTGCGGAAGACGTGGCTGGGCAGTCTGTACGCGGAAAGCCTGTCCATGAGCTCCGTCTGGCGCTGCCTCGCCCTGGCCGTGTCCCGTAGCTGCTGCGCCATGAAGTCATCCGTCTCGTAGTCGTAGTCGATCAGCGCCTTGGGATAGCCACTCGTGACGAAGAGGTCCTTCCAGCCGTCGTTATCGAAGTCCGCGAACAGTGGACTCCAGCTCCAGCCGGCGGCCGAGACGCCGGCCTGGCGCGCGATCTCGCTGAAGATGATTTGCCCGTTCCGGCTGGTGCCCTGATTCAGCTGCAGCGTGTTGAGGTTGTACTGGAGCACGCCGCCGCCGCGGGTCATCGCCTTCAGGTCTGCACGGGTAACGGAGCCGCTGATGCGCTTCCGCTCGACCAGATCGGCGGCCATCATGTCCAGCTGCATGATGTCGGGCCAGCCGTCGTTGTTGAAGTCGGCGATCTCGTTGCCCATACCCGCGTAGCTCGTATGCGCGAGCCATTGGGCGGCCCTGTCGGTGAAGGTGCCGTTCCCGTTGTTGATGTAGAGCACGTCCTGGGAGCTGATGTCGTTCGACACGTAGATATCGGGCCAGCCATCGCGGTTCAGATCCGCCACCGCCACGCCCAGCCCGTAACCGAGCCGCCTCAGGATTCCCGCCTTTTCCGAGACGTTGGTGAACGTGCCGTTCCCGTTGTTGTGGTAAAGCTGATCGAAGCCCGCCGGATCGGCCTGGTACGGGCCGAACATCGTCCGGTCCATCTGACCCCGTCCGAATTCCTCCGGCGAATTGTTGAGCACGTAGAGGTCCGGGTAGCCGTCGCGGTCGTAGTCGAGGAAGACCGCATTCGTGCTGAAGCCGGTGTCGGCGATGCCGTGCTTCTCCGCCTCCTCGACGAAGTGCGGGATGCCGCTCCGGTCCGTGCCCTGGTTGACGAAAAGCAGGTTCTTGCGTTCCAGGGGGCTGCTCCAGGGCGGGCCGGACACCGAGACGTAGATGTCCAGCTTGCCGTCGCCGTTGACGTCGGCCAGGGCCACGCCCGTGGCCCAGGCGTGGGTCGCCACGCCCGCCGCCTCCGTCACGTCCTGGAAGTGGTAATCGCCGCGGTTCAGGTACAGCCGGCTCGACACCATGTTGCCGGAGAGGAAGATGTCCGGCAGTCCGTCACCGTTGACGTCGCCGGTGGCCACGCCCGCGCCGTTGTAGAAGAAGATGTCGTTGCGGAGGTTGTGCGCCGCGCTGGGCGTGAGCGTATTGGCGAACGTCACGCCCGTCCGGCGCGAGCTCAGCCGGCGGAAGAGCGGAGCTGACTCATGACCGTGGCAGGCCGGCAGCAAGGTGCAGGCGAGCAACAAGCCGAGGCGCGCAGGCCGTCGGTTGCGGAGGTCCATGGGCTCGACTCGAATTGTGAACGAGGCTGCCTGCGCGCAGGTGCGGCCGGCGCGGAGGAGTCGGACCCCTCGTCCGGCGCCGTGTGCAGCGCGGCGGGGCGCGAGCCGCGCGCTATCGATCCCCAGCCGACGCCGACCCGCGGCACACGCTACCGCGCGCGGCCCAGCTCACGTCGCCTGGGCCGCGTCCTTCGGGGAGGCGGCCAACGTTACTTGCCTTTTTACGACCTCAGCGCGGCGATGGCCAGGTTGAGGTGCTGCACCACGCCATGGGCGTATGTCTCGGGGCCGTTGGGCTGGTGCGGCCGCCACCCGTTCGGTTGAGCGGCGATCGTTTTCGCCAGCAGGTCGAACTGGGCGCGCGCCTCCTTCTCGTGGGTGGCCACTTTCTCCAGCCTCTCCGCCTCCGCGCCTTTCGCCGTCTTCTGCAGCTCGGCCAGCTCCGCGTCGGCGGCGTCCAGGTGCTTCCGCAACGCCTCCTGCTCGCTCTTCAGCCTGGGCGCCTTGAGCTCCGCGTACGACGGGCTCTGCAGCCGCTTCGCCACCGCGAGCGCCTCGCGCTGGTGCGTGAGCAGCGCCGCGCGGTGGTTCGTCCCGTGCTGGGCCGCTGCCGGCGCGCCAGCGACCAGCATCGCCACCACTGCGACCATGCTTCCGCGCATTCTCGCCTCCTCCCGGATCAGGTCCAGGGCGGCCTGCCGGTACGCCGCCCCCTCCGCACTGCCGCGGGGCTCAGTCTGGCGGATCTCGCCCCAGCCCGCAACGGGCCAGGGGCCGCCGAGCGCCCCCGCCGCGCAGCCGGCGCCCCCCGCACGAACCGTGCTACCTCTCCAGTCCCGCAGAAGGCGACGACCGGGAGCAGCAGGGCGGCCCCTTTGCCTGCTCCCGGGTGGCAGCTGCCACTGCATGCCGCCTCCTCGGGCTCACGGCCGGCGTGCGCCACCGCTCGCAGGCCCCGCTGCGTCAGTGGGTCTGCATGGAGGTGATGAGCGACACGCGCCAGCCCCGCCCGACGCGCTCCAGCACCGCGCTCTCGATACGCTGGAAACGCATGATGCCCTGGGCGCCCTGGAACTCGGCCGTGACGGAATAGACCATCCACGCCACGTCCCCGTGGGCGCGCACTCGTACGTCGCCCACCGTGCGGGCGAGCTTCCCCTGTTGCAGGGTCGCCGAAATGGAGCGCGCCGTCCCTTCCAGGTCGTAGTCGACACCATCCTCGACCAAGTGGAAGTTGGGATCCGCGAGCGCGCGCAGGCGGGCGACATCACCGGCGCAGAGCGCGGCGCTAAAGCGGCGCAGCGTGGTCTCGGGGGTAGGGTCGCCGGCACCGCGTCGCGGGGTCGAGGCGGCCGTCAGCACCGCCGCGGCGGTCAGCAGCACGGTAACCATGAGCAGTCGCCGGTGCCGCTCGTGCACGGGCGCACTCGCCCTGGGGCGGCTTCGGCCGCGTGGCGCTACTGGATGCTGCATGGCACGACCTCCCGTGTGCGGTGAAGGTCCGGAGCCTCGTCGCCCGACCGCGAGTGGCGCGAAGGGAATACGACTGACCTCGGGGAGCTCGCCTGGTTCGGCCGGTTTCCAGCCGGCCGATCGTTGCGTACACCCCGCCCTCGGATCGCCGCGGGGCGGGCCACCGCATCGCGCCCGCTCCCGTGGCCGGCGCGGCCGGGAGCACGCATGCACCGTCCTGCGGCTACCTGGCTGGATAGTCCACGAGCAACGGCGTGGGCTCGGCGTCCCCTTTGCTGGCGCTCGGGCCGGTATCGTTCACCACGTGCTCGATCGTCCCCTTGCCACCCCCCAGAGAGAACGTCACCACCTTGTGCAGGCGTACTCCGGGCGTGACCGGCACCTCGAAGGCGTGGTCGAGGACCATCTCGGGATGCCGGGGGAAATAGACGTAGCTGCCCAGCCCCCACGCCTCGTGGTGCCGGACTTTGTCCGCCACCTTGTAGGCGGCCCAGCCACGCGTCGATCCGGCCATGTACGCTTCCTGGCCCGGCGGGTCGTAGGGGATCTCGTTCTGGAAGAAGTAGGTTTTGCCGCGCTCCCCATTCCACACGACCTGGTACTTCTGGTAGTGCTCCACGAACAGGCCGTAAACGGTGACGTCGTTTCCGTTCACCACCAGGCCGTTCGCGGCGGTGTTGACGTCCCAGGCCACGCCCTGCCCGTGATCGGCACGCCAGAGCCAGGCGTGGTCACAGACCACGTCGTGGCTGTTGATGGCCACGCTCACCGTCGCCTTTCCCGGGCCGGCGCCGCCGATCCTGGCAAAGACGTCGAACAGGAAGGTCGGATTGGACGCGTGGCTGCGGGATGCGCCTTCCGGTCCAACCTCCAGGAGCACCGGCGAGTTCACTGCGCCTGCGTCGAACAGGATGCCGGCGATCTCGATTCCGTCCACGTCCCCCACCGTCATCGCCCTGGAGCCATTTTCCGCCCGTACCGTGGCCATGCCGAGCCCAAGGACGATCGTGTTCGGCCGCGTGATGCGGATCGGCTCGCTCACCCGATAGATGCCCGGCGTGAGCAGGAGGTTCTTCCCCCTGGCGAGCTGGGCGTTGATCCGGGCTGCGCTCATCTCCGGCCGCGCGATGAGGAACCTGTCCAGCGATAGCGACTCGCCTGCGGTGGTGCCTCCGACCCAGCTCGGCCCCCGCGAGTTCCGGCGCAACGCGGGCACGAAGACCTCGAGCGCCCCGCTCTTGTCTACGTAGAGGAAGGGCTTCTCCCGGGAGACGGGCGTGCTCTCGATGGTGGAGACGATGGGGCCGTGTGCCGCGGCTGCGGTCACGTTCCCGTCCCGGGTCAGCGTGGGTGGCGCGCCCGCGGTGCCCAGAAAGACCATGTTCCAGTGGCCACCCTGCCAACCCTGGATCTCCGAGTTGCGCGTGAACCACTGCTGCTGTGGGCCGGCCAGGACCGTCCCATCCACCCGGGTGTCCGAGATGAAGCCGCCGCTGGCCCAGCCGCTGTCGTGCAGCATCAGCGACCCCCGGACGTGCATGCGACGGTAGGGCGCAGCCTGGGATACCGCCCACCTGTCGACGCCGTCCGGCGGCGTGACGGACAGGTTCTCCGCAGAACGCCAGAAGTTCACCAGCACGTTGCGGCTGGGATTGTTGGACACGGCCTGCACGTGCCCGTTGACGACGACATCCTCCGGTGACAGGCCCAGTCCGGCGATCTGGGTGTAGTAGCCCACCCTTGCGTCGAAGGCATACGTGCCCGGCTTGAAGAGCAGGGCGTAGCGCTTTTCGCCGAACTCCGCCCGCACCTGCTGCTTGTAGATGGTGTCGAGCCGTTGCTGGATCGACTCCCTCGGCATGGACGGATCGAAGACGATCACGTTCGGGCCCAGGTCCGGCGCCTTCTGACCGGCCACCGGAGTG
>JADGQX010000052.1 GCA_017881445.1 Gemmatimonadota bacterium | reverse complement strand
GGGCGGGGCGCGACGCCGGCGCGAGCCTGGGCTCGGCGCTGGCGCGGGCACGCGTACCCGCGCGCGACCGCCGGCTGGTGCGGGAGGTGGCGGCGGCGCGGACGGAGCCGGTGGCGTGGGAGCAGGTCGCGCCGGCGCTGGCGACGCTAGAGCGGGCGGGGCTGCAGCCCATGGTGCTGCGGGACGAGCGCGGGGGTTGAGCCGGCGGTCGCGCGCGGCCGCACCCGCGCGTGTGAGCTCGCCCGCCAAACCGCCGACCTGCCGACCGCCGACCTGCCGACCGCCGTCCGCCGACCTGGCGACCGCCGTCCGCAGACCGCCGGGCGGCAGGATCAGCCGTTGGTGCAGTAGGTGGCGGGCTCGGGCCGGCAGCGGCAGCGACGCAATGGCACGGGGCCCGCGCCCGCCGCCAGCGCCGACTCGACCAGCTCCGCCAGGATGGAGGCAAAGCGCGGGTCGTCGTGGGGCACCGGTACCCGGTGGAAGGCCAGTCCGCGCGCCTCGGCCTCCCGGCGCAGCTCGATGTCCAGCTCCGAGAGCGTCTCCGACTGCTCGTGCATGAAGGACACGGGGACCACGACCACCGTTTCGGCCTCCAGCCCCGCAATCAGGCGGTCGATGGACGGCTGCGTCCACTCGATGGCCCGGTTGCCGTGGTTCTGGTAGCCCAGCTCCCAGCGGGCGACGCCGGCGGCCGCGGCGATGGCGGTGCAGCTCTCCTCCATATAGTCCGCGTAGCGACTGCCCTCCTCGATGTACTTCATGGGCGTGCCGTGGGCAGAGAAGACCAGGCGGTTGCCGCCGGCGTTCAGGTCGATGCCGGCTTCGGCGGCGGAGCGGCGGATACCATCGGCGCGCAACGCGACGTAAGCCGGGTGCCGGTGCCAGCCGCTGAGCTCCGCGACGGGGACGCCCCACCCCAGGGCGGCGAGCGCGTCCGCGAGCTGCGCCAGCGCCGCGACGTTGGTGGAGGGCCCGCACACGGGGTAGACCGGCAGCGCCACCAGGCGCTCCACGCCATCGGCGCGGGCGCGGCGAAGCACGGGCTCCATCATGGGGTCGGCGAACTGGTTGGCGACGTAGGTCCGCACGTCATGGCCCCGGCGCCCGAGCTCCGCCGCCAGGGCGCGCGCCTGCGCCTCCGACTGCCGGTTCAGCGGCGAGCCGCCGATGGCGTGGTACTCCTCGATCAGGGCGGGCGCGCGCCGCTCCGCCAGCTGGCGGCAGCGGGCACGCACGGCCTCGGCCGAAGATGCGTCCTCCAGCGATGCGTTGGTCAGGAAGATCCGCTCGAGGAAGGGGACCACGGCCTCGAGTGTCGCCTCGGCGGGCTCGCCGAAATTCAGTAGGACTACACCGATCACGGCGTCTCCTGCCATGTCTGAAGTGTTGGGACGCGGGGCGCCTAAGCTACCTGGGCGCATCGGCGCGCGGAAGGGACGCCGTGATCGGAGCACGAGCATGGCTCACGTGCACAAGCACGTGCTCGTGGAGGGGCGGGCCGGCGGTGTCTGGGGGATCGTGCAGGAGACGGTGCCGATGCGAGCGCGGCTACCTGCTCCCGCTCGGACTCCGAGCACGGGCACGAGCACCGGGCACGTGCAGCTGCACGTGCACGTGAGCCGTGCTCGTGCTCGGCCCTTAGATGGTCCTGTAGGGGCTCCGCACGGTTCCGTTGCGACGGGGCGCCTTGCGCGGCGCGGGCGGAATGCGCAGCTCGGCGGTATCGACGTCCCGCAGGGTGGGGAGCTCGGCTTCGGCCAGCCGACTGAGCACGAACCAGTAAAGGACCTCGCCCAGCTGGTCGCGGACGCCCACCTTCTCGCGGTAGATGGCGACCGCCTCGTGCACGGGGACGTCCGGCGCCAGGGTCTGGACGTAGATGAGCGCGTTGCGAACGTGGATGTCGAGGATCAGTACCTCGCTGCGGCCGTTGTGCAGGATCGTCCAGCGGCGCAGGTCGTTGTGGACCCGGCCGCGGAAGCGCTCGCGCATCCAGCGGAACGGGCCGGTGGGCCGATCGGGAGGACCTTCGATGAGGACCGGGGCCTCGGGCGCGGGAGCGAGACGTTCGCGCTGGCCGAGCTCCGCCAGGAAGCGGGTGCGCACGACCGTGGCGGCCGGGTCCTCGAGGCCGTGCATGCGCAGATAGATCTCCGCCACGCGCGGGGCCGGCACGCGCTGATCCGCGAGCTGCACCAGCTCGAGCACCTGGGCTACGTGAGCCGCCAGGACCTCCTCGGTGGCAATGGCGGCCGCCACGTCCAGCGCGCGGCGCAGGGGCGCGGGGAATTTCCTCGTCCGGTAGCGTTCGGGCATAGGCTGCTCCTCGATGACCGGCAGCGCGGAGGGGCAAACCGGGCGCAACCGGTCGGGACGAACAGGGCAACTGTCGTACCGGCGCCTGAAAAACGGCGTCAGGACGCGCGTCCGGGGGTGTGGGCGCGAAGGCGGGGGCGCCCTTGGGGGCGCAGGTCGCTGGCAGCCTGGCGCCGGGCGAATCGCCCGTCGGCCCCGCTCTTTTCGCTATTCTTTTCGCACGTCCGGGAAAAAACTTTCCGGATCGGCGTACAGGTCGCCGGTGTTCGCGGCCGCGAGCTCGACCAGGAAGTCCCCGATGACGGGAACCAGGTCGTCGAGGAAGCGGCGCCCCTTCTCCGCCGAGCCGCGGCGCGGGTCGCCGACGCCGGTATCGGCGGTGACCTGCGTCCAGCGCCGGGGCGTCCACGCCCAGCCCTCGCGCAGCGCCTTCATGCGCGGGACGCGCACGGCGCCGCTGCCCGCCCGGTCCATGGGCAGGACCAGCTCGGGAAAGAGCTCGAGCATGATGGACGTTTCCATCTCACCGGCATGGTCGCCGGGCTCGTCGAAGTACTTGCCGGCGTCCAGCACCTTCCACCATTCCACTATGGCGATGAAGACGTCGCGGTGGGGGAGAAGTTCCCGGACCATCCAGCGGAAATCGTTCCCGCCGTGGCCGTTGAGGATGACGAGCTTGCGGATTCCCTCGGTCTCCAGGGACATGACGACGTCGTCGAGCACGGCCAGCAGCGTCGTCGGATTCATGTTGATGATGAGCGGGATGTCGAGCTGCGACGTGTTGACGCCGAAGGGCACGGCGGGGAGGGCGACGACGCGGGCGCCAGCCTGCCAGGCGTGACCCGCCGCCAGGTTGGCGATGGCCTGCGTCTCCAGGATGTCGGTGCCGTAGGGCAGGTGGAGGTTGTGGGCCTCGGTCGCACCCCAGGGCAGGACGGCGACATCGTAGGCGACCCGGCGCACCTCGTGGAACGCGGTCTCGGACAACACGTAAGGACGACCGGCCATGGGTTTCTCGGCTCCCGCTCGGGCGGCTGTGAATCCTACGCCCGTCAGCTTACGTACGGATGCCGGAGAGGCACAACCACCGAGGAGGGGACGATGGGCGACAACGACGAATCGGTGCTGGGAAAGCTGATCTTCTGGACGATCGTGATCATCGCGGGGGCCGTCGTGCTGCGCCTCGTCTTCGCCGCGGTCGGCATCGCGGTCTTCCTGGCGTTCCGGCTGCTGCCGCTCCTGATCGTGGCCTGGGTGCTGTACCGCGCCTGGAAGTGGATGGCGGACAAGCCCGCGGCCAGCGAGTGACCCGAACGAGGGCGCGCCGGCGAACGGCGGCACAAGAGGAGAGACACCTATGAGACTCGTGGCAACCGCGGTCGGCGGCGGACTCATCGCCCTTCTGGGCCTAGCCATCGCCAAGGCGCTGCTGGGCAGCCTGGTCGGCGCCGGGCTGTTCCTGCTCGGCCTGTTCCTGAAGATCCTATTCGCGGCGCTGATGATCTGGCTCGCGGTCAAGCTGCTGAAGTCGCTGGTGAAGCCGGCAAAGGCTGACGAATAGCGGGATCGCGGGACAGGAGTACGGAAGTAGCCCGGGCGACGAGGGTCGGCCGGGCTACTGCTTTTCCCCGACGGGACCACGCGGGACGAAGCAGGGAAGATCAACGCCGGGTCGCGCCGGCACGGTCGTGACCCGACCACAGACGAGAGAGCCCGGGCGACCGTTGTCGCCCGGGCTCTGCGCGTGCGGCGCCGGGCTCCGGCGCGGGCTCACTCCGGCGGCGGAGGCGGGGCCTCGGGAGCCGGCGGAGGGGGAAGCTCGCCGGCGGGGGCGACGGGCTCGTCCCTGGAGGCGGCGCGGTCGGCGCGTTCCTTCATCTCCCGACGCAACGCCTCCAGGCGGGACTCCACGCGCTTGATGAAGGAATCGATGTGGGGCTGCACGTCCTTGACGAAGGCATCGACGCGTGGCCGCACCTCCTTCAGGTGGGCATCGACCTTCGGGCGCACGTCCTTCATGGCCGCATCCACGCGCTCGTCGAGCTCGTCGAAGGCCTTCTTCACCTTGGGGCGAAGCTCCTCGAAGGCGGCGTCGATGCGGGACTTCAGGTCGGCGAGAGGGTCGCGCTTGCGTCCCGGCTCGTTCGGGTTGTCCATGGGGCCTCCTGGGGGTTTCGCGGCCCGAACGTGCGGGCCCGCGAAGATCCGTACGCTGGCAAGTCGCCTGCCGTTTCAATGTACGAAGACGCGAAGACGGCCGAAGCCATCCCTCCGGCTGCCGAAGGCTCCCGGGAATACTCCGGCTCCAGGCCGCCGCAGGTTAGGGCGAAACAAACGGGCGCCGGCGAGGAGCCGGCGCCCGGGGGGCGGGGGGCGGAGCTACGGAGCGACGCGGGGCGAAATCAGTGGGTCATGACGAGCTGGCCGGGAGAGTCGGGCAACACGTGCATCGATGGCTCGGGCCAGGGGTCGCCGAAGCGGCTGATCACGAGCAGGTAGAGCGTCTCACGCAGGGTGTCGCGGAGCGACACGGCCTCCGAATAGATGCGTACGGCTTCGGCCATGGTGAAGCGCTTCTCGAGAGCGCGCGCGAAGCGCAGCGCGTGCTCGGTGTGGACCTCCATCAGCTCGATCTCGGAGCGACCGGTGTGGCGGTCCACGTCCCGGCGCAGCGAGTGGTGGACCCGCTGACGAAACTGGGAGCGGATCCGCGTCCACAAGGTACGTGGCGGCGGCACGACCGGGGGCTCGGGAGTGTCGCTCACGGGGGAGATGACGGAGTAGCGGATGGCGCGGTCACCCAGGGCGGCTAGCGCCCGCCCGCGAATGTCGGAGTACATGTTGACATCGAGAAAATGCAGCCGGGCATAGACCTCGAGCATACGGTCGGGCTGGACGCGGCCACGGCCGAGCTCGACCAGATCCACGGCGTGCCGCACGTGGCAGTCCAACAGAGCCTCGCGTGCGACGGCGGCGAGAATCGCCGTTTCGGAACGCAAGTCTCCCGGGATTCCCTTCACCTGGGAACGGCTGGGCATCCTTCCCCCTTGCCAGTATCTGATTAGGCCAAGCGCCCGGGACTGGCTGCAACGGATGGGCCGTCCGGCGGGCCCCCTCCGCATCCGGGTCCGGGGCAAGATCATAGAGGCGGGCGGCGGGGCGCGGACCGGCCAGAGCCGCCCGGCCGGGTTGGACAAAAAATTGCGCCCGCCGCGAAAAGATTCGTGACAGGCGCCATTCCCTGAGGCCGCGGGAGGACCGATCTTGCCGAACGGGCGTTACTCCTTCCCGTAGAACGGGTTACGCCCATCGGCGTGGTCCGTGACGTCGCGCACGCCCGCGATCTCCGGCACCGCCTCCCGCAGCATGCGCTCGACCCCCTGTCGCAGGGTGACCGCCGCGAGGCCGCAGCCCTGGCAGCCGCCACTCATACGGACATAGACGACGTTGTCCTGCACGCCCGCCAGCGCGATCCGGCCACCATGCGCGGCCACCGCGGGGTTCACCCGTTGCTCGAGGACGGCGGCGACGCGGGCGGCGAGGTCGTCGCCGGGCGAATCGGCAGCGGCGGGGAGCGCGAGCTCGAAGACGCCCGCTGCGAAGTCCACGATGGCGTCCTGCAGGCGCGGGGCACTGGCGGCATCGGCGAAGACGGTCATGCCGCCGACATCCAGGGAAACGTCCCCGGGCTCGCGGTCCTGGCGCTCGACGAGCTCGAGCTCGAAGTGCGGGGCGAGGGGGCTACCGCCCTCCTGCAGCGCCACGCGCAGCGCGCCATCGGCGCCGAAGTCGTCCAGCAGCTCGGTGATCCGCTCGCGGGCGGAGTCCGTGACAGTCAGCATGGTCCAAGGGGGTTGAGGGTCCGGTTCATGTGGCGGTCAGCTCGTGCACTAGGTCGACGACGTACTTCACGGCCTCGACGGGTGTGTGCTGGAGGATGCCGTGACCGAGGTTGAAGATATGGCCGCGGCGCGAGCCGGCGTCGTCGAGGACGCGGCGCACGCGGCGTTCGAGCTCGGGGCGGGGGGCGAAGAGGGCCACGGGGTCGAGGTTGCCCTGGATCGCCATCTCGCCAGCCGCGACCTCCCGGCCGCGGCGGAGGGTGGTGCGCCAGTCGATGCCCAGGACGGTGCCGCCGGCCTCCTTCATCAGCGGCAGCAGCGTCGCCGTGCCGGTGCCGAAATGGATGACGGGGACGCCGGTCTGCTCGACGGCGCGGAGGACGCGGGCCGAGTAGGGCAAGACGAAGTCCCGGTAGTCGTCGGGGGCCAGGGCGCCGACCCAGGAGTCGAAGAGCTGGATGGCCTGGGCGCCGGCCTCGACCTGGGCAAGGAGGTAGTCGCGCACGACGACCGAGAGCCGGTCCATGAGCGCGTGCCAGGTGGCGGGCGCAAGGATCATCATCTTCTTCGCGTCCACCGCCTCGCGGGCGCTGCCGCCCTGGATGACGTAGCTGGCGAGGGTGAAGGGCGCACCGGCGAAGCCGATGAGCGGGACCCGCTGCGGCAGCTCTCCGCGGACGATGCGGACGGCCTCCAGGATATGGCCGAGGGACTCGCGGGGCTCGACGGGCCGGAGCCGCTCGACGTCGTCCTGGCTGGTCACGGGATTGTGGATGACCGGCCCCTCGCCCGCGGCGAACTCCAGCTCGAAGCCCATGGGGACGAGGGGGAGCAGGATGTCCGCAAAGAGGATGGCGGCGTCCACGCCCAGGGCGCGCACGGGCTGGAGCGTGACCTCGGCGGCCAGCTCGGGCTGGGCGCACATCTCCAGGAACGAGTGCTTGGAGCGGATGGCACGATACTCGGGCATGTAGCGGCCGGCCTGGCGCATGAACCAGACAGGCACCGCATCGACGCGCTCGCGACGGCAGGCGCGCAGGAAACGGGGCAGTTGGGCGCGGGCCGCAGCAGCAGCATCGCCGGGGGTGTTGGCGGCGTCGTCGCCGCGCGGGTAGTGCGTATCGGAGATCATCGGAAAAGGGCGAGGGTTTCCTCGGGCGGGCGCCAGAGCGCCGTGTGGAGCGGGGTATCCCGCTCCGTGTACTTACGGCCTTCCACCGCGCGCAGGTCGGCCACCAGGTCCGAGAAGCGGCGCAGATCCTCCATCTCGTAGACGACGACGAACTCCTGGTCCTGCACGCCGAAGGAGTACAGCAGCAGCTGCATGATCTCCGGGTACTGCTTCCCCACCCGGATGTGCTCGTTCATCATGCGCTGGCGCTCCTCGCGCGGGAGCAGGTACCACTCCGCCGTCTTGACGAACGGGTAGATCGTCAGGTAGCGCTTCCGCTCCGCCGCGAAGGCGTCGATCTCCTGAGTGGAGCGCTGCGCCTTGCTGTACTGCGAGGGCCGGGTGTAGCCCCAGAGGGTGGCGGTCAGCTTCAGGTACTGGCGGAAGGGGTTCGTCGCCCGGGCAAAGGCGTCGAAGAACTCGAAGGCCGCGCCCGGCTCGTCCGCCTCCACCGCGCTCCAGACCAGCAGGTCCGCGGCATGCTCCATGGGGAAGACCTGGTAGATGTCCAGCTTCTTCGCGGCGGTACGCAGGCCGTCCAGCCAGGCGGCGTGCAGCCGCTCCTTCTCGTCCCGGGGGAGGGCCCAGTACGGCTTGGTGAAGCTGGCGACGGCGTAGTGATTCAGGCTGCGGCCGACGGACTCGGACATGGTCTCCCCAGGGGTTCGTGCAGGCAGAGCCTTAAGATACGGGGAGGTAAGGAATAAGGGAACCGGGCGAGCGTGAGGAACGGCCGAGTACGAGCACGAGCACGAGCACGAGACAGCGTACGGATTCGTGCGCGTGCGCGTGAGCGCACTGGGCGCTGGGGGCGTGGCCGGGCGAGCGGGGCGCGTTACATTCCGGCGTCCGAACCACAGGAGTGGATCGCATGAAGGCGGTACGGTATCACGGGCCGCGGCGGCCGTTCGAGCTGGACGAGGTGGCGCGGCCGGAGGCGGGGCCGGGCGAGGTGCTGGTACGGGTGGCGGCGGCGGGGATGTGCCACACGGAGCTGCACTTCGAGTCGGGACTGCTGGACCTGGGCGTGGCGCCGGTGACCATGGGTCACGAGATCGCGGGCACGGTGGAGGCGGTGGGAGCGGGGGTGGGCAACCGGCGGGTGGGCGACCGGGTGCTGCTCTACTACTACGCCGGCTGCGGGGAATGTGAGTGGTGCCGGCGCGGGGAGGAGAACCTCTGCGGCGCGCTGAAGGCGGAGTTGGGGTTCTTCAACGACGGCGGGTACGCCGAATACGTGGTCGTCCCGGAGCGCAACGCCGTGCCGCTGCCGGACCATGTCTCGCTCGAGGAGGCGGCGCCGATCGGCTGTGGGGTGACGACGGCGATCCACGCCTGCAGCCTGGCGGGGGTGTCGGAGGGCGACGTCGTCGCCGTATACGGCGTGGGCGCCGTCGGCTACGGGCTGATCCAGGTGGCGCGGCTGCGGGGGGCGCGGGTGCTGGCGATCGGGCGGAACCCGGCCAAGCTCGAGAGAGCACGGTCGCTGGGCGGGGAGCCGATCGCGGCGGCCCCGGGGGTGGACGTGGCGGCAGCGGTGCGGAAGGCCACGGGAGGTCGGGGCGCCGACGTCGTCTTCGAGCTGGTGGCGACGAACGAGACCATGGCCGCGTCCATTGCCATGCTGGCCAAGCGGGGGCGGCTGGTGTTCATCGGTTACTCCGAGGACGCGCTCACGGTGCACCCGATCCAGCTGGTGATCACGGAGGCGCGGGTCATGGGCTCGGTGGGCAACACGCTGGAAGAGCTGAAGGAGGCGGTGCGGCTGGTGGCGGAGGGCAAGGTGAGCGTGACCGTGGACCGGGTGCTGCCGCTGGCGTCGTGGGCGGAGGGACTGGACGCGCTCAGGAGGGGTGAGGTGGTGGGGAGGGTGGTGCTGAGGCCCTGAACGGCAGGGCTAGGGCCAGGGCGAAGGCTAGGGCTAGAGGGGCGAGGAGAGAGGGACGAGAGGGGGCGGCGCGGAAAGAAGATCTCGAGGTGCCAGTCGAGGACCACCGCCCGCGGGGGCGACGTCGCCCGCCGCCGGCAGTTCCAGCGATCCGGATTCCCGCCGCCGCAAGGTCCAGCTACCTCTTCAGCTCGAATGCCCCTGCCCGGGTCGGGCCGGGGTAGGGCCGGTCACCCTTGATGGCCTTCCACAGGATGCGGTTGAAGGCATCGTCGTCGTTGGTATCTTCGTACACCAGGCTGAGGTTGCGGGATTCCCGGGCGCCGGGCGTCATGGCCGTATTACGCTCGCCCAGCGGCACGGCGGGGGTGAGCGCGGCGTAGGGCCGCAGGTCCGGCGTGCGGCCAAAGGCATCGCGCAGCGGTCGGCCGAAGTACTGGAACTGGCTGAGCGGCGCGAGCTTCAGGATCTCGGCGATGGTGGCCAGCACGTCGGTGGTGTTGGCGAAGCGATGCTGCACGCCGCCGGCGCTCCAGGGCGAGATGACCAGCAGCGGCGAGCGGTGGGAGTCCACGTGGTCGGGCCCATCCTGGGCGTCGTCCTCCAGCACGAACACCACGGTGCTCTTCCAGAACTGCGAGCGCGACAGCGCCTCGACGATGCGGCCCAGGGCGAGGTCGTTGTCGGCCATGGCGGCGCGGGGCGAGATCTCGCCCGCGCGCGTGCCCGAGGTGTGGTCGTTGGGCAGGCGCAGGATCTCCAGCGCGGGCAGGCGACCGGCGGCCTCGTAGCCCCGGAACTCGCGGATCCACTCGTCGGCCCGACGCTGGTCCGGGATCGTCATCTCGAAGCCGGGGAACGCCGGGTCGCTGTTGGCCACGAGGAACGGCTTCACCCCGCGGTAGGCCATGGGCGCGCCGGCCGCGGGCGCGCCCACGGGGCGGACGAACTCGCCGTAGTTGCGGAAGCTGATACCGGCGCGTTGGGCCGCGTCCCAGAGATAGCCCATGGCGGGCTCGGCGGCGTCGTCGTCGGCATGGCCGCCGCGGTTCTCGCCCTCGTAGTCGTAGCTGCGGCCGCGGCCGGAATAGTTCGATGGGACGGTCTTCTGCACGTAGTCGGTGGCGTAGGCGGCCGTGGACCAGTTGTGGCCGTCGGCGCTGACCTCGGCGCTGGTGAAGAAGCGGTCGAAGATGCCGAAACGCTCGGCCAGCGCGTGGTGGTTGGGGGAGATGGCGCGGGGGAAGAAAAGGAGCGCCGTGTCGCCATCGGCCTGCGCCAGGTCGCCCAGGACCTGGTCGTAGGTACGGTTCTCCTTGATGATGTAGAGCACGTGCTCGATCGGCGGGTAGGCGCCCTTGCCGAAGCTGGCGGGTCCGTCCCAGCCGTTGGCGCGGGCGACGCGTGCGCTCCAGCGCGCCAGCTCCGCCGCGGGGTTTCGCGGCACGACCACCGTCTGCACGGTGCCGTCGATCTGGCCCAGGGTGTAGTCGGTGGAGGTGCGCCCCAGCTGCTGGTTGATGCGGGCCCGGCCGGGGTTGGGTCGGCTGCTGCGCCCCTTGCCGTTCAGCACGATCAGCGTGTCGCCGCGCAGAGCGACGGCGGACGGGTACCAGCCTGCGGGGATGCGCCCGGCCAGCCGGTCGTCGCCGGTGGCGGCGGCCACGCCCGAAGTGGCGGCGGACAGCTCGAAGAGGGCGATGGCGTTGGCGTCGCCCTCGGCGACGAAGAGGCGCGCGCCGTCCGCCGACAGCGCCAGGGCGTTGGGCGTGCTGCCCTCGGCCGGCCCGGCGGGCGGCGGGTCCAGCAGCTCCGTGAGGACCTTGCCGGTGCGGGTGTCCACCACCGCGACCCGGTCCGTGCTGCCCGACGCCACGAAGAGGCGCGCGCCGTCCGCCGACAGCACCATGGCGGACGGGTGGCGACCAACCTCCCAGCGCGCGGCGGGACGCAGGCGCCCGGTGCCATCAGGGTCCATCACCGATACCGTGTGCCCGCCCCAGGCCGAGACGTAGACCCGCCCATCCCCCGCCACGACAACGGCATAGGGGTAGCGCTCGGTGGGGATGCGCCAGACGACGCGGCCACTGGCGACGTCCACCACCGACAGGACGTCGCCCAGGTTCTCCGCCACGTAGAGGGCGCGCCCATCGGGCGAGAGCGCCAGCCCGGCGGGATAACGCCGGCCCGAGGTGCGGGCGCGGCGGACCTCGCCCGGGGCCACCGGGTTGCGCGCCGCGGCCGTGTCGGGCGGGGCCAGCTGGATCGAGTCGCGCAGGACCGCCGCGCCCCCCGAGAGCTCGAGCCGATAGACCACGTCCTGGTTGCCGCCCGAGGCGTAGACGGTGTGTCCGTCGGGGGCCAGCGCCAGCCCGAGGAAGGCCGCGGGGAGTGATACGGTCGCGGTCACGCGACCGCTGGAGCGGTCCAGCACCTGGAGGCCCTGCTCGCGCCAGCCGGAAAGGAGCAGGAGCGCGTAACGCCCATCGGGCGTGAGCGTCATGGCCAGCGGGAAGTTGCCCACGTCCACGATGCCACCCTCGGGGTCCAGGCGCACGCCGGTCGGAAGCCGGCCGGCGGCATCGGTCGCCGGCGCGGGCGCGGGACGGGGAGAGCCGGGGCCGCCGCAGGCGGCGAGGGCCAGGACCAGGGCAGGGGCAAGGGTCAATCGGGGCATGGGCCGATCTCGCGGGTTGGGGGTCAGGGAGAGAATAGGGGGGAGGGACGGGGGAGGGCAAAGGCGGAGGGCGAGGGCCAGGGCGAGAAGGCTACGACATACGGCTCGTGCGGGGGAGCGTGCGCGGAGCGGCGAGCGGCCAGGGTCGGCGCCCGGGCCGGGTGTCGCATCCTGGAGGCGTCGGCGAGGTGGGATGGGCGGGCTTGCCGGCGGGGCGCAGGAGGGCGCAGCTTAGGCGGAGAGTGAACAACCGAAGAGGAGAAGGGGAATGCTGAGGCGTCTGGCGGTGGTCATGGTGGCGGCGGCGGGATTCGTCGCCTGCAACGGCACTCCGACGGCGAGCTCCAAGTGGAGCGATCCGACGACGATCCAGTACTACCCGGGTTTGCACGTGGACATCTCGCGCATGACGAAGACGGCGTCGGGGGTGTTCTACCGGGACTCGATCATAGGCACGGGGACGGCGGCGATCCGGCCGGGCGACCAGGTCGTGGTGCACTACACGCTCTGGCTGCCGGACGGCACGCTGATCGACAACAACCAGGGGCAGGCGCTGGGTCCGTTCGCGCTGACGAACGCGAACGTGATCCAGGGGTGGGTGGACGGCCTCCCGGGGGCGGTGCAGGGGACGACGCGGCAGCTGGTGATCCCGCCGCCGCTGGCGTACGGCTCGGTGGGCTCCGGGACCACCATCCCGGGGAACGCGTCGCTGGTGTTCCTGGTGACGGTGGACCGGGTGATTCCCGCGAGCGGGGACGTGGTGGCGACGCAAGGCAGGTAGGCCGCGGCGCCACACGCTTCCCTTGATGCAGGAATCGGCGTAGCTTCGTGGCGCCATTCCGGGGACGCGTCTCCGGGAGGGCGCGAACCGGGAGTCGGGAAGGATCGTCATGAGCGAAGGCATCACGCGGACCCCTTCAGGGCTGGAGATCCACGAGGTGGAGAAGGGATTCGGCCCGGAGGCTCGGGCGGGCAAGACCGTCAGCGTGCACTATACGGGCTACCTGCTGGACGGCACCAAGTTCGACAGCAGCCTGGACCGGGGATCGCCCTTCAGCTTCCCCCTGGGCGCGGGGCGGGTGATCCGGGGCTGGGACGAGGGCGTGGAAGGGATGAAGGTGGGAGGGCGACGCAAGCTGGTGATCCCGCCGGCGCTGGCGTACGGCTCGCGGGGCGCGGGGCGGCTGATCCCGCCGGACTCGACGCTGGTGTTCGACGTGGAGCTGCTGGAGGTGCTATAAGGCTGAGGCTGGGGCAGGGTGTGGGGGGGCCGCCGACTATGGCGGCCCTTTCTGCATCCACGAACCCCATCTTACCACCGAGGACGCCGAGAACGCCGAGAAGAGCGTAAATTGTTGTTGTTCAACTGTTGTTAAACTACAAAACAACACCCTGTCGTGCCCGGATGCCGGCTGAAGCGCCGGCCTCGGCGCCGCCTCGGCGCCCTCGGCGTTCTCGGCGGTAGGATGTGGTTGGGCGGACGCCCGGAACGTCAGCGCGCGCTGGCCACGGGCTGACCCAGGCGCAGCTCCTGCCCGGGCGCGAGCGCCGGCTCCAGGCGCACGCCGGGCTGGAAGAGCAGCACCACGGTGGAGCCGAGGTGGAAGGCCATGATCTCGGCGCCGGGGGCGACGGGAACGGGGGGCGAGTAGCTGCGGGTCAGGGCGCGGGCGCCGGGCTGGTTGGTCACCCGTGCGCCTGCCCCCGGCGGGGCATTCCATTCGGGGTCGAAAGCGGCGGAGATGCGGCCCACGTTGTAGGCGCCCACGGCCACGACGGCCACGCGGCCGAGGGCGCCGGCGGCGGCGTCCAGGTAGCAGATCAGGCGCTCGTTGCGGGGGAACAGGTCGGGCACGTGGGCGACGGCGGGCGCATGGACGGGCAGCAGCGCGCCCGGGACGTGGCGCGCCTGGCCGATGGTCCCGGGACAGGGCGCGTGGATGCGATGGTAGTGCCGGGGGCTCAGGTAGAACGTGAGGAAGACCCCTCCCTCGTAGCCGGCGGCGGCGTCGTCATCGTCCAGCAGGTGGGCGCAGCCGTAGTCGCGACCCTTCGCCTGCAGCAGGCGGCCGGCCTCGATACGGCCGAGCTGGCCGACGATGCCATCCACCGGCGACGCGGCCACGGTGGGATCCACGGGAAAGCTGCGCAGGCCGGGGCGGAGACGTCGCACGAAGAAGGCGTTGATGCTGGGATAGTCGGCCAGCGGCTTCTCCGCCTCGGCGACGTCGATACGCATCATGCGGGCGAACCCACCGATGACCGTCGGCCGCAGCGGCCGGGGTACGGGCAGGTCGGCCAGCCGCCCGAAGGCGCGGGAGAGGGCGCCCTGGGGCAGGCGGCCGAGGAGCGCGAGCAGCGCAAAAGCGCGCCTGGGAGGCAGGTCGGGGGCCATGACGGCGGAAGATAGGGCAGGGGCAAAGGCAAGGGCAAAGGCAGGCTGCCCGGGGGACAGCCTACCGCTGGGGCCAGGGGGCGGCTAACGTGCGCGGCATGGACGCGATCGAGCAGGAGGAAGAGAGCGCCGAAGAGAAGCGCCAGGGCGAGGATGGCCCAGAGGTCCATGGCGTCGGGAACGGGCACACCGCGCGCCGCGGGGGGTAGGCGGGGGACGGCAAGGCTGAGGCTGAGGCTGAGGCTGAGGTGGAACGCAAGAGTAAGGGCCAGGGCGGGGCAAAGGGCAAGGGGCCATGATCCGGGGCGACCGGGACGACAGCGTGGGGCCGGAGCTTCCGGGGTCGGTCATCCGCGCGGCGGTGGAGACGGCGCTGGCGGAGGACCTGGGGTGGGGTGACGTCACCAGTGACACGCTGGTGCCGGCCGGGCTGGAGGCGAGCGCGGTCATGGTGGCCCGCCAGGCGGGAGTCGTGGCCGGGCTGGAGGTGGCGCGGGAGGTGTTCCTGGCCGTGGACGCGTCGCTGGACGTGGAGCTGCTGGCCCGGGATGGCGCGACGGTGGAGGCGGGAGCGGCGCTGCTGCGCGTGAGCGGGCGGGCGCGCTCGATCCTGGCGGGCGAGCGGGTGGCGCTGAATTTCGTGCAGCGGCTGTCGGGGACGGCGTCGCTGGCGGCGCGCTTCGTGGAGGCGGTACGGGGAACGGGCGCGCGCATCGTGGACACGCGCAAGACCACTCCCGGACTGCGGGTGCTGGAGAAGTACGCGGTGCGTTGCGGCGGGGCGCACAACCACCGCTTCCACCTGGGCGACGCCGTGCTGCTGAAGGACAATCACCGGGCGGCGATCGCGGCGGCCGGTGAGACGCTGGCGCAGGCGGTGGCGCGGGCGCGGGCGTCGCTGCCGCACACGGTGACGATCGAGATCGAGGTGGATACGGCCGCGGAGCTGGAGCAGGCGCTGGAGGCCCAGCCGGACGCGATCCTGCTGGACAACATGGCGCCGGAGGAGCTGCGGGTCTCGGTGCGTCGGATCCGGCAGGCGCGGCCGGGGACGCGCATCGAGGCGTCGGGGGGTGTGACGCTGCTGACCGTGCGAGCCATGGCCGAGACGGGAGTGGACCTGATCTCGGTAGGGGCGCTGACCCACTCGGCGCCGGCATTCGACGCATCGCTGGATTTCCGCATCGGAGGGGTAGCACCGTGATCGCGGCCAAGGACGCACGGGAGCTGTACGAGGAGCTCAAGGAGCGGCTGCAGGACGTGGTGCCGCCGTTCGAGCTGGCGCTGAAGGCGGACCTGGCCTGGGAGATCAACCGTCTGAAGCAGGAGCGGGGCGCGGTCATCCTGGGGCACAACTACATGGAGCCGGCGCTCTACCACTCGGTGTGCGACCACGTGGGCGACTCGCTGGAGCTGTCGCGCGTGGCGGCGGCGACGGAGGGCGACCCCATCATCTTCTGCGGCGTCCGCTTCATGGCGGAAACGGCCAAGATCCTGAATCCCGACCGCACGGTGCTGCTGCCCTCCGCCAAGGGCGGCTGCTCGCTGGCCTCCAGCATCACCGCCGCGGACGTGCGCCGCCTGCGCCAGCAGTACCCGGGCGCTCCCGTCGTCACCTACATCAACACGTACGCCGAAGTGAAGGCGGAGAGCGACATCTGCGTCACCTCGGGCAACGCGGCCAGGATCGTGGCACAGCTCGACGCCGACACCATCATCTTCCTGCCCGACGAGTACCTGGCGCGCAACGTCGCACGGGAGACGGGCAAGCGCGTGATCCTGCCCGCGACCGGCCCGGTCACGGGCGCGCGCGCCGACGCGGCGGCCGCCGATGGCGTGGAGATGACCGTCGTCGGCTGGAGGGGCCGCTGCGAGGTGCACGACCAGTTCACGGTCGAGGACGTGGAGCGCGTGCGGGAGCAGTTCCCCGATGTCTACGTGCTGGCCCACCCCGAGTGCCCGCCCGAGGTGGTGCAGGCCTCCGACTTCTCCGGCAGCACCTCCGCCATGATCCGCAAGGTGAAGGAGTCGGACCAGGTGCGCTACCTGCTGCTCACGGAATGCTCCATGGCCGACAACATCGTGGCCGAGGCGCCGGAGAAGCAGATGGTCCGCCTCTGCTCCGTGCGCTGCCCGCACATGAACGAGATCACGCTGCAGGAGGTCCACGCCTCCCTGGTGCAGAACCGCTACATCGTGGACGTTCCCGAGCCCACGCGCTCGCGGGCAAGGAAGGCGATCGAACGCATGTTGGAGATGGCGTGACGGCGGAGCGGGAGAGGGGGACAGTGGGACAGCGGGAGCAAAACCTCGTCCGGGCGACCTCCGGTCCTCGGCCGTCCGCTGGTTTCGCGGTCGGCGCGGTGACGAGATGGGTCGCGCCGGCGTCCGCGGTCGCCCGTCTCCCACTGTCCCGCTCTCCCGCTGTCCCGCTCTTCTGGTGACCGCCCCCCCTCATGAATAGCCCGCACGATGTGGATGTCCTGGTCATCGGCAGCGGCATCGCCGGCCTCACCTTCGCGCTCAAGCTGGCGGGCGGCGGGGCGCCGGGGGGGCGGGTGCGGACGCGGGTGGCGATCGTCACCAAGAAGGACAGGGCGGACAGCAACACCAACTACGCGCAGGGCGGCATCGCGGTGGTGCTGGCGGGCGACGATGCCGAGGAGCTGCACGTGCGGGACACGCTGGACTCGGGCGCGGGACTCTGCCACCCTGCCGCGGTCGAGCAGCTGGTGCGGGAGGGGCCCGAGCGCGTACGCGAGCTGGTCGAATGGGGCGCGCGCTTCTCCCGGGGCGAAGGCGGCGGGCTGGAGCTGGGCCGCGAGGGCGGCCACTCCCGGCGGCGCATCGTGCACGCGGCCGACTATACCGGCCGGGAGGTCGAGCGAGCGCTGCTGGCCGCCCTCGCGGCCCACCCCGACGTGCGCATGCTGGAGGACCACCTGGCGCTGGACCTGCTGCTGGCGCACGCCGGCTCGCCCGCCGCCCCTGGCCCGGGCCAGGGCGCCCGCTGCGCGGGCGCGCTGGTGCTGGACCGGGAAACGGGCGAGGTGCTCGAGTTCCGGGCGCGCGCGGTGCTGCTGGCCAGCGGCGGACTCGGCTGCGTATACCGCCACACCACCAACCCGGAGATCGCCACCGGGGACGGCGTCGCCATGGCCTGGCGCGCGGGCGCCGACGTGGCCGACCTCGAGTTCGTGCAGTTCCACCCGACCGCGCTCTATCCTGCGGAAGGCAGAGCGTTTCTCATCTCGGAAGCGGTCCGGGGCGAGGGTGCGGTACTGCGGAAGCTGGACGGCTCCAAGCTGGGTACTTCAGGCAATGACAACGAGGCTGTCGAGGCTGCACGAGCGCCGGTCCCGGAATTGTCGCTGAGGACGCGGGATGTTGTGGCCAGGGCCATATACCGGGAGCTGAGCGAGAGCGGCGATCCGTACGTCCTGCTGGACGCGTCGCACATGCCGGCCGGCCGGTTCGCGGCGCGATTCCCCGTCATCGCCGCGGAGTGCCGCTCGCGCGGAATCGACGTGCCGGGCGAACCCATCCCGGTCGTTCCCGCGGCGCACTACTCCTGCGGCGGCGTCGTGACCGATCTCGACGGCCGCTCCACCGTCCCGGGCCTCTACGCCGCAGGCGAGGTGGCGTGCACGGGAGTCCACGGCGCCAACCGGCTCGCCTCCAACTCGTTGCTCGAGGCGCTGGTCTGGGCGCACCGGGCGGCCCGCGCGGTCGCCGCGGAGCTCGAGGCGGCCTCGGTCCTGCCGGGCGACGTCGTCGCCCCCACGACGCCGGCCCACCGCCGGGAGCACGATGCCGTCCGCATCCTCGCCTTGCGCCGCGAGCTGCAGGAGCTGATGTGGGCCGACGCCGGCATCGTCCGCAACGACGAGTGCCTGCTCAGGGCGGAGCAGCGGCTGCGCCGGATGCGCAACGAGGTCGAGGCCGAATACCGCCGGGAGGCGCCCTGGCCCGAGCTCGCGGAGCTCCGCAACCTGGCGGAGGTCGCGCTCCTCATCGTCCGCTGCGCCGTCGCCCGCCCGGAAAGCCGCGGGCTGCACTTCAACACCGACCATCCCGGTCGCGACGACGCCGGCTTCGCTCGCGACACCGTGCTGCGAGACGGCGAGGCGGGTACGGCGAGGCAGGTACAGCAAGGCTGAAGAGGCTCAGGCGCCCAGCTCGGGCTCGTCACCGCGGAAGCGCGCCGGATCGGGCGTGAGATCGGGCGGGGCGGGCAGCACCACCCAGACGTCCCCGGCCGCGGCGCTCACCCGCCGGGCGAGGGCCAGCAGCGCGGCCACATCCTGCCCCAGGTAGGCCGGTGCGTAGGGAGCCAGCTCCCGCGCCGCTTTCGCCAGCTGCGCCGAAACCCCGTGCACGTTCCGCCGACCCGCGTGCACGTAGGCGCTCGCCAGCAGGATCAACCCCTTGTAGAAGCCGCTCCGGCTCTCCCGCCAGGCCTGCTCGAGCACCTCGTGTGCCTGCCAGAACTCGCCCCGGGCGAAGCACTCGAGAAAGGCGACGTAGGCTGGCGGCAGGTGCGCGGGTGTCGCCGGCTGTTTGTCGGAGGACCCATTCATGTGCGCGGCTCGGCGCGAGAAGGGTGCCGCGGCGGGGATGCGGAAAAAGGGAGCAAGAACATGCGGTTCCGGTCGGGGTGTGGTGGACAGCCGGCAGTGCCACCCGTATACTCGCGTTCTGCGCAGGTGCGTCCCCCCCGACGCCACGGTTTCATCGCGGCGTTCGCCCCGGAACGTGGTGCGAGGAGCGACCCAGCCATCGATCACCCCAGGGAGGGCGTCGTGACGAACGCGGCCGGTCCACGCGGGCAGCGCAAGCTCGAGGCCGAACTCGCGCGCCAGTCGGAAAGTCGCGCGACCGCACGCGAGATCGCGCGCCGCCGGCACGCGGACGTGGATGCCTGAGCCCGGGGATTCCCTCATGGTCGAGACCGGAATGCCGGCCTCGCCGGATGCGACCGAGCCGGAACGCTGGGACCTGCGGCTCTACGTCGCCGGACAGACGCCGAAGTCGCTGGCCGCGTTCGCGAACCTCAAGCGGTACTGCGAGCGGCACCTGCCGGGGCGGTACCACATCGACGTCATCGACCTGCTGGAGCATCCGCAGCTCGCGGAAGGCGACCAGATCCTGGCGCTGCCGACGCTCGTGCGGAAGCTGCCGGAGCCGATGAAACGTATCATCGGCGACCTGTCCAACGAGGAACGGGTCCTCGTGGGGCTGGACCTGAAGCCGCGGACCTGACGCCGGGTTTCGGGCGGTTCGGAGGAAACCATGCCGGGTCATGACGCGGCCGCATCGCGCTGGGACGACACGGCGGAGGAGCAGGAGGCGCCGCATTACGTGCTGCAGCTGTTCGTGGCCGGCACGACGCCTCGCTCGCTGAACGCCGTGGAGACCCTGCATCGCGTGTGCGAGGAGCACATCCCCGGGCAGTACGATCTGAGCGTCATCGACATCTACCGCATGCCCGAGATGGCGGAAGTCGGCCAGGTGATCGCGGCGCCGACCCTGGTGAAGGAGCTGCCGTTGCCCCTGCGGCGCATCGTCGGCGACCTGGCGGACGAGGGTCGCGTGCTGCTTGCCCTCGGCATCAGGGCCAAGACATGAGCGCGAACCCGGGTCACCCGCAGGAGCTGGAGCGGCTCAGGCAGCGCCTGCAGGAAGCGGAGGAGACGCTCAGCGCGATCCGGGAGGGCGAGGTCGATGCCCTGGTCATCCAGAGCCCGGAGGGGCCGCGCACGTACACGCTGGCCTCCGCCGACCAGTCGTACCGCATGCTGGTGGAGCAGATCTCCGAGGCGGCGTTGACGCTCACCGCCGAAGGGCTGGTCCTGTACTCGAACGGCCGGCTGCAGGAGCTGCTGGGGTGGCCGGGCGAGAGCCTGGCCGGGCGCCTGCTGGCGGAGCTGGCACCCGAAGCGAGTCGCGACGCCGTCAGGGAGCTGCTGGGCCGGGCCCTGCGCCAGCGCGCGGCGGGCGAGGTCATGCTGCAGTGCTCCGATGGCCGACTCATCCCGTTCCGCCTCTCGCTCAGCCCGCTGGCGTCGGGGTCCTTCGCGGGCATCTGCGCGGTGGCCACCGATCTCACGGAGCAGAAACAGCGCGAGCAGGCGGCGGCCGACGAGCGGCTCACACGCGCCGTGCTGGAGTTCGCGGGCACCGCCATCGCCGTGTGCGACCCGGCCGGGCGCGTGCTGCGCGTGAACCGGCGGGCCGCCGAGGTGTTCGGCGACGACCCGACCGACCGGACGTACGACGACGCCTTCCCCGACGGCCCTCGCTTCGCCGACGTGATCGGACCGCCGCTGACGGAAGAGCTGCGGGAGACGGCGTACAGGACCGCCGACGGCAAGGTCCGCTACGGCGTGGTCAGCGCCAAGCGCATCGGCGAAGGCGTGCCGGAGGAGTCCGCCAACTGGGTCGTGATCCTCTCGGACGTGACCCACCGCAAGGACGTGGAAGCGGAACGGGTCCGGCTGCTGGAGGCGGAGCGGCTGGCCCGGGCCAACGCGGAGTCGGCCAACCAGGCCAAGACGCAGTTCCTGGCGGTGATGAGCCACGAGCTGCGCACGCCGCTCTCCGCCGTCATCGGCTACGCCGACCTCATGTCGGAGGGCGTGGGCGGCCCACCCAACCCCACGCAGACGGTGTACATCGACCGGATCAAGCTGAGCGCCTGGCACCTGCTCAGCCTCATCGAGGGGATCCTCTCCTTTGCCCGGGTGGAGGCGGGGAAGGAAACGATCAGGATCGCCTCCACGGACGTGGCGGCCATCGCGGCGGAGGTGCTGTCCGTGATCGAGGGCCAGGCCGAGGCCAAGGGCCTCGAGCTGCGCGCCCGGCTGGCCCAGGGGATGCCCCCCGCGTCGACCGACCCCGCCAAGCTGCGCCAGATCCTGCTCAACCTGCTGGGCAACGCCGTGAAGTTCACCGAGCAAGGCACCGTGGAGCTGGTGGTGGAGCACAGCGGCTCCTACGCCTTCTGTCACGTGCGCGACACCGGACCCGGCATCTCGACCGAGGACATCCAGCGGATCTTCGAGCCGTTCGTCCAGGCCGACCAGTCCAATACCCGGCGCTCGGGCGGCACCGGCCTGGGGCTGACCATCGCCCGGAACTTCGCCACCATGATCGGCGCCGAGATCACCGTGCAGAGCGAGCCCGGCGTCGGCAGCACCTTCACGCTGCAGGTGCCGCTGGACAACTACAGGACAGCGATCCTGCAGGACCCGTGAACCGGCGTCGCGCGGCGGGATGACCCGAGAAGCCAGCGCGCTGCACCTGCGCACGATCCAGTACCGGGCGCCGAGCGGCCCCGAGGCGGCCGCGTTCCCCTTCAGCGTGC
>JADGQX010000051.1 GCA_017881445.1 Gemmatimonadota bacterium | reverse complement strand
GGGCCGGCGCGCCCGCCGGCGGGCGCGCTGGCCCTGCGCCTGGCCGACGCGGCGCTGCGCCGGGGCGTGCTGTTGCTCACGGAAGGCCCGCACGCCAACGTGCTCGCCTTCACGCCGCCCCTCGTGATCACCGAGGCGCAGCTCGACCTTGCCCTGGACGTGCTGGAAGACGAGCTGGCGCGAGTCGCGCCGTAGGCAACATCCATCTCACGCGGAGCCGCAGAGTCTGCCTCGCCGGGCCATTCCGACGGATGCGGGCGCGGCAGGGTCTGTGCTTTTGGGTAACGGCAACAGCAACAGCGAAAGCCTGCCGCTGCTTCCCCGGCTACGGCCCGGGTCGCTGCCCAGCCGCGATCCCGGGTTCGCCCCGAAACCCGATTGATGTGAACCCACAAAATGAATGCTCCGGTCGCCCGGAGAGGCCGAGGCGTCCCCGGAACCGCCGTTCTCGGCGTTCTCGGCGTTCCCGGCGGTGAGAGAAGTTGCTGGGCTTGCCCCCGCCTACCTGGCGGATATGCGCGGCGGGATGAAGTGGGCGGCGAAGGCGACGGGGCCCAGCACCAGGATCTCGCGCACGCCGAGTCCGCCCACGATCCGGAGCCAGGCCAGGGTGCCGCCGGCGCCGGCGCGGTCGGGGACGTGGGGCAGGATGTTGTGGACCAGGCCATAGCCGACGTGCAGGGGCCAGAGCAGCTGCTCGCCGGCGCCGGCCGTGGGCTCGGGCCGGAGCAGGTCGGCGAAGAGATGGGAGCCGTACGCGGCGGCGACCAGCAGCAGGATCGGCCAGAAGCGGAACCCGGAGCGGGTGGCGCCGCCGGCGAGCAGGGTGCTGACCAGTACCAGGGCCACCAGGCTGTGGCTGAACCCGTGCACCGGTACGTGGGCCACGACACCGAGCACCAGCCCCAGGAGGTCGGGCAGGATGCCCAGCAGTCCGGCGTACAGGAAGAGGACGCGGTCGTCGCGGCTGACGCGGACGCGGGTCAGCTTGGCCGCGGCGTAGCCGGCGAGGGAATGGCCGATCGGGGTGGGCACCGGGCGCCTTCGAGCCGACTCTACATGGCCGTGATGCTGAAGCCGCCGTCCACGTAGAGGATCTCCCCGGTGACGGCGGCGCCCAGGTCGCTGCACAGGAAGACGGCGGCGTTGCCGACGTCGCCCGTCGTGACGTTGCGGTGCAGCGGAGCGCGCGCCCCGACCATGGAGAGGAGCGTGCGCAGGCCCTTCACACCGCCGGCCGCGGCCAGAGTGCGGATCGGCCCGGCGCTGATGGCGTTGACGCGGATGCCGCGGCCGCCCAGCTCGACGGCGAGGTAGCGCACGCAGGCCTCGAGGGCGGCCTTGGCCACCCCCATCACGTTGTAGTTGGGCACGGCCTTGTCCGCGCCCAGGTAGGTCATGGTGAGGATGCTACCGCCGGTCGAGGGAAAGAGGGGCTCGGCGGCCCGGGCCAGCGCCACCAGTGAATAGGCGCTGATGTCGATGGCCTGCAGGAAGCCCGCCCGCGAGGTGTCCAGGAAGCGCCCCTGCATCTCCTCCCGGGCGGCGTAGGCAATGGAGTGGACCAGCACGTCGAGTCCGCCCCACTCGGCGCGTACGGCGTCGAAGACGGCCCGGATCTGGTCCGGGTCGGAGACGTCGCAAGGCAGCAGCAGCTCCGCGCCGACCTCCGCGCCCAGCGGGCGCACGCGCTTCTCCAGCACCTCGTTCAGGTAGGTCAGGGCGATGCGGGCGCCCCGGGCGTGCAGAGCCCGGGTGATCCCCCACGCGATGCTGCGCTCGTTGGCGACGCCGAAAACGAGGACGCGCCGGCCCTCGAACAGCTCCTGCGTGGCTGCCATTTCCATTCCTCTGGTCCAGGTCCCCGAGCCCCGCGTGTGACAGGGGGCCGCGCGGCCGGTAAGTTGAGGCGCCACCACAGCCCCGGCAAGGCGGGCAGTGGGCGCTGGGGATTGCCTTTTCCCGCCTGCGAACACAGTTTTGGAGGCGTTCGAGACCGAAGGTGAGTCACGCGCTAGTAACGGGGGCGACGGGGTTCGTCGGCTCCCACCTCGTGGAATTGCTCGCAGAGGCGGGGGTCCGTACGCGCGCGCTCGTTCGCCGGACGAGCGACACGACCCGCCTGGAGGCCCTCGGGATCGAGCGCGTCGAGGGCGCATTGGACGATGCTCCCTCGCTCCGGCGGGCGGCGGCGGGCGTGGACGTCGTGTTCCACCTGGCCGCCCTGACCCGTGCGCGCAATGCGGCCGAGTACGGGCGGGTCAACGCGGAGGGTGCGCGGCGGGTCGCGGAGGCGGCGGGAGCCTGCGGGGCGCGCCTGGTGTATCTGAGCTCGCTCGCGGCCGTGGGCCCGAGCGAGGGGGGTCGGGCGGTCGGGGAGTCGGACGAGCCGCGGCCGATCACCGACTACGGCCGCAGCAAGCTGGCGGGCGAGCTCGCCTGTCGTGCGGCTGCGGGGGACGTGGAGGTGGTGGTGTTGCGGGCGCCCGCGGTGTACGGCCCGCGGGACCGCGACCTCTTCCGCTTTTTCTCCATGGCGGCGCGGGGCATCGTGACGCTGCCGACGGGACCGGAACGCAGGCTCCAGCTGATCCATGCCCGGGACCTTGCCGCGGCGCTCGTCGCCGCCGCGCGGGCGGACCGGCCGGGGCCGATCTACAATGTTGCGGAGGCCCGGTCGTACGCGTGGTCCGAAGTGGCGGGAATGGTGGCGGGCGCGGTAGGGGGCAAGGTGCGCTTCGTCCGGGTGCCGCCGGCGCTGGTCAGGGCGGCGGCGGGGGCGAGCGAGCTGGGGGCGCGGCTGATGGGCCGGGCGACGATTTTCAACCGGGACAAGGCGCGTGAGCTCCTGGCGCCGGGCTGGCTCTGTGAGACCGCGGCGGCGGAGCGGGATCTGGGCTTCGTAGCGAGGATTCCACTCGCGAGCGGGTTGCAGCAGACGGCCGACTGGTACCGTTCGGAGGGGTGGCTGTGATCGCAGGACAGAGAGTGGGGGCTCCATGAGCTTATTCGATAAGTGCGAGCGGTACACGCTGGCCCGGGAAGTCCAGGCGGCGGGCTACTACCCGTACTTTCAGCCGATCGAGGCGTCGTACGACACCGAAGTGGTCATCCGCGGCCAGCGGAAGATCATGGTCGGCTCCAACAACTACCTGGGGCTCACCCATCATCCGAAGGTGCTGGCGGCGGCGACGGACGCCCTGCGGCGATATGGCAGCGGCTGCACGGGCAGCCGTTTCCTCAACGGGACGCTGGACCTGCACGAGGAGCTGGAGGAGCGGCTGGCGCGCTTCATCGGCAAGCCGTCGTCGCTGGTCTTCAGCACCGGCTACCAGACGAATCTCGGGGTCCTTTCGGCGCTCGTCGGGCGCGAGGACCACGTCTTCTCCGACCGGTACAACCACGCCAGCATCGTCGACGGCTGCAAGCTCGGCTACGGCACCGTGCACCGGTACGCGCACGCCGATATGAAGTCGCTGGAGCGGGAGCTCGAGCGGACGCCGCCCGAGGCGGGGAAGCTGATCGTCGCCGACGGCATCTTCTCCATGGAAGGCGACATCGTGGACCTGCCCGCCGTGGTGGCGCTGGCGGAGTTCTACAACGCCCAGATCATGGTGGACGACGCCCACTCGCTGGGCGTGCTGGGCGCGCGCGGCGGCGGCACGGCGCAGCACTTCGGGCTGGAAGACAAGGTGGACCTGGTCATGGGCACCTTCTCCAAGTCGCTGGCCTCGATCGGCGGGGTGATCGCGGGTCCGGAGCAGGTGATCCACTACCTGAAGCATCACGCCCGCTCGCTCATCTTCAGTGCGAGCATGCCGCCCTCGGCGGTGGCCTCGGTGCTGGCGGCGCTGGAAGTGATCGAGACGGAGCCGGAGCGGCGCGATGCGCTCTGGCGCAACACGCGGCGTATGCAGGAGGGGCTGCGGCAGCTCGGCTACGACATCGGCAAGAGCGAGACGCCAGTGATCCCGGTGCTCATCGGCGAGCTGCAGCGGATGCTCATGTTCTGGAAGGAGCTGTTCGATGCCGGCATCTTCACGAACCCCGTGACGCCGCCGGCCGTGCCGGAGAACTCCTGCCGGCTGCGGATCTCGCTCATGGCGACGCACAACGACGATCACGTGGACCAGGTGCTGGATGCCTTCGCAAAGGTAGGCAAGAGCATGGCGGTGATATGAGCGAATCGCAGCACGCGCCGCCCGGTGAGGGCGGCGCGACGCAGGAGGGGTTGACGGGTCGCGGGGCCGCGCCGGCAGGCGCGGCCCCTGCTCGCTCCGGCGGGGGGAGCGGGGGCGCGCTGGAGGTGCGCCGCGTCTCGGGCAAGCGCGAGCTGCGGCTGTTCAGACGGCTGCCCTGGCGCATCTATCGCGGCGATCCGCTCTGGGTGCCGCCGCTGCTCATGGACGTGAACACGGTGATCGGCGGCAAGCACCCGTTCCACCAGCACGCGGACGTGGAGTACTTCCTGGCCTGGCGCGGCGGTCGCCCCGTGGGCCGGGTCGCGGCCATCGTGAACCGCAAGTACATCGAGTTCACGGGGGAGCGGCTGGGCTTCTTCGGCCTGTTCGAGGCCGAGGACGACGCCGAGGCGGTGGCGGCGCTGCTGGGCACCGCGGAAGCCTGGTTGCGGGAGCGGGGCATGACGGCGGTGCAGGGGCCGATGAACCTCTCCACCAACGAGGAGCTGTGCTCCCCCGGCATCCTGATCGAGGGCTTCGACACCCCGCCCATGATCATGATGACGCACGGGCGGCCCTACTACCCCGCGCTGGTGGAGGCGGCGGGCTACGCCAAGGCCAAGGACCTGCTGTGCTACTACCTCGCGGACGGCACGCCGCCGCAGCGCCTTGTGGATGGCGTGGCCCGGCTGCAGCGCTCGGAGGGCGTGGTGCTGCGGCCCGTGAACATGAAGGACTTCGACGCCGAGGTCGGCCGGATCAAGGAGATCTACAACAGCGCCTGGGAGAAGAACTGGGGCTTCATCCCCATGACGGACGCCGAGTTCGCCCACATGGCCAAGTCGCTCAAGCCGGTGGTCGAGCCGCGGCTGGTGCTGATCGCGGAGATTGGCGGCGAGCCGGTCGCCTTCGCCATCGCCCTGCCCGACTTCAACCAGGTGCTCAAGCGGCTGAACGGCCGGCTCTTCCCCTTCGGCATCTTCAAGCTCCTGTGGTACAAGCGGAAGATCAGCGCGGCGCGGGTGATCACCCTCGGCATCAAGCCCGGGTTCCGGCGAAAGGGGCTGGACGCCATGATGTACCTGAAGCTCTTCCAGGACGGGCCGCCCATCGGCTTCCCGCGGGCGGAATGCTCGTGGATCCTGGAGGACAACTGGGAGATGCGCCGGGGGCTGGAGCGGATGGGCGCGTATGTCTACAAGACCTACCGCGTCTACGAGCGGGCGCTGACGGACAAAGGCTGAGCGCCGGCGCCGGCTCGCTAGTTGATGGACCAGTTGGTCTGCGAGATCGCGTTCTCGACGCGCACGTCGATCTGCTGACCCGGCTGCACCATGATCGGGCCGGTGGAGAAGTCCCGCGGTCCGCCGATCGGGTGCAGCACCAGCATCAGCTGGCCGCCCTCCGTCATGCTCCGGGGCAGGACGAAGTCCGCCTCATTGCCGGCGGTCACGTCGCCCAGGCGGAGGCGCAAGGTGCCGCGCACGGCGAACACCACGATGTCCGACCAGTTGTGGTTGGCGATGTGAACCCCGATGTCCTGCGGGACATCCTCGTTCTCGGGCGCCTGCTCGTCCGTGTGGTGGTGGCCCGGGAGCAGTGAGCAGCCGGGCGTGAGCAGGGCGAGGGCCAACGCCGCGATCAGGGTGCGGGCGCGGATTTTCATGGGTCCTCCCGCCGCCTGCCATGGGTCCAGGCGGGGTCTCGCGTGGGCGGATACGTCGTGGTATATGAAACACCGGACCACCCCGGCCGGTTCGCCGAGCGGCGGAGCGGCCGTTTCGCATGGAGCGTAACGTGAGGGGCACGACTCTGGAACGGGCGCCGGGCGGGCTGCCGGCGGCGGGAGTGGCCGACGCCATCGAAGGCGGCGTCGAGCGGCGCGCCATGGACCGCCTGTTCGGGCTCTATCTGCTGGTCTCCGGCGCGGCCCTGGCGTTCCCCGCGCACCCGCCGGGCTGGGCCTGGCTGGTGCTGCTGCACGTGTTGGGAGCGGCCTTCGCCCTGGGGGTCCCGCCCTTCGACAACCTCGCCGCCCGCATGGCGGCGCGGGCGCCCCGCGTGACGTCCTTTTTCCACGACTGGTACCCGCTGGCGACGATGCCGCTCCTGTACAAGGAGCTGGCCACGCTCAACGTGGAGGTCTGGGGCGGGCGCTACTTCGATTCCGTGATCCAGGCGGCGGACCAGGCGATCTTCGGCACGCAGCCCAGTGTGGCGCTCTCGCGGGCACTGCCCTACCTCGCCATCTCCGAGCCGCTGCACGCCGCCTACCTCTCGTACTACGCCATCATCTACGGCCCGCCGCTGGCGCTGTACCTGCTGGGGCGACGCGGCGACTTCCGGCGGCTGGTGTTCCCGCTGATGCTCACCTTCTTCGTGCACTACCTGTTCTTCGTGTACTTCCCGGTGTCGGGGCCGCGCTACCTCTTCCCGCCGCCGGGAGGCGAGCTGGCGCGCGGGCCCGTGTACCAGCTCGCGCACCACCTGCTGCAGGGCGGCTCCAGCCGGGGCGCCGCCTTCCCCTCGTCCCACGTGGCGGTCTCCACCGCGATGACGATCCTGGTCTTTCGCTTCCTGCCCCGGGTCGGGCCTCTGGTGGCGCTGGGCGCGGCCGGCCTCGCCTTCGGCGCCGTCTACGCCGGCTTCCATTACGCAACCGACGTCATGGTCGGCCTGCTGGCGGGCATCCTCATCGTCGTCCTGGCGGCACCCGCGGTCGGGCGCGTGCTGGGCGGGCGCCGGGGCGAGCGTTGAGCTCGCGCTGGGCGTACGGCCTTGCCGTCGCCGTCGCCACCCTGGCCGCGCTCGCGGTGGGGCGGCACCTGCCGCTCCCCGCCTGCGTGCTGACCGCATTCCTGCTCGTGCCACTGCCGGTGTTCATGCGCTGGCAGGCGCGGGTCTCCCAGGGAAGGGCGGAGGCGGTGCCCCGTTCGGGGCTCTACCTCAGCTCGGCGCTCCTGCTCTGGACGCTGGCCGGGCTGACGGCCGCCGTGGCCATGGGCAGCGGCATCGGCGCGGCGCAGCTCGGGCTGCGCCCGGCCCCGCCCCTGGCGCTGGGCGCCTGGACCGTGGGCGCCTACGCGGCGGGGCTCGCGGTGATGGTGCTGGGCCGCCTGCTGCGCATCGCGGAGACGCCGCTGCTGCGGCACCTGATCCCCATCAGCCGCCTGGAGAAGCTGTCCTTCGCCGCCCTGGCCCTGAGCGCTGGCTTCGCGGAGGAGCTGGTCTTCCGCGGATTCCTGCTCTGGGCGCTCCTGCATGCGACGGGCTCCGTCACGCTCGCGCTGGCCGCCAGCTCCGCCGTGTTCGGCATCATGCACGCCTATCAGGATGTGGGCGGCGCCGCCCGCGCGGCCATCCTGGGCGCGGTGCTGGCGGTGCCGGTGCTGCTGACGGGGAGCATCGTGCCGGCCATGGTCGCTCACGCCGCCATCGACCTCACCTCGGGACTGCTGCTCGCCCGCTGGTTGTTGCGGTAGGCGCGCGCGAACGCCCGGTTTCACCACGGAGGGCACGGAGGATTCACGGACTTCACCGGCCACGGCGGACCGCCGGATTCTCCGTGCAGCCTCTGTGAGCTCCGTGCCCTCCGTGGTGAACAAGCTCAAGCACAGCGGAAGGAGCCATTGAGCGCGCCAACGCATCACGCGCCGGGGGGCGGGTTCCGCAACCCGTGGCCGGGAGCCGGCTCGGCGGAGCGGGGGCTGGGCGCGTTCCTGCGCTGGCGGCTGCAGCGGCTGGGCGAGGCGACCGAGCCCGACCCCGCGCCGGGTGAGCTGCCACTGGCGCAGAGCCAGGTGGCGCAGCCGCGGGCCGAGCCGGGCGAGCTGCGCATCACCTGGGTGGGGCACTCGACGCTGCTGGTGCAGATCGGGCGCTGGAACGTGCTCACGGACCCCGTCTGGAGCGAGCGCGCCTCCCCCGTGCAGTGGGCCGGCCCGGCGCGGCTGGTGCCGCCGGGCGTCGCCTGGGAGGCGCTGCCGCCCATCGACGCGGTCCTCATCTCCCACGACCACTACGACCACCTCGACCGCGACACGGTGGCCCGGCTGCACGAGCGCTTCGGCGAAGAGCTCCAGTGGCTGGCACCGCTGGGATTCGCCGACTGGTTCCGGCAGGTCGGGGTCCGCCATGTCGAAGAGCTCGACTGGTGGGACGAGCGCTCGCTGGGCGCGGGCGCCGGCGCTCCGCCCATCCGGCTGACTGCTGCGCCCGCGCAACACTGGTCGCGCCGCTCGCCCCTGGAGCGGCGCCGGGACCGGCTCTGGTGCTCCTGGGTGCTCCAATCCGGGGACGCGCGCCTGTACTTCGCCGGGGACACCGGCTACTTCCCCGCCTTTCCGGAGATCGCGGCGCGGCACGGCCCCTTCGACGTGGCCGCGCTGCCGATTGGCGCGTACGAGCCGCGCTGGTTCATGCGCGCGGCGCACATGGACCCGGGCGAGGCGGTGCGGGCGTACCTGGAGCTGGGCGGGCGCGGCGCGCTCCTGCCCATGCACTGGGGCACGTTCCGGCTCACGGACGAGCCCGTGTTGGAGCCGCCACGCCTGCTGCGCCGCGCCTGGGCCGAAGCCCAGCTGCCCGAGCGCGACCTCGCCCTTCTCCGGCACGGGCAGACGCTCGTGCGCCGGACCGGAACGGATTGAGCCACATCTTGCAACGAATTTCGCGGTTTGCGCATCAAATGGTGTACAGGAAACACGTTGCGGCCGGGTCGGAGGGTGGGACCGAAGCGGTCCGGAAACTCTGGAGCCCGTTCGTGAATAGGGTAGGTGAGAGCAGATGCACAGCGGGTGGCGCGACGCCGATTTCGCAGCGGAACGTCGCTTGCACTGAGGGGGGTCGCAGGAAGGGTCCGCAGGCAAAGCTGGAGCGGGCAACCGGGAGGAGGAGCACAGTGCTGGTTCGGTGCACGTACGAGGAGCTGATGGCTCTCGCCGCGGGAGCCGAGATGACGCTGGAAGGCGTCGTCCGGGGCGGCGTGGGCATCGCCGCGCCGCCGCGCGAGCTGGCGGACGTGGAGAAGCTCCTGGCGCATGCCGACGGCGATTTCGAGCTCCAGAACCTGAGCGACCAGCGCAGTCTCGCCCGCGCCGTCGATGCCATCCTCGAGACGCTGCACGCACGCATGGAGGACACGGTCCTCGAGGGTTACGTCGGGGCCGAGGACGCCGTCGTCGCCTACTTCGACTACGCCCACGTCCTTACCGTCCGGGAGCGCGTGCGCCGCACGGGCGAGGAGATGGAGGCCGTCAACGAGCTGATGAACGGAGCGCCGGTCATCGCCAAGTGCTCCGGGCACGGCGGCTTCAGCGACGAGGTGTAGCGGGCTCCGGCTCCCCTCCGCAGTCGCGTCATGCCTCTCCGGCCCCGCCGAGCTCGCCTCGACGGGGCCGCATTCGTTCCTGCAACCGGGAAGTCGCGTCAGTCGCGGATGCGCGGCAGCGCCACCTCGATCTCGCGGCCGTCGTGGCGGATGCGCGTGCGCAGGATCGTGCCCTCCCGCTCCAGCACACCGGGCGTGAGGAGTCCCCCGTCGAAGAAGATCGAGTCGCCCTCGATACGGTACGACCGCTGCAGCAGGACCAGGGAGGCGGAGCCCTTGTGCGCGATGCCGACCTGCGCCAGGTACACCGGCTGGTCGCGGTCGAAGTAGACGCCGGCGAGGTACAGGTCCTCGTCGCCCGCGAGCGCGACGCGCTCGCTCGACTCGAAGCCCGCCGTGAGGAGCCGCGGCGGTTCCGCCGCGAGCGCTCCACGGCCCGTGCCGGCTACCACCGGAACCGGAGCCGTGGCGTCACCCGCGCAGGCACCCAGGGTCGGGCCGAGCCCGCCAAGCACCAGCAGCATGAGGCGGTAACCAGCGAGCAGGCCCCCGGGGTGTCGCCGCCGCATCGCAATCGCTCCGTTGGAGATGGTGAAGGCCGGCGGCCGCGCCAGCCGTTGTGGCCTGGTTCGCCGTCGCCGTGAACCGGAGCAGGGGCGAATTCCGGACCTACCCGCGCCCAGGACGCAAGTGGTTTAATTCAGACGACTTACGTGGCATGCTCTCCTGTCCGCGAAACGCGCCCGATGTGCGGTATGCGGACAACCGCGAAGCGGCACGCGCGAATCGGCCAGGCATGGGGCCAACAACGGACGGCTGTCCGATTGCCGGACGTGTCCGGTTTCCGGACGGCACTGGCCCTGATCATCCCGGGTCGTCTCCAGCGCGAAGCGGGCGGTGAGCTTCCCGTCGAAGACAATGGAGTATTTCCAGACGCGGTAGGGCTGCTGCAGGAGGACGAGGATGCACCGGCTGGCTGGACCCGGGAGGCGTGCGGCCGTGGCGGCTCAGTCGCGAATCTGCGGCATGGCCACCTCGATCTCGCCCCCATCGTGGCGGATGCGCGTCCGCAGCACGGCTCCAGCCTGCTCGAGCACGCCCGGGGTCAGAAGGTCGCCGTCGAAGAGGATGGAATCGTTCTGGATGCGGTAGGAGCGCTGCAGCAGGACGAGTGAGGCGACGCCGTTGCGCGTGATCCCCACCTGCGCCAGGTAGACGGGCTGGCTGGTGTCGAAGTATACGCCCGCGATGTAGAGCTCCTCGCCCGCGCCCAGCGAGACGCGTGCGTTGGACTCGAATGCCGCCGTCAGCAGCCCGGGCGCCTGGGGCGCGGCCGGGCTCTGACCGGGGCCCGGCCTCAGGGCCGGAGGCGGATCGGGCGCGACCGCATCGCCCCCGCAACCGCCGAACGCGGCCAACAAGGCCAGCATCGTAAGCGGTCCCCACCCGCAGGCGAGCACCCCCCGAACATCCACAGGGAGCATCGGGTAGCTCCGTCCAAGGTGGTGCGGCGCAGATCGGTCGATCCCGACGTGAGATCGTGATATAGCCGTCCCAACCCCGGCGACCCGCCGCCACCGGATGTGACAGGAATAGACCGCAGAAGGCATGGGGCAGTGTCGGTCTATCCCCGCGCGGAGCGAAGCGCGCACGTGTACGAAAACGCGTACTGCAATCCAGGACACGCACAACGTCGCCGCGCAATGGCGCAATATCAGCGCCTACATTTGTTTGGCAATGTTCTCAATAATTCACGTCGTATGACCACAACATCTTGTGGGTCTGCGGGCCGGGCCCGACGGTTACCGGGGGGGCCATGCGGGCCGACCCACGGACCGGAGCGGCGGGCCGGGATCCCGGGAGCCGGTCCTCCGGCCGGGCGCGGCCTACCCTGCGTGGGACCCGCGCCTGCGCGCCCGGCGAGGAATGATTCCAACATGTTATGTGTCAAGGGGTTCCACCCGGAGGCGATGTCCGTTACATTCCAGACGCGCAGGATGAGGCCACCCCCCCCGGGCCGCCGCATGGCGGCCCTGACGAAACCTCTGACCAGGAAACGCGATGGTGCTGGACACCACCCGGATCGGGGCGCTGTGGGAACGTGTGCGGCGTCCGGTGACGATGTTCGCGATCGGCGTGGGGCTGGCGGCCCCGGCGAGCGCGTTCATGTCGAGGGAGCGTTCAGGCGACGCGGCAGCCGCGGGTGCGCGGCTGGCGACGGGCAGCTCGATGACCGCCGGTTTCGCTTCGGCGGAGCGGGCGAGCGCGCGCATGACTCTGGGGCTCTCCAGGCTTTACGACGTGCCGGTGGGGCTGGCGGCGCAGATCCATCGCGCGGCCTCGACGGAGGGGATCGCGCCCAGGCTGGCGTTCGGGCTGGTGCGCACCGAGTCGGAGTTCAAGCCGACGGCGGTCTCGCCCGTGGGCGCGATCGGGTTGACGCAGGTCATGCCGGGAACGGCCCGGACGCTGAAGCCGGGGACCACGCGCAAGGACCTGTTCGACGGCACCACGAACCTGCACCTGGGCTTCAGCTACCTGCGGGGGCTGATCGACCGCTACGACGGCAACGTCCGGCTGGCGCTGACGGCCTACAACCGCGGGCCGGGGACGGTGGACCGGCTGGTGAAGCGGGGCCGGGATCCCGAGAACGGCTACGCGACGAAGGTGCTGGCGGACCCGGCGTCGCGGCGGCTGGCCGCCGCGACGGCGCGGACCGCCGCAGACGACGCGCGCGTGGCGAGCTCGCGCCACCACGCCGTGCGCCACCACCACCCCCACCGGAGCCGGCACGGCGCGCACCACCGCGTCGCGCGCAAGCACAGCTCCTCCGGGCGGGACGCGCTCGCGGGCCGGAAGACGACGCGGCACCGCTAGCCGCTGGCCGGGCCTGGACAGACGGATTTCACCACAGAGCCACAGAGCACACGGAGCCCGGGGCGTCACTGACGCGCCGGGCTCCCGCTTGATGTTGTATTTGAAGTATTTACAACAACATCTGTCCTCTGTGTCCTCTGTGCCTCCGTGGTGAATCGCCATTGCTGTTCCTACCTGCCGGCCATCCGCTCGAAGAGCGCCAGGATCCTGGAATACTCGTCGGTCCAGGAGGCGGGCTCGACGAAGCCGTGGCTCTCGACGGGGTAGACGGCCAGCTCCCAGCCGGTCTTGTGCAGCTCGATGAGCCGCTGGGACAGGCGGACCACGTCCTGGAAGTGCACGTTGCTGTCCACCATGCCGTGGGCCATGAGCAACGGGCGCTGCAGCCCCTCGGCGAAGAAGATGGGCGAGGACTGCCGGTAGGCGAGGGTGTCGTCCTGGGGCAGGTTGAGGATGCGGGCCGTGTACCAGTGGTTGTAGTGGGCCCAGTCGGTGACGGAGCGGAGCGCGGCGCCGGCGCCGAACGTGGTGGGGCGGGTGAAGAGGGCCATAAGCGTGATGAACCCGCCGTAGGATCCGCCGTAGATGCCGATGCGGGCGGGGTCCACGTGCTCGTTCTTTACCAGCCAGGCGGCGGCGTCCACCTGGTCGTCCAGGTCGCGGCCGCCCATGTGGCGGTAGATGGCTGTGCGCCAGTCGCGGCCGTAGCCGGCGGAGCCGCGGTAGTCGGCGTCGAGCACGGTGAAGCCGCGCTCGGCCAGCAGGTGGTGGAACATGTACTCGCGGTGGTAACTGGACCAGCCGCGCGTGACCTCGTGCAGGTAGCCGGCGCCGTGGACGAATAGGACGGCGGCGCCGTTGGGCCGGGCGCCGACGTCGCTCGGGCGGAAGATGCGGGCGGGGACCTGGACGCCGTCGGAGGCGGTGAAGCGCACGATCCCGGGCTGGACCCACTTCCGGGCCAGCCACTCGGGCGCGGGCGACGTCGTCAGGCGACGCATGGCGGCGCCGCCGCGGGCCTCGGCGAGGTACAGCTCGGGTGGCGCGTTGCTCTCCGAATGGGCGATGGCGAGGCGCTGGCCGTCGGGGGAGGGCACCACGTCCTCCCAGCCGGTGCCCGCGGTCAGGCGCTCGGGCGTGCCGCCGCCCAGCGGCAGCGCGTACGCGTGCTGCTCGAAGGGCGCGGCCTCGCTCGTGTGCAGGATGAAGCGGTCCTTCGCCGGCGAGATGGCCGCCGCGGCTACCTCCCAGGCGCCCTTCGTGAGCTGGCGGGCCGGTGGTGTGGCGACGCCGGCCGTGTCGGCGGGCGCCGGGGCGGCCGGGGCTGCCGCGGCGACGGCCTCGACCTGGTAGAGGTGGCTGTAGCCGTCGCGCTCGCTCAGGAACCAGGCGGCGGGGCGACTTTTGCCGCCCGGCACCCAGCCGGCGCAGTCGCGGCTCGCCCAGGTCTCGCAGGGCCCGCCGATCCAGGCGGCGTCGTGGTCGTGGGCCAGGGGCGCCACTTTGCCGGAGGCGGGGTCGAGCACCCCGAGCCACTGGTCCTTGTAGTCGTAGGCGACGGCGCCGATCAGCCCGCGGGGCGCGGCCTCGTCGCTCCAGCCCAGGAAGGCGACCGTGGCGAAGCGGCCGTGGCGCGGCCGGTCGGCGGTGTCGGGCTTAGGCGCCGCGGCCGCGGGATCGGGCCAGCTGACCTCGCCCGAGCGCAGGTCGACCAGGGCGAGGCGCCCCTCCTCCTGCACGTCGCCGACCTTGGAGCGGATGGGCCGGGGCTCGACGTAGCCGGAGGCGGTGACCCAGTCGGGGACGATGGCCTGGCGGGCATCGGGCGCGGGCCGGCCCACCTCCAGCACCGCCCAGCGGCCGGCGGGGTCCACGGCCAGCCCCATGACGCGCTCGTCCTTGGCGATCCAGGCGGGCTTCGGCTCCAGCGCCTCCCGTGCCTTGTTCAGCGAATCCTCGTGCGCCTTCAGCGCCGCCTGGACCCGGATGTGCTCGAAGAGCTGCTTCTGCTCCTCCTCCAGGTATCTCCGCTGGCCCTCGGCCTTCGCCGAATCCGGTGCGGTGCCGGCCCGCAGGTCCGTGAGCTGGCGCAACGCGCCCGTGGCCAGATCGAGGGCGAAGACGTTGGCCGGCGCGCCAGCCACGGCGTCGGCGCGCAGGAAGAAGACGGTGCGGGCGTCGCCGGAGACGACGGGGTCACTTTCGGTCGCCCGGGTGCGGGTCAGGCGCAGCACGGCCAGCGTACGGCGGTCGATGCGGTAGAGGTCGCCCCGGAAGGCGACGACGCGCCAGCGCCGGTCGCGGGCGACGTCGCCTTCCGTGGCGGCGATGGGACCGAGCGAGTCCGCCGCGGCATCCGACAGCCGCTCGGGCACGCCGCCGTTCGCTCCGTCGGCTCGCACCCGGTAGAGCGCCGGCGGCTCGGACCAGGGCCGGCCGCCGGGGCGCCAGCGGAAGAAGACCCAGCGGCCGTCGTCGCTCCAGCGCACGGCCTGGGGCGGCGATCCCACCAGCTCGGGCCCGCGCATGATCCAGGGCACGGCCAGCGCGGGCGCGGCGCCGTCCTGCGCCCGGGCGGCGCCGGGGAGGGCAAGGGCGATGGCGAGCGCGGTCACGCCGAGGAGGTGGTTCATGGTCGTCATCCTCCGCCGCGGGTCACGCGGGCATCGTCAACAGCGGGATCACGCAGAGGCGCAGAGCACGCGGAGGTGGCTCGGCGGATGGCCGGGCCATGCCAAGGGACGCGGTCCGGCAAGGATTTCCTTCTTTTGGTTGAACGGCAACTGCAACCACAATTCCGGCCAACGGCAACTTCGACCGCGCTCGATCGTGAAGGGCAGGGGCACCCTGCGGAACCGACGGGCGGAGGGGTTCGCGAGGATCCGGGTGGATGTAACCAACAAAAGGGATGTCCGCGGCTGCCCCCTGTCCGGCGGTCCGCCGGCAACCCCCTCCACGTGCTTCGCGGCTCCGCGTGACCCTAAGTGTGGCCAGCGCGAGACCCGGCCGGTGCTCGCGCGCGCTCAGTCGCCGAAGCAGACGCCCATCTCGCGTGCCGTACGCACGCCGTCGAAGTCCACGGGCACGCGCCGGACCTCCGCCACCGCGTCGGCCAGGGGAACGGCCGTGATCTCGTCGTTGTGCAGCGCGGCCATGGTGCCGAGCTGCCCGTCCTGGAGCAGCCGCACCGCGGCCGCGCCGTAGCGGAGTGCGATCTCCCGGTCCTGCGCGTTGGGGGTGCCGCCCCTCTGCAGGTGTCCGAGCACCAGCGAGCGGCAGTCACGGCCGGTGCGCTCCAGGAGCTGGTGCGCCAGCCGCTCCGCCACGCCGGCGAAGCGGGGCGCGTACCCGGCCGTGCCCTTCTCCACCACGGAGGCCACGCCCCCGACGGGCACGGCGCCCTCGGCCGCCACGATGATGGCGAAGCGGCGGCCCTGCTGGTAGCGCTCCTCCACCTTGGCGCAGATGCGAGCGATGTCGTAAGGGATCTCGGGGATCAGGATCACGTCTGCCGTGCCAGCCAGTCCCGCGGTCAGCGCGATCCAGCCCGCGGTGCGCCCCATCAGCTCCACCACGAACACGCGCTCGTGGCTCTCCGCCGTGGAGTGCAGCTTGTCCAGGGCGTCCGTCGCCGTCTGCACGGCGGTGTGGAAGCCGAAGGTGACTTCGGTCGCGCCCAGGTCGTTGTCGATGGTCTTGGGCACGCCCACCACGGGAATCCCCTTGTCCATCAAGCGCTTGGCAATGCGGAGCGAGCCGTCGCCGCCCACGGCGACGAGGGCGTCGAAGCCGTGCTCGTGGAACGCCGCGACCAGCTCGTCCGAGCGGTCCACGACGCTGCGCGTGCCGTCGGGGTTCTTCACCGGCCACTCGAACGGGTTGCCCCGGTTGGTGGTCCCCAGGATCGTCCCGCCCCGGTACGTGATGCCGCGCACCGCTGGCACGTCCAGCGGCACCACGCCCGGCTCGGGTGCATCGCCCAGCAACCCGCCGTAGCCGCGCCGGATGCCGTAGACCTCCCAGCCCAGCCGCCGCGCCGAAAGCGTCACCGCCCGGATGACCGCGTTCAGGCCCGGGGCGTCACCACCGCCGGTGTTGATGGCTATGCGCTTGATCAAAGATGCGTCCTCGGAATCTCGGACGTGGCTATGCCTCGAGCTTCGTCTTGATCTCCTGCCAGTCGGGGAACCGGCCCAGCTGCCGCTTGGAGAAGACCAGCTCGCCGTCCCGGCTCACCTCGAACACGCCGCCCCACGACTGCACCAGCTCGACCTCGGCGGCGGGAAACGCCCCGCGGATCAGGTCCTCCAGCCTGGAGGCCCGCGGGAGATACCCTCAGGAGTTGCAGTATTCGATGCGGATAAGCATGTCGGCCTCCTTTTCCACACAGCGTAGCCGGGACAAGTTGCTGAGTCAAACGGCCGACTGGCGGGCACCGGGCTCCGGTCTCCGGCCACGGTACACCGGCATCCGTACACGGTACACCGGCCTCCGTACACGGTACACCGGCATCCGTACACCGGCCTCCGGTCCCCGTACACGGTACACCGGCCGCCGACCACCGACCACCGACCACCGGTCTCGGAGAGACCGGGCAGCCGACGGCGCCGGGGCTTCCCAGGGGCGGGGAGTTCCTCTAGGTTCTGGACTTGCAGGGGGTTAGTCGCGAAGGCGCGGAGCTTGCTCGTGCTCCGCCTCGTGAACTCCTACACCTGCACCGGACACGTGCACGAGCACATGTGCCGTGCTCCTGCTCCCCGACAAGGACTCGGAAGATGCCCGAAGAGAAGGAAGTTCGTAAAGCGTTGCGCCGGGTGAAGGACCCCGAGCTGAACCTGGACGTGGTGGTGCTGGGGCTGGTGTATGGTATCGACGTGGATGGCTCGCACGCCCACATCACCATGTCGCTCACCTCGCCCTTCTGCCCGGCCGCGCCCCAGATCCTGGACGAGGCGAAGGCGGCGGTGGAGGGCGTGGACGGGATCGAGACGGCGGAGGTGGAGCTGACCTTCGAGCCGCCCTGGACGCCGGACCGCATCGACCCGATCATCCGCTCGGCACTGGGGATCTGAGATGCAGATGCACGGGCCTTTGGGCGTGGGCATGCGCTGGCGGGAGGCCGGCAACGGCGGAAGCGTCGTGCTGTTCGTGCACGGCTTCCCCTTCTCGGGCGCGATCTGGAACGAGCAGCTGGCGAACGTGCCGGCGGGCTGGCGCTTCCTGGCGCCGGACCTGCCGGGCTTCGGCGGCTCGGCGCCGCTGGGGGCGACGCTCACCATGGACATCCTGGCGCGCGAGCTGGAGTGCTTCCTGGACGAGCGGGGGCTCGGGCGCGCGGTGGTGTGCGGCTTGTCCATGGGCGGATACGTCGCCCTGGCGCTCTGGCGGCTGCACCCGGAGCGCATCCGGGCGCTGGTGCTGGCGGACACGCGGGCGGGCGCGGACACGCCCGATGGCCGGCGTGCGCGCTACGAGCGGGCCGCCCTGGCGCGCTCCGCGGGCGCGGGCGCGGTAGCCGAGGCCATGCTGCCGCAGCTGCTGTCGCGGGAAACGCGGGAGGGGCACCCGGAGGTCGAGACGCGCCTGCGGGCGATCATGGACACCGCGTCCGTGGAGGGCGTTGCCGGGGCGCTGGAGGGCATGGCCGAGCGAGCCGACTCCACGGTCGTGCTGGGCACGATCGACGTGCCCACGCTGGTCATCGTGGGCGAGCACGACGTGCTCGCGCCCGTGCCGGAGGCGGAGGAGCTGGCTGGGGGCATCGCGGGCGCGCGGCTGGTGACGATCCCGGGCGCCGGCCACGTCACCTGCATGGAAGGGGCGACGGCGTTCAACGCGGCGCTGGCGGCGTTCCTGGCCGGACTCGCCGCCGTCTGACGCGGCGGAACCTCCGAGCCGGAGTAGGCGGCAGCCGGCGCCAGTGCCTCTGGAGCTGGGGACCCGGCCACAATGCGAGCGCCCCGGCTGCCGGGTCAATGATCTCCGGGATGCGCCCGCCGGCTTCCTGGACCCGTGAAGGCGCCCGGTGTGTTTCCCGGGCGCCTTCGTTCGTCATTGTCAACGAGAGCTTTGCTCTGGGCGCGTCGCCGTCGCATGGTGGAGGTGCAGGCGACGTGGCGGGTTTTCCGCGAACGGGCGCGCTGCCGGTCCAATGGGGCCGGTGGTTGCGGCCCCGAGACCGGAGGCAGCCATGATCAAGCACCCGCAATCCCCACTCTCCGCCAGCGGCGATCCCCTCATCATCGGCCACCTGATGGCCAGCGCGCCCCCGAAGAGCCGGAAGGCGCACGCCGGCTCCGTCGCGCTCTCGATCCTGGGCCACGGCGCGCTGCTGGCGCTGGCCCTCTACATCACCTCGCTGCCGGCCAGCAGCAGCGGCCCGGGGCCGCGCTTTACCGACATCGTCCTGCCGCCGGACCCGGTGCCCGAGCCGACGCTGCCCCCGCCGCCGCCGGTCTCCACCGGTGCCGGCGCGGCCGCCAGCGCGGGCCCGCGCGGATTCCCCACGCTGGACGCGCCGCCCATGATGCCGCCCACCGTGCTCCCCCCGATCCGCCTGGGCGCGTTCACGGAGGATCCGGGCGAGGCCATGGGCGAGCCGGGCGGGACGCCGGGCGGCACCGGCACGCGCCACGTGACCGGTGACGACGTCGTCGCCGCCCCCATGTTCGTGCTTTTCACCGTCGCGCCCGAGCTAAAGAACCGGAACGCGGTGGAGCGCGCCCTGCTGCGGGCGTACCCGCCGATGCTGCGGGACGCGGGCATGACGGGCCACGTGCTCGTCTGGGTGCTCATCGACGAGTCCGGCCAGGTCCTCAAGGTGCTGGTCAAGGAGAGCAGCGGCGTGCCCGGGCTGGACGAGGCGGCGCTGGGCGTCGCCCGCATCATGCGCTTCAGCCCCGGGTTGAATCGGGACAAGGCCGTGAAGGTGTGGGTGGCGGTGCCAGTGGAGTTCCGGCTGGACCGGTAGTCGTTTCGGGCCCGGGCCGGAGCCCGGGCCGGGACCCGGGCCCGAAAGAGAAGACCCCGGACGGCGGCGGCCGCCCGGGGTCTTCTCTTCGACGTCCTGCTTACTCTTCTTCGTCCTCCAGGGTCAGCAGCGCCAGCTGCTCCTCCTCCTCGTCCGGAGTGCCCGCGGCGACGATCACCCCGTCCGGTCCGTCGCTGCCGGCGTCGCCGTTGCCGCCCTCGCGTTCCTTGGCCACGCGGGCCACCTCCACCACGCGGTCCCCGTCGGCGGGGGTGATCACGCGCTTGCCCATGGTGGCGCGCCCCTGCTCGGGAATGGCGTCCACGGCGACGCGCGAGGAGCCGCCGCCGGCGGTGATGACCATGAGCTCGTCGCCGTGCAGCAGCTCCTTGGCGGCCACCAGCTGCCCGGTCTTGTCGTTCACGTCCAGGGTGATGGTGCCCTGGCCGCCCCGGCGCTGGACGGGATAGTCGGAGACGGGCGTGCGCTTGGCGTAGCCCAGGGTGGTGACGGTGCAGAGCGTGGCATCGCGCCGCACCACCACCATGCCCACCACGCGGTCGCCGGGGCGGAGCTTGATGCCGACCACGCCCTGGGCGACGCGGCCCATGAAGGGCACATCGGACTCCGGGAAGCGGATCGCCCGGCCGTTGCGCGTGACCAGCACGATGTCGTTGGTGCCGTCCGAGAGCTGGACGTCCAGCACCCGGTCGCGCTCCTGCAGCTTGATGGCGGCGATGCCGCCGGCGCGGATGTTGGCGAACTGGTCGAGCGACGTGCGCTTGACCGTGCCGCCGGCCGTGAGGAAGAGCAGCGTGCGCTCGGGCGAGAACTCCCAGACCGAGACCAGCTGGGCGATCTCGGTGCGCTTGTCCAGCTCCAGGATCTGCGAAAGCGCCTTGCCCCGGCTGACGCGCCCCGCCTCCGGCACGTCCAGCACGGGCAGCGCCAGCGCCTGGCCGTCGGTGGTGAAGAAGACCAGCGTCTCGTGGGTGTTGGCTACGAAGACGTGCTCCAGGAAGTCGTCGTCGTACTTGTCCATGCCCGCCAGCGCCTTGCCCGTCGTGATGCGCCGCCGGTAGAGCGACATGGGCACGCGCTTGATGTAGCCCAGGTGGCTCATGGTGATGACCACGTCCTCCTGGGCGACGAGGTCCTCCACCGTGAACTCGGTCGCCTCGTCCACGATGGTGGTGCGGCGGGCGTCGCCGAACTCCTTCACGATGGCGTCCAGCTCGTCCAGCAGCACCTGCGCCTGCCGCTGCTCGCTGCCCAGGATGGCCTCCAGCTCCGCGATGCGCGCCGCCAGCTCCTTCAGCTGGCTCCGGATCTCCAGCGTCTCCAGCGAGGTCAGGCGCGCGAGGCGCATGTCCAGGATCGCCCTGGCCTGCTCCGCCGACAGCGAGAACTTCTTGCGCAGCTTGTCGGCGGCGTCCTCGCGGTCCTCCGCCTTGCGGATGACCTTGATCACCGCGTCGATGTTGTCCAGGGCGATAAGCAGCCCCTCGAGGATGTGCGCCTCGGACCGCGCCTTCTCCAGGTCGAAGTGCGAGCGCCGCCGGATCACCTCGATGCGGTGGTCCCGGTACCGCTCCAGCATCTCCTTGAGGTTGAACTCCCGGGGCCGGTCGTGGTCCAGCGCCAGCATGATCGTGCCGAAGGTCGCCTGCAGGTACGTCTGCTTGTAGAGCGTGTTCAGGATCGGCTTGGCCTTGGCGCCCCGCTTCAGCTCCACCACGATGCGCATGCCGTCCCGGTCCGACTCGTCGCGCAGGTCCGAGATGTCCTCGATCTTGCGCAGCCGCACCAGCTCCGCGATCTGCTCGATCACCCGCGACTTGGACACGCCGTAGGGCAGCTCCGTCACCACCAGCTGCTCCTTGCCCCCCCGCTTGATCTCCTTCTGCACCTTCGCCCGCATCACGATGCGGCCGCGGCCCGTGCGGTACGCGTCCTCGATCCCCTTCGTCCCCAGGATGTAGCCGCCCGTCGGGAAGTCCGGACCCGGCACCCGCTTCATCAGGTCGTCCACGGGGCAATCGGGGTGGGCGACGAGGTGCTTCACGGCCGCGGCGATCTCCCGCAGGTTGTGCGGCGGAATGTTCGTCGCCATCCCCACCGCGATGCCGCTCGAGCCGTTCACCAGCAGGTTCGGAACCTTGCCCGGCAGGACCGTCGGCTCCTGCAGCCGGTCGTCGAAGTTGGGTACGAAGTCCACCGTGCCCCGGTCGATGTCCGCCAGCAGCTCCATGGCCAGGCGCGTCAGCCGCGACTCCGTGTACCGGTACGCGGCCGCATTGTCCCCGTCGATGGAGCCG
>JADGQX010000214.1 GCA_017881445.1 Gemmatimonadota bacterium | reverse complement strand
CTGGCCGCGGCGGCGAAGGCGTTCGAGTCGGCGGCGCGCGGCGGCGCCCGCACCGCCGCGCGCGTCAGGCCACGCGGTCCGAGGCGGAGCGGCGCGGGTGTCGCGGCTCGTCGCCGCCACGGACCGCCTGCTCCAGGCGGCCGAGCAGCGTGTGGCTGCCGGCACGGCTGCGGCCGAAGAGGCCATCTTCATCGGCCGCGGCGCTCTTCGCGGCGCCGTAGAGGTTGAGCCAGCCGTCCGCGCGCTCGCCGAGCCGCATGATCTTGTAGAACAGGCGACCGGGGCGCTTGCCCGGGAAGATGACGTCCACCGCAGCGGCCGCGGTGGCCACCCACACGAGCGCGAACCCCTTGGCGCCGTCGAGGAGCGTCTTGATGTGGAAGATGGCGAGGTCCCGGAGGACGACTCTGCGGGAGTGGCTGCGGCTCATGAACTTCGTTCCCCTGCCTCGGTCAGCCGCGCGCCCCCGGATGGAGGCGCACGGCTTACCTACGCGGGGAGGTGGCGACTGGTTTCATCCGCGGGCCTCCGGCAACGACTTACGGCCTTCCGTGCACCAGCCGGAGGAACTCGTCCCGCGTCATGGCGCAGCTCCGGAACACGCCCCGTAGCGCGCTCGTGACCGTGCGTGAGTTCTGCTTCTCCACGCCCCGCATCATCATGCAGAGGTGGCTCGCCTCGATGACCACACCCACGCCGCGCGGCTGCAGCACCTCGGTCAGCACGTCGGCGATCTGGTCCGTCAGGCGCTCCTGCACCTGCAGCCGCCGCGCGAACACCTCCACCAGGCGCGGCAGCTTCGACAGTCCCACGATCCGCCCGTCCGGCACGTAGGCGATGTGGGCGCGCCCGAAGAAGGGCAGCATGTGGTGCTCGCAGAGGGAGTAAAGCTCGATGTCCCGCACCACGATCATGGACTCGTGCGCCTCGTTGAAGAGCGCCCCGCCGATGATCTTGCGGTAATCCATCTCGTAGCCGCGCGTAAGCCAGTGCAGCGCCTCGGACACCCGCCGGGGTGTGCGCGCCAGCCCCTCCCGCGCGGGATCCTCGCCTACCGCCTCCAGCAGCGCAGCCACGTGCGGCTCAATGCCCAGCCGGTCCTCGGGCGAGCGCGCCCGCCGAGAGCGCGGCCCCACCCCGCGCCCGCCGTCCCCGTTGCGGTGAGCCTGGCTGCGCGCCTCCGCCAGCACCATTCCCTCAAGCTCCTGCATCAGCCCCCCGTTCGCGCGCGCTGCGCTCCATGGACAGCTCGGCCTGCAGGCTCTCGCGGTCCCGGTAGATGGTCGCGACCGCCACCGTGCGGCCGCCTTTCACGTATGTGACGACGCAGTCGCGGGCCGCCGGGTCGCCATCCAGCTCCAGCTCGTCCCAGCCTTCGGCATGCCCCACGTAGTTCACCGGCACATCGTAGTGCTGGCTCCAGAAGAAGGGTGCGTCCTCGAAGGGGGCGCCCCGTCCCACCATGTCCGCCGCCGCCGCCGCTCCCTGGCGTTGCGCCACCACCCAGTGCTCGACCCGGATCGACTCGCCCGTCCGCGCGTCGGGGTAGCGGGCGATGTCACCCGCGGCCCAGACGCCCGCCGCGCTCGTGCGCATGTGCCCGTCCACCACCACGCCCCGCTCCAGCGTCAGCCCCGCGGACTGCGCCAGCTCCAGCACCGGCCTCACCCCCACGCCCACCACCACCATGTCCGCGGCCAGCCGCGTCCCGTCGTCCAGCTCCACCCCGCCCGCCTCCACGGCTCGCGCCGTCCGGCCCAGGTGGAAGCGCACCCCATGCTCCTCGTGCAGCGCACGGATCGCCATCCCCAGGTCCTGGCCCAGCACCCGCTCGAACGGCACCGTCTCCGGCGACACCACGCTCACCGCCAACTCCCTGCTCCGGAGGGCGGCCGCGACCTCCAGGCCGATGAAGCTGGCCCCCAGCACCACGGCCGTCCGCGCCCCCCCGGCCGCGGCCACGATCGACCGGGCGTCCGCCAGCGAGCGCAGGTAGTGCACATTCGTAGGATGGCCCCCGTCCTCCGACGCGGCCCCCTCGCCCAGCGGCAGCCGGATCGGCGCCGCTCCCGTCGCCAGCAGCAGCGCGTCGTAGCCCAGCTCCGCCCCGTCCGACAGCCGCACCTGCCGACGCTCCGTGTCCAGCGACGTCGCGCTCGCCCGGTGCAGCACCACCCCACGCTCCTCGTACCACCCCGCCGGACGCAGCGGAATCCACTCCTCCGGCGCCGTGCCGGCCAGGTAGTCCTTCGACAGGTTCGGCCGGTCGTAGGGCGCGTCTGTGTCGGGCTCCACCACGTCGATCCGGCCGCCCCACCCTTCCCGCAGCAGCCACTCCACCGCGGACGAGCCCGCCGCCCCGAAGCCGATCACCACCACGCGCCCCGGACCTCCCGCCGGCGCCGGTGACTTCTCTCCGTAGGGCTCCGCCTCCACTTTACCCAGCACCCGCACGCGCCCCGCCTTCACCTCCACCCCCCAGTGCGCCAGGGGATTCAACGCCGGCGTGCGCAGCACGGCCCCCGTCCTCAGCGAGAAACACGCATGGTGCCACGGGCAGCGGACGGTCCCCTCCGAGACCAACCCCTCCCCCAACGGGCCGGCGTAGTGCGTACACGTCCCCGCCACCGCGCTCACCTGCCCGCCCTCCCGGTACAGCAGCACCGCCTCCCCCTCCACCTGCCCCGCCAGGATGCCCCCATCGGGGATCTCTTCCAACGCCACCCCCGCCCTCAGGTCCGGCCCGCCCACCGCGCCCGCCTCCGTCATCGACGTCCTCCCGATTGCTTTGTCAACGTAACGCTTGACATAAGCGACCGGTTCCCCGCGCGGCCGGCCCGCGGACCAACACGCGAAGTCATTGCCGGACAAGACGCTGGGTGGGTCAGGTACGGAACTTGAACTGCGAGAGAGCCGGCGCAGGGTGCCAGGGAGACATTTCTCGGGAGGGCGATATGGGCGCGCTCGTATGGCTGGCGATCATTCTGTTCATCTTCTGGATTCTCGGCTTCGCCGTATTCAAGGTGACGGCCGTGGTGATCCACCTGCTGCTGATCGTGGCGGTGATCGCGTTGATCATGGGCTTGATCCGGAGAGCGTGAGGCGGACGCGAGGGCACGGGGTAGATGCAGAAGACCCCGGGCAGCCTGCCGCCGCCCGGGGTCTCTTCGGGTCTTCGGACGTCGTCGTGTCTTCGCGTGTTCAGACCTTGGCGAGGATCTTCTCGATCAGCTGCCCGTTGGACGAGGTGCGCTTCATCATGGCCTGGCAATGCTCCATGGCGTCGGCCGATCCCATGCCGGAGAATTGGCGGCGCAGCAGCTGGGAGGCGGCCAGGGCGTCTTCGGTGAGCAGGAGCTCCTCGCGCCGGGTGGAGCTGGCCATGATGTCGATGGCGGGGAAGATGCGCCGGTCGGCCAGCTCGCGGCTGAGCACCAGCTCGCTGTTGCCGGTGCCCTTGAACTCCTCGAAGATCACCTGGTCCATGCGTGAGCCGGTGTCGATGAGCGCCGTGGCGATGATGGTGAGGGATCCGCCGCCCTGCTTGGGATCGATGTAGCGGGCGCTGCCCAGGAAGCGCTTGGGCTTCTCCAGCGCACCGGCGTCGAGGCCGCCGGAGAGGGTGCGCCCGGTGCTCTGCTCGACGGCGTTGTAGCCCCGGGCCAGGCGGGTGATGGAGTCGAGGATGATGACGACATCCTTCCCCATCTCGGCGTGGCGCCGGGCGCGCTCCAGCGTGATCTCCGCCACCGTGACGTGCTGCTCGGCCGGGTTGTCGAAGCTGGATGCGATCACCTCGCCGTAGCCGCAGGCCTCCATCTCCGTGACTTCCTCGGGCCGCTCGTCCACGAGCAGGATCATCACCAGGCAGTCGGGATCGTTCCTGACGATCCCTTCCGCCACGGCCTGCATGACCATGGTCTTCCCGGCCTTGGACGGCGCCACGATGAGCGCGCGCTGGCCTTTGCCGAGGGGACAGAACAGGTCGATGATGCGGTTGGTGAAGTCCGGTTGGCCGCGGATGGTGCGGTCGCACTCGAGCAGGAGCTGGTCCTTGGGGTGGACGGCGGTGAGCCGCTGGAACTCGGGCCTGCGCCCGAGCTCCTCCGGGGCGACGTCGTTCACCGCCACGATCCGGGTGAGCGGTGCGCTCTTGCCCCGGCCCGGCGACCTTCCGATCTCGCCCGCGATCTCGTCGCCGGTCCGCAGGTTGAACTGATTGACCAGCTTCTGGGCGACGTAGATGTCGTCGGCGCCCGGCACGTAGTTCGTTTCACGGCGTCGGATGAAGCCGGAGCCACTATCCAGAACTTCCAGGACGCCGAGAGAGGGTGTCTTGGTCAACGCGACCTTCCGTACATTTGTGGGTGCTGATTTCGATCCTGCTATGGGCCCGGATGGCAAGTCCCGAGCCGGAGCTTCGCGAGCGCGCCACGTCGAGCCGGTCCCGCGGGCAGGTCGGCCGGGGTGTGTCCCGGGCCGGGCGCCGCACCGAAGCTTCGCCGTGCGCTTAAGGGGAAGTCCGCCCGCCCCCCGCTCGTTCCTAGAGATGGATCTGCCGGTGCGGTCGCCGCTGCGCTCAGGCGGGCTGCGGTCCAGCGCCGGTCTTGTGTCTGTAGGTGATGCGTCCGCGCGAGAGGTCGTAGGGCGAGAGGACTAGCGACACGCGGTCGCCCACCAGGACGCGAATCTTGAACTTCGACATCTTGCCGGCGGCGTATGCCAGCACGGTGTGGCCATTCTCCAGCCGGACGCGGTAGTTGCGGTCGGGAAGCACGTCCGTGACCACGCCCTCCGTCTCGATGCCTTCCTGCTTCGCCATACGCGCGACCCCCCCGGGCCAGTGCGCCGGCCGCGATCCGGTGTGCGCGCACCGGAGTCGCGGGTGGACCTCGTGGGTCCGAAGCGCTTCATAGTAACCCGGACATAGGGGAAAAACCAAGGTCCCATTGCGGAAGAGCCGCGTGGCGCTCCTCCCGTGTGCAAGCGGGAGCCACTCCGTCGTCCTTTCCACTGTCACCTCGATGGAGCGACGCTATGTCCCGAGCACACCGGTTCTGCCTGCTGGCCGCCGCGCTGGTCGCGTGCGGCGCGGCCTCCCCCACGGCCCGCCTGACCGCCCAGGGCTGGATCCGGCCCTGGCGCGATGGACGCGACGCCGTCGTGCGTCTGCGCACCGACGTCACCGCCCACGTGGTCGGCCGGGTCGCCCGCGTCCAGGTGGAGGAGTGGTTCCGCAACGACGGCCCCGGTCTGGCCGAGGGGGAGTATCAGTACGCCCTCCCCGGCGAAGCCTCCTTCGCCGACCTCTCGCTCTGGCAGGGGGACCGCGAGCTCAAGGGCGAGACGCTGGACGCGGAGCGGGCCCGCGCCATCTACGAGGAGATCGTGCGCCGCCGGCGCGACCCGGCGCTGGTCGAGCTGATCGGCCACGGGCTGCTGCGCGCCCGCGTCTTCCCCATCGCGCCCGGGGAGACGCGCCGGGTCACCCTGCGCTACACCCAGCTGCTGCCACGGGCCGGCGAGGCTCTCGTGTTCCGCTACGCCGCCGGCCGGGCGGTCCAGACCTGGGGGCCGCGGCCCCTGCCGCCGACCCCCAGGCCCTGGCCCCTGGCCCCGGAGCGCCCGCTCCCCGATCCCCAGCCCGCCCCGTCCGGGGGCGGCGACGCGCCCGTCCAGCTGCGCCTCGTCGCCGACGACGGCTCCGCCTTCCGCGATGCCTTCTCCCCCACGCACGAGCTGCGCACCGAGCGCGAGGGCGGCCGCATGACCGTCCGCACAGCCGGTGAGCTGCGGGGCGACGTCGCCATCTTCCTGCCGCTCGCCCGCGCCGGCGCCGGCGTCTCCGTCGCCGCCTATCGGACCGGCGTCGAGGATGGCTACGCCATGATCACGCTTTCCCCGGGCGAGGCTTCCGGGGATGCCGTGCCGCGCGACGTGGTGCTGGTGCTGGACGTGTCCGGTTCCATGTCCGGCGACAAGATCGACCAGGCCCGGCGGGCGATCCGCGCGCTGCTCGGCTCCCTGGGGACCGCGGACCGGTTCCGCATCGTCGCTTTCAACAGCACGGTCGATCCCTATCGCGCCGGCTGGACCCCAGCCAGCGCCCCGGAGCTGGCCGAGGCCCGTCGCTGGGTGGACGGCCTGCAAGCCTCGGGCAGCACCGACATCGGCGCCGCGCTGGCGGAAGCGTTCCGCGCCCCGTCCCCGGCGCCCCGGCTGCCCATCGTGGTCTTCGTCACGGACGGCCTGCCCACCGTGGGCGAGCAGGACCCGGATCGGATCGCCCAGCAGGCCGAGGCCGGCCGCGGCCGGGCTCGCGTCTTCGCTTTCGGCGTGGGCTATGACGTGAATGCGCGCCTGCTGGACCAGCTCACCACCGCCGCCCGCGGCACCACGGCCTACGTGGAGCCGGGCGAGGACCTGGAACGGCCGCTGGCTCTGCTCGCCGCCAGGATCCGGCACCCGGTGCTGACGGAGCTCCGGCTCGCGGGTGCGCCCGTGGAGCTGCGGGATGTCTATCCGGCTCCGCTGCCCGACCTCTTCGCCGGCGATGAGCTCGTCCTCCTGGCCCGCTACCGCGGCGCCGGCACGGGCGAGGTCGCGTTCGAGGGCCGGCGCGCGGGCGCGCCCGAGCGCGTGACTACCAGTGCCGATTTCCCGGCAGAGAGCCGCCGCGACGACTACATCCCCCGCCTCTGGGCCTCCCGCAAGATCGGCGTCCTGACCCGGGAGCTGCGCCTGCACGGCCGCAACGCCGAGCTGGAGGCCGAGGTGCGCCAGCTCGGGCTCCGCTACGGCATCCTCACCGACTTCACCGCCTACCTCGTCCAGGAGCCCGGCTTCGACGTCGCCCAGGCCACTCCGGCCGCGGCGCCCGCCTTCATGGTGATGGGCCAGGCCGCGGTCCGCTCCGCCGAAACGGCCCGGGCGCGCCGCGAGGCCAAGTCGCTGGCGAACATCGCCGCCGCCGATGCGGCGGTCGTGGGCGGGGCGGGGAGGGCGTCGGCGGGCCGGAGCGCGGCCAGTGACTGGCGCATCGTGGCCGGCCGGCGCTTCACCCTGCGCGACGGCGTCTGGTCCGATGGGCTCCGGCCCGCCGGCGCCCGCGTCGCGGCGGTGGAGCCCTTCTCCCCGGCCTTCTTCGCCCTGCTGCGGCAGTTGCCGGAGCTGCAGCAGTGGTGCGGAAGCTTCCCCCAGCTCGAGCTCTCCGGCGCCCGGGTCGCACTCCGGATCGCCACCGGGGGAGCGAGCCAGCTCTCGCAGGCGGAGATCGAGCGGCTGGTCCGGGAGTTCCGGCACCTGTAACGTGGTCTCCATGAGCGTCGACTGGGGCGTCGTGTACCGGACCACTTTCACGGACCTGGTCCGCTTCCTCTACCGCAAGGTGTGGGATGCGGAGCGCGCGCAGGACCTGGCGCAGGAGGCGTTCGTGCGCGCTCTCCGCTCCGGCGGCCAGCCCGATAGCCCTCGCGCCTGGATCTTCTCCATTGCGTCGAACCTGGCCCGGGACGACGCCCGCGCCGCGATCCGGCGGCGGCGCCACCTCACCCTGGTCAGGGTCGAGGCCGACGCCCACGCCGAATCGCCGGAGGACCCCATGAGCGCCCTGGACACCGGCGACCGTCACGAGCAGCTCCGCCGCGCCCTCGATGCCCTGGGCGAGCGCGACCGCGAGGTGCTCCTGCTCTGGAACGCCGGGCTCGATTACGCGGAGATCGCGAGCCAGACCGGACTCTCGGTCGGCTCAGTCGGAACGACGCTGGCGCGCGCCCGCAGGCGGCTCGTCGAGGCGCACGCCACGCTGGAGGCGGCTTATGCGGCACGCGGATGACGGAACCCTGAGCGCGCTGCTCGACGGCGCGCTGGCAACGGAAGAGGCGGACGCGCTGCGCGCCCACCTGCTCCTCTGCGCCGACTGCCGGCGACGCCTGGAGCACGCCCGCACCCTGCACGACCAGGCCGATGAGCTTCTCGCCTCCGGGCTGCCGGCCTTCGCGCCCCCGCCGCCCTTCGAGGAGCTCGCCCGGCGCGCCGCGGCCGGCTCGGCGGCCAGCCCCGCCCGCCCCGGCCCGGTGCCCTGGC
>JADGQX010000050.1 GCA_017881445.1 Gemmatimonadota bacterium | reverse complement strand
CCACCTGCTCCAGCGTGATGCCCGGATTTTTCCCCCCGAAGCCGCTGGGTCTGCTCGGCCAGGAAGTACATGGCCATGGGGACCATAAGGAACAGCGAGACGATCGCGCCGCAGAGGGCGAGGATGAAAGCGGTGCGGTGGACGTCGAGATGGATAACGCGCTGTACCATGAGTCGCTCCGTCGTCAGAACGATGGACTCAGGAAATGCTGGTGCGGACATTTGCGGGGCGCACACCGCAAAGAAGTACCATTGCGGTCGAGATGCAAGAGTGACGTGCGGCTATCGCCCGCCCTTGCTGAACTCGATCAGCTCGATGGGCGAGCCGTGGTCGAGGATCATGGCGGCGCGGACGCCCGCGGAAGGGGAGCCGGGAGGGAAGAGCACGGTCTTGCCCACGAGCGCCTGGTCGAGGTCGTCCACCTCGAAGGCGACGTGGGCGACGGTCCGGATCAGCTCGGGTAGCGGGCTGTCGGGCTCGAAGCGCATCCACTCCACGCCGTAGGGGCTGTCGGGGAAGCCCGACACGTGCATCCCGAACTGCGGCAGGTAGTGCTCGCCCTCCCTGCGCTGCGTCGTCGGGATGCCCGTGTGGTGGTAGCGCCAGCCCCAGGCGTGGGTCGCCGGCGGCGGCTCGTGGTCCTGTCGCGTCACGAACTCGCCTCCCGCGCCGCCGCCCTGCGCGCCCCGCGCGACCGATCCCAGCACACCAGGAACAGGAACCCCGGGGCCGCGAACGCCAGGAAGGCCCAGCCGTAGGGAAGCGTGCCGGTGGTCGCGAGGTGAATCGCATAGAACGCCAGCAGGCTGGCCACCGTGACGATCCCGCCTATGCCTTCCCGCCACCAGGCGAGGGCCATGCCGAGACAGACCCCGAGCGGGAAGAACAGGAACAGCCGCCACTCGGCCGCTTTCGTGGGACCTCCCTCGCCGATGATGAAGAGCAGCACCACGCAGATGCTGACGACGCTCCAGATCCTGGCGGTCCAGCGCACCGCCCGGGTCACGAGGTGCCCGCCGCTTCGGTTGTCCATTCAGAACCTCCCTTTTCGCCGGCGAGGAATAGCAGTCGGGCGACGTCGCCTACCCCACCCCCGGACGGCCTCCCTCGCCCAGCTCCTTCGCTCTGCCTTTCGATCGCCGCGGGTCGGAGAGGAAGGCCATGGCCGCGGGAGCCAGCACGCGAACGAGCTGACCCGCACCCGGAGTGGCGAGCAATGCTCCCATGTGTTCCAGGGCGCTCCAGACGCTCGCCGCGTCGACGTCGGAGGCGAGCGTGACCTCTCGCTCGGATTCGGAGATGCGCAGGTGGCCGAGCATGACGCGCTCCCGAATGGTCAGGGTGACCTCCTTCTTCAGGAGGCCATTGCGCTTGCACTCGTGTATCTCCTGCTCGTATCGGATCGACCGGACGACATCGTCGCGACCCGCCCGATATCCCTCGTCGTACTTGCTCTTCCGCGCCAGGCTCGAGGCTTTTCGGTGCTCGACGACCAGGAGCGCGCCCAGCAGCACGACGGCCGCGCTCAACGATGCCACCAACACAGCGGTCGAAATCACCATGTCCGATCAGCCTCGCAGGCAGAGCGGCACTTCTACGTACCGGAGGGCGTGAAGCCTGGCGTTCAACATGCCTTGCCGCGACCTGCGTTCACACGCACAACCCCTGCCAGGGTCCCGGTCACGCCTCCCTCACTTCGCGTCGCGCTGACCCCCGATTTCGTACGCCTCCGCGACAAGCGCGGCATAGGCTTCGTCGAATTGAGCGCCGCGCGGCAAGGAAGGGGAATTCGCGGGCGCGATGCAAGAGCGACGTGGGCGTGACATCGCCGGCGCGCGGGGCTATCGTGGCTTCATCGCCCCGGAATTGGAGAGCTGCACCATGCGAGCCGATCCTGGACGCGGCGCTGGCCGGCGTGAATGCCGAGCCGCAGTGCGGGCTGTGCCTGCCCGTCGCGCCGGCCACGCCGGCGAAGACGCACTGACACCACATCTTACCGCCGAGAACACCGAGGACGCCGAAGGCACGCCGCCGAGACCGGCGGACCGCAGCGCACCGGGCCGCCGAAGCGGTTTATGTTGTTGTAACAACAACAAATCCGTTCTCGGCGTCCGTTCTCGGCGTCCTCGGCGTACTCGGCGGTAAGATTGGGTTTGTTTTCGCTAGGACTGTCGGATCGCGGGCGGCGCCGGGCCCAGCTTGCCGCGCAGGAAACGGCGGGTGAAGGCGGAGGGCGGGTTGTGCGCCGTGGCCAGGTCGAGCGCCTTCAGGTACTCGGCCCGGGCGTCGTCCTGCCGGCCGAGCTTCTCGTACGTCATGCCCAGCAGCGTGTGCAGGAAGGGGTCGCGCTCGTTGCCGCGTAGCGAGACGGCCCGGGCCAGCTCCGCCTGCGCCTTGGCGGCGTCGCCGGCGTAAAGCTCGACGTAGCCGACGAGGTAGGGGAAGAAGCGCTCCTGCTGCGCCGCCATGGCGCTGTCGGAATCGAGGGCGCGCCGGGCCGCGGCGACCTGGCGCGCCGCCCCGGCCGCGTCGCCTCGCCGGGCGGCAATGCGGCCCAGGGCGTGGGCCAGGCGGAAGTCCCAGAGGCTGCGCGGGTGGGTGCGCGGCTCGGGCTCCCTGTTGCCCAGCTCGGAGCCGGTCCGGTACCAGCGCTCCGCCGCGGTCAGGTCGCCGGCATCGATGCAGACGCGCGCGGCCTCGTTGGCGATCTCGCCCTCCTGGTAGAAGGCGTTCTGCGGCTCCGCCGCCTCCCGCGTCTTCCAGTAGTCGATCACCATCCGCTCGTACTTCTCGGTGCCGGCGCAGTCGCCGTCGAAGGCGTAGGACATGGCCGTGGCTCGCCAGGCGCTGGCCTTCGCCGCCGGATCCGCCAGCGAGTCGATGGCGGCCTGCAGCACGCGCCTGGCCTCGGCCGTTCGACCCGCCAGGTCCAGGCGCGCGGCGTCCCGCAGCCAGGGCGGCGGGCCCTGCCCCTGCTGCGCCGCAACCGGGCGGGCGGCGCCCAGCGCCAGGACGACCGTGCAAAGGCAGAGCAGCCGACGGGCGAATCCTGCGGGAGTCATCGCGCACCTTCCATGCGGGTCTCGGGTCGGGGGCTCTACTCTGCACCCGCCAGGCGCCCGCCGCAATCCGGGTGGGGCGCCGGCCCACGGGCGACCCAACACTCATCTCACGCGAAAACACGAACGAAGCGAAGTCCTGCTGCGCGGCGAGTCCTCGGACCCCCGGGCGTCCAAGACCACCGGTTTTGTTGTTCAACAACAACAGAACAACCCGGCGGCCGCCAGGAGCCGGAGGAATCCCGGTTCGCCGCGGCCGCCGAGCGGGTGTTCTTCGGCTGTCTTCGTGCTTTCGTGTGAGATGAGTGTTCGGTCGCCCCCGGAGCTGAGGGTGTCACGACACCAGCCACGCCTTCGCTTGCTCCTCGCCGTCGAATGCCCTGGTGTGCTTGTCGCCGGTGAAGGCGAGGTAGGCGCGGAAGAGAATCTGCTTGAGGCCGGTGATGCCGATGACGGCATTGCGCACGTTGGTCGGGCCGCTGCGGAATTCGCGGCCGTAGGCCTTGACCTTCTCGATGTACTCCGCGGTGGCGGCGGTGCCGCGGTAGTCGGAGAGGATGAGGAGGCCGGGGTGGTGCCGCTCGATCTCACCCTGCTGGTCGAGGAAACGCATGTTGTCCTCGTGCACGCGGCCGTAGGTCGTGACCAGGATGCGCCGGCCGGCGTGTTCCATCCACGTGAGTGCCATGGTCCCCCCGAGGCGTGAGCGGCGCCGTGGCCACAGGCAGCGGCGGCGGCTGAGAAGGTCAGGGTTTTGAGAGACGCGCAGCCGCACGGTGGCAACGCCCGTGCCCCGCGGGTGCATGAGGCGGAAGTATGGTAGCCGCAAGAACCTGCGTGCCGTGACCGCCGCGGCGAGCGGCGAGATGCGCAGGCGGCAGTCGGAAAAAAGTAGGGAGAAGCGGGACAGGTCGTTCCGGGCGACACCTCCGGCGTCATGGGCGACCCAACGCTCATCTCACACAAAAACACGAAGACGGCCGAAGTCATTCGGCGCGGCGGATCCGAGGACTGCCGAGCGTCCGAGACGCCCATCTGTTGGTTTAACAACAACAAAACAAAACACCTGCGGCCGCGAGGGACCCGGGGGAATCCCGGGTCGCCGCGGCCGCACGCGGATTGTCTTCGGCTTTTGTCGCGTCTTCGTGTGAGATGAGCGTTCGGTCGCCCTGGACGCGGGAGGCTGTCCCGAGACGTCAGCCCTTGATGGTCAGCGTGCCATCCGCGTTGGCGGTGACGGTCAGGCGCTGCATGCTGGAGGTGGGCTGGCCGCCGATCCAGCCGCCGGTCTTGTTGAAGGTGGCGCCATGGATCGGGCACTGGAAGCCGTTGCCGGTCGCCTGGATCTGGCCGCCCTGGTGGGGGCAGACGCGGGAGAGGGCGATGTAGGTGCCGCCGTTGTTCTCCACGGCCACCTGCGAGCTGACCATGGCCACGCCGCCGCTGGAGGCGAGCTGGGGGAAGTCGGAGAGCTTGACGGTCACCCCGCTGGGCCCCGTGAGGGCGTCGGTGGCGGCGCCGCAGGAGGCGAGGAGGAGCAGCGCGGCGGCCAGGCCGCCGCGCCGCAGCAGCTCGCGCCGGTCCATGGCGCCGAGGAGCGGAGTCTCGGCGCCGGCGTGCCCGCCGTCGGCCTGGTGGTGGTTGCAGCCGCCGCAGCTCGTGATCTCGTCCACTGGTCCCCTCCCGTTCCCGTTCACACCTTGATCACGGCCGCCTGCCAGGCGGCCATGTCGTCGCTCTGCTTGATGATGTGGTCGAGATCGACCACGACCGTGTTGCCCGCGCGCGTGATCGGCATCCGGTCCATGCCGCGGGTGGCGCGGCCGGTGATGAAAGTGCCGTCGGGCGTGTACTGCGAGTGGTGCTTGGGACACTGGAAGCGCTGGTCGCCCTGGTTCCAGCGCAGCGCCGTGTTCTGGTGCGGGCAGGACAGGTTGAAGGCGATGACGCTCCCCTGCCAGCGCACCAGGATCACGCCGGCGTCCTTGTCGATGTCCGCGCCATCGGCGGCGGGGATGGCGTAGGTCTTGGTCTCCCTGGTAGAGCCGAGCAGCAGGGCCGCGCGCACCGGCAGTGCCGCCGCGGCGCGGGAGCCCAGCCCGAGCGAGGCGAAGATGCCCAGCGCCGCGATGGTGCCCCCGCGCAGGAAGTCGCGCCGCGTGGCGCCTGCCTCGCCCGCGCCCGACGGGCAGTCGCAGTCGTGCGCCGGGGCGGCGGCGGCAGTGGGATTGTCCGCGATCCCCGCGGCGACGACGTCGCCCGCAAGGTCTTTCTCATGCATTCCGTTCGTCTCCATCTCAGGCCGCACCGGCGAGGACGGCGCCGGCCAGGGCGGTCAGGCCCCAGAGGGTCAGCGAGAGCACGCTGGCGCGGCGGAGGTGGCGCCAGAGCCCCGGCCCCCGGTCCGGCGGCAGCTCCGTCACCGCCAGCACGTTCAGGCGGTTCTCGACGTTAGTGAGGTAGAGGCCATTGGCCAGCAGCGTGACCACCAGCCCCATCTTCACCCAGAAGTAGGGTGACACGGCGAAGGTCTCGACGTCCGCCGTCGCCATGGCCACGCCGCTCGCGAAGAGCACGGTCAGCGCCACCAGCACGGGCCGGTGCACCGCCTTTAGCTCCTGTAGCTGGTGCGCCCGCTCCGCCGCCGGGCGCTTCAGCGCCCGCAGCGTGCTCCGGTCCGCCGCCAGCGCCAGCCCGCCGCCGAAGAGCAGCGCCAGGATGTGCACCGACGTCACGCCGGTGGACAGCGCCTTCGAGCCCGAGTAGAGCGTGTTCCAGGGCGAAAAGAAGCTCGCCAGCTCGTGTACGAACATAGACTCTTCCTTTACCTCGTCAGCCACATGTAGACGGTGCTCGCCGTGCTCAAGCCGATGGACGCGAGCGCGATGTTGCGGTGCCGGTGGGCACCGTCGAGCGTCCGCTTGGCCTGACCCACCGTCGCCTCCGTCGCCACGAAGCCCGCGTCCGCCGCGAGCATCGTCAGAGCATGTACCATCCGCCGCCCGCGTCCGTTGGAGTCGCCCCGCGCCTCCCACAGGTTCCAGACACCCGTTACCGTGTTTACCCCGAAGACGCCCACAACTCCATATGCCACCGCCCGATGCGTCTGACGAACCCAGGACGCCGGATGCAACGACGTCAGCAGGTTCTGTCCCAGGAAATACTCCGCACCGAACAGCGGCAGCATCGCCACGGCGCCCACCCGGTGGATCTCCAGCCGCGTGTAATACGCGTCGCTGTGCTCGATGGCCCGCGGCCGGCGTGCCACCGGCGTGTCCGCTACCGCCGGTGGCGGCTCGGGCGACGTCACCTCGTCCGGGTCGCCGAAGCGAACCAGGCGACGCGGCCCCGCCGGTACCGCGCGGGGGGCCGCCACGTTGGCGTCCGCGGCAGTGGCCGCGCACGACGTGTCCGCCGCGGCCAGCCCGGCGATGGGGGCGGTCGAGGCGACCCGCACGGGCGAGACCGCCAGCGTGGCGGCCAGGGCGACACAGCTCAGGTGGAGCATCGCGCTCGTTCCTCCCGGGGGGGCGTCCGACGCGGAAAGCCCCCCGGCGTCGGTGGTTGCGGCTGGCGAGTGCGGGTCCCGGTCCCCGGTCCCGTCTCGTCATACCTCTCCAGCGCCCGGGAAGGTTCCCGTACAGCGCTGTAAGATCGTTCAACCAGGGACACGCAAAGGGGGGCGGAACCCTGTAGTCCGCCGGGCGCCTCGGTCAGCCGCCGGGGGCGCCGGCCGCCTCACGCCTGGCTCGGCCAGTCCAGGGTAGTGACCGAGTCGGTGGGGAGAGAGAGCTGGACGCTGGCGTCGCCCAGGCTGATGCGCGACTGGACGGCGCCCTTCGCGCCGTTGGCCAGGACAAGCACCCGGCTTCCGTCCGGGTTCTGGAACGCGACGTGCGCGACGCCCTCGACACTGCCTGTAGACTGGAAAACATGGGCGCCGCGTTTCACGTGGCGGGAGAAATGGGCGAACGCCCAGTACTGGCCGCTGCGCGTGATCTGCTTGGTGGCGCTGTGGATCGTCACGACGCCGCCGCAGGGGAAGGGGCCGATGTTGGGTTTGCCGTGCTCGTCGAGGGCGACGTTCCAGGCGATGATGCAGCGTGCCCAGTTGCGCATGATGCCCGTGAACGTGCCCGCCCACTTCGTCCAGTCAGTCTGGTAGTCGGGCGCCGTGATGTCGGGCCCGCCCTCGGTCCAGTACGCGTGCTTCCCGGGATAGGCGTCGTGGACCCTCGTCATCTCCTCCGGGCTGCCGAGGTAGCCGTGCCAGGCGATGCCGTCGGCGTAGCGGCGCACGTCGTCGTCCTGCAGCTCGGCGAGCGCCCGCCCCCAGAGGTTGTAGTTGTGGTCGATGAGCCAGATCTTCGTGGCCAGGCCTGCCTTCGCGAACGCGGGGCCCAGGTGCTTTCCGACGAACTCGACCTCGATCTCCTGCGGCCAGGTGCACTGCGGCATGCGGCTGTCCTGGTCCGTGTCCACCTCGTTCTGGGAGGTGACTGAGTTGATGGCCACGCCTTCCGAGGCGTATGCCTTCACGAAGCGGGTGAAGTAGTCGGCGTAGTTCGCGAGGTAACGCCGTCGGACGGTACCGCCGAGCAGCGAGTTCTTGTCCTTCATCCAGCCCGGTGGGCTCCAGGGCGACGACAGCAGCCAGAGATCGGGGTTGACCGCGCGGGCCTGGCGGAGCATGGGCAGGATCCATTTCCGGTCGTGCGCGATGGAGAAGTTCTTCAGCTCCGGATCGGGCGTGGGACTGTCGTCGTAGCTGTACGCCACGGTGGAGTAGTCGCTCGAGCCGATGCACGTGCGACCGACGCTGAATGCCATCTCCGACGGGTGGTAGAGCTCGTGGAAAAGCTCCGCCCTGGCGCCGGCGGGAAGCTGGTCGACCGTGTAGCAGGCGGCGTCGGTGAGCGCCGCCCCGAACCCGAGCACCTCCTGCGCGCGGCGCTCAGGGAAGAGGGTGATCTCCCCCGGAGGGCCGTTGCCCGCGGGCGACCAGGCGAGGGCCGGCCGCTCCGCGTGCCGCAGCGCACCGGTGGTCTGCACGACCCGGATGGGGCCCACCGCACGGGGCCGCCCTACCCGCGCGGCCTCGCCCCGGGCCGCGGCCGGGAGGGCGCCCAGGGCGCCGATGGCGCCGAGACCGGTGGCGCCCACCCGGATGAACTCACGCCGCGAGACGTTCGCGCGGACGGCCTCGCCCTCAGCATTCCTGGCGTTCATCGTTTCTCTCCCTGGGGAAAAGGACGCTCTGACGCTCAGCTCCATCGATACGTCGCCACCGCTCCAGCGGGAAGTGTCGAACGACTGATACCGGGGATCGGGTAAGCAAAAAGCCGCCCAGCGCGCCGGCCGGCGCCCGTTTGACGGTTCCGGTACTTTCGCTTACGCCGGCGGAAGGTCCGCGCGCGGCGCCGGTGGTGCGTTCAGCGTGCGGTGACTGAGATGCCGCGGCGGTGGAGCAGGTCGTCCAGCCTGCGATAGCGCGTCTCCCGCTCGCGCTGCAGGGCCGCACCATCCTGTAGCTTGAGCCCGCGCAGCATCTCCGCCTCGAGTGGGATTTCGCGGCAGGGAGCGGTGGCGAGCATGGGTGCGGTGCCGCCGCGGGTGTCGCCTTCTGCAGTCCCCCCGGCGGGCGCCGGCGCGGCATTGGCGCCCGCGAGCGCGGCGCGGAAGCGCGCATCCGCCTGACGGAGATCTCCCTCCTTCCAGGCCAGGTAGCCCTCGAGCAAGAGCGCCTGCGCGCTGTGCGGGTCGGTGGCGAGCACGCGGGCCAGCTGCCGGCGGGCCTCGGCCGGCCTGTGCCGGAGGAGCGCCACCGTGGCGAGGCTCAACAGCGGCCCGGTCTGCTCCTGGTTGATCGCGAGGGTGCCGCGGAACTCGGCCTCGGCGCGGGAGAGATCGAAGGGGGCACCGGGGGCGAGGCAGGAGTGGAGCGCGCCCAGCCGCGCCAGCCCGCGCCCGCTGTGGGGTTGGACCGCCACGAGCCGCCGCCAGGCCTGCTCCGCTCCGGAAAAGTCGCGGCGCTCCAGCAGGACGCTGCCGAGGTAGTAGAGGGCGTCCTCGTGGTTCGGATTCAGGTCGAGCGCCGCCCGGTAGCCGACGACCGCGGCGTCGCCTCGCCCGGCAATGCGGTCGGCGAAGGCCTGGCGCATGAGCGCCCAGAAGCGCCGCACGCGCGCGCGCTCCGCCGCGACGTCCACCGCAGCCATCGGGGCGACGGCGCGGCTCCCTCCGGCGGCCGCGGGTGTCGGGCTGCCATGCGTTGGCGTTGTCCCGCCCGCGCCGGCGCCCGCAGCGCTCGATGCCGGCCCGGTGGCGACCGCCGCCTTCCCGGGCGCGATGGGCGCGTCCACCAGCCCCTGTCCTTCGACGAGCAGGAGGATGTGGTCCGCCGGAACATCGTGGAAGAGCTGCCGTAGACCGCTGGGCCAGCGCACCTCGAGCGTGTCCGCTTTCCGTGCCTGGCCGAGCCCGAAATGGGCGACGGTGTTGTTCTGCGACAGGTAGGAGCTCTGCGATCCGATCTCCTGGACCTGCACCTTGCCGCCGACCAGCAGGGAGATGCGGGCGCCGATCCCCTGGCGGTTGCTCTTGCGGCCCTCCGGCCGCAGCTCGAGCCAGTGATTGTGGCTCTGGCCATTGTTGTGGAGCAGGACGGGCCGGTCGCCGTTGTTGACGATGAACACGTCGACGTTGCCGTCGTTGTCGTAATCGGCCGTTGCCAGGCCGCGGCCAACGTGCGCCTGGGCGAAATGAGGCCCGGCCACAGCGGAGACGTCGAAGAATCCCCGGTCGGGGCCGCCGTTCCAGAAGAGCTGGTCCCGCATGGGCACCAGGAGCTCCGGCTTGCCCGCCTGCTGCAGTGTGCTGCCGTTGGCCACGATGAGGTCGGGCCGGCCATCGTCGTCGTAGTCGAGGAAGGACGTGCCGAAGCCGACGAAGTCCAGTGCGATCTGCCCCACGCCCCAGCGGTCCGCCTCGTCCATGAACTGGAGGGCGCGGCCGGGCGGCGCAGCGGCCAGGGAGACGAAGTGATCGCGCAGCTGGTTCTCGTAAAGAGCGTTCTCCTGGGCCAGCCAGTGGGCTACGAAGATGTCCAGGTCGCCATCGCCGTTCCAGTCGCCCACGGCGAGCCCCATCGCGCCGCGGTAGTCGGCGACGTGCGCGCCCTGGCTGATGTCGCTGAAGGTGCCGTCGCCGCGGTTACGGTAGAAGACGTTGTCCGAAACGTCATTGGCGACGTAGATGTCCGGCCAGCCGTCCTCGTCGAAATCGGCCGCGGTCGCGGACAGGCTGCGCCCTTTGTCTCCCAGCACCCCGGCCTTCGCCGCCACTTCGGTGAAGGTGCCATCCCTGTTGTTGTGGTAGAGCAGGTTGCGCTCAGGCTTGAACGCCGAGGGGTTGAGGCTGGCGGGCACCTCCACGGCGTACTGCCGGGATGTGCCCTTGGCGATGGCCGTGTCGTACTGGACGTAGCCGGTGATGTACAGATCGAGATAGCCGTCCCGGTCGTAGTCGACCCAGGTGGCGCCGGCCCAGAAGCCTTTCGGCCCCTTCACCCCCGCTTTCCCGCTGACGTCCTCGAAGGTGCCGTCACCGCGACTGCGGTACAGGACGTTCCTGCCGTAGGCGGTAACGATCAGGTCGAGGTGCCCGTCGTTGTCGTAGTCACCCCAGGCGGCGCCCATGCCCCAGCCGCGAAAGGCGACGCCCGCCTGCTCCGCCACGTCCGTGAACGTGCCGTCCCGGTTGTTGTGGTACAGGGCGGAGCGGGCCGGAGAGGCGGCGACCTGCCCCGGGGTCATCGTCAGCGGCCCGACCATGTTGACCACGTACAGGTCGGGCCAGCCATCTCCGTCGTAATCGCCCCAGGCCGCGCCCGAGCCCATGTCCTCGGGGAGCTGACTGGAACGGCGCCCATCGAAATGACGGAAGTGAATCCCCGCCTGCTCCGTCACGTCGGTGAAGGTGACGCGCGGATGGTCCGGCGGCAGGTCGCGGCTGAGGTCGGAGGTGAGCCCTTCGACCGTCTCGCCCGGTCGGTATTGCTCGCGACGCCGCAGCGCCAAGTACACGAAGATGGCGATGCCGACGACGAACACGGAAGCGGCGGCCACCGTGATGATGGCCAGCCGCTTCCGGCGGGGGAGCCGCTGCCGCATCGAGCTTCCTACTCCGCTCCGGCCGGGCGCACGCGGATCGTAGCGCGATCCTCGGAGACGACCGTGGCGGGTGCGGTCAGCCCCGCGCTCTCGCCGAAGAGGAAGTTCAGCAGGTACTGGTCGAACTTTCGATACATGAGCTGAACGGTGACGTCGAGCCGCTCGCCCGGTTCGGCGGCCAGGGGTGACGCGGCCACCTGCCGGATGGTGGGAGGGCACTTGAACGTGAAATCGGCCTGATCCGAGAAGCCGGGGAAGATGGCGCGCCGGTAGCGGACGCCGACCATCTCCCACAGGTTGTGCTTATCGATGAGGTTCCCGTATTGGTCCACCGGCTCGGCCTTGAGCATGAAGGAGCCCGGCTGGATGAAGTGACGGGCGTCGCGCATCCCGGATTCGTAGACGACCTTGCCGTTCTGGTCCGTGACCCTGACGTGCAGCCAGGCCTGGATGATGTCGAGGGGACCGGTGGGGAACTCGTGCCCCACCTTGTTGTTGGTCATGGTCACCCGGACGTCGACGTCCTGTCCCGGCCTCACCTGCGGCGGCACGATCAGCTCCACCGGCACCGCGGGACCGCGCTTCCACTTGTTGGCGATCTCCGGAATGTCGATCTCGCCGCGCAGCCATTTCTCGGTGAGGCGCACTTGCTCCTCCGCGCCGGGCAGCTTGAGCAGCAGCGGCATCACCTGGTTCGCCGCCAGGAAGCGGTGGCTGCGGTGCATGCCGTCGTCGGGGGAGCGATTGTAGTCGAGGTCGTCGCCGTTACCCGGATCCGCCGTCCTCTCCAGCGGCATGTGGCACTCGCGGCACTCGATCGTCTTGGTGGGATCGCCCGGCTTGTTCCAGCGGCCCTTGCGCCAGTTGTCGTACTGGTTCTGGAGCTGCACCCAGCCCACGCGGTTGATCTCCTTGTCGATGAACTGCTTGTGACAGGCCGCGCAGAACTCGGGGGTCTTGAAGAGCTTGTGTGAGAGTGACGCGACGTGGTAACGCGGATACGAGCGGATCAGGTAGTCGCTGGCGAACTTCGCCGTCGCCCCCTGGCGCAGCTCGAACATGTAGCGTTTCGGCTGCGTGATGACGTAGTTGGCGTTCCCCTTGACATCCGTCTTCTTGATGGCGTGACAGACAATGCAGGAGACGCCTTCCTGGTAACCGGCCAGGCCCGTCAGGTCCTTGGCGAAGATGTTCTTCGTCCCGGAGAAGAGGGAGATCGGGTCGTGGCAGCCGCCGCAGTAGCGCGTCGACTCCGCCCCGTTCTGCTCCGCCATCGTCTTCTGCACCTTCTGGAAGCCCGCGTCCATCGCCGAATAGCGGTGCGCGCTCACCTGCCACTCCTTGAGGACCTCCTCATGGCAGCCGCTCGAGCCGCACGACATGGAGCCGGACAGGGAGCGGGCGTCGAACGCCCCCCCCGTGGCGGTGGTGGCCAGGCTGGGCGCGAAGGGACGGTTCGGCCCGTAAACGTAGCTGTAGTCCTTGGGAAAGCCGTTGCTCAGGGCGGCCGGACGGTACGACCACGCGGCCGCGCCTATTAGCAGCGCGAGGACGGCGATGCACCCCGCGAGGGCAAGCCCGAAGCGCTTCTGCGCCCTGATCAACGGCTGGGCGGCCGGCCGGTCGCTGCTCCGCAGCGCCCGGACGACCGGCAGGACCATGTGCGGTAGGGTAGATGCGACCAGCGCCAGCGTCGCCACGATGTGCACGAGGTCCCACACCCGGCCGATGCGGGGTCCGACGAGCGCCTGCTCCGTGAGCACCACTCCACTGACCAGCGCCGCCACCGTCGCCGCCATGGCGAAGTAGCCGGTAAGGACCATGTGTGAGACCGGGAGCTGTCGATAGTGGCGCCAGTGCCGCAGCTGGTACCAGCCGAAGGGAGCCAGGATGGCGACGCCCAGCACCGTGTGCAACAGCACCATGACCTGGTTAGGCACACTGAAGGGCAGGAGCCAGATCGAGAGACCGGTAAGCGTCTCGAAGAAGAGCAGGCAGGTGACGGTGATCAGCAGTCGGCTCTTCCACTCCTCGGCCAGCGTGGTCCGGGTGCCGTTCGTCGCGTCCATCGCGCAGAGCCTCCTCTGATGTGCTTACACGCCGCGAGATTGCCCCGGGTAGCTGACGCCGGGTCAGGGGCTCCCTCGCAGGCAATGGGCGACGGGATCTCTCCGGAACACGCACTCCGGAGATGTACGTGTCGCCCGCAATCGACACGGACGGCGCTGCCTTGAAGGCCCAGCGCGAGTCCGGGAGTCGGTGACCTCGAAAGAACCATGGACCACCGTCGTCCGTGCCCTCGCGGAGACGACCGGCCAGCGGTCAGTGCATGTTGTCGGGGGGGGGAGCTTGCGACCATTCCAAGTTAGGCATGGGGTTGGGCGAGGTCAACGAAGACGTGGAAGCGCGCTGAGCACCTCTTCCCGGCTCATACCCAGGAGCGCGTGCCGCTCCACCAGCACATCGAGGTCGACCGGGTAAAGGCCGTGCCGCCTCGGCTCGGCCAGCCCAGCGATGTTGCGGGGCGCGATGGCCCGGGTGACCCAGCTCTGATAGGCCGCTCGGCCCTCTGCCGTGCCCGGATCTCCGCGGCCGCCGGTAATGCGCCGCAGCCGGCGGGCGCTCTGGCGTGGCAAAGGGTGCAGCAAAGGATCGCCCACGCCCAGGAAGCCCTGCCAGGCGACTCCCTCCTCGGGCAGCAGGCGCTGGCGCGCTTCGGTGTAGGACACGCTGGCGAAGTAGATCATGGCGTGGGCGGCGAAGAGGTCGAAGTGGGCCATGGCGTCGTACGCGCCCGCCACCAGGATGTCGACCTGATCCGCCTCCGCCGCGAGCAGCTCGTCGTAGCGCGCCAGTTCGCTTGCGCTGGGGGCACCGGTGCCGCGCGACGCCGACTCGAAGCAGAGCGCCAACCGCTCGATCGCCCGCAGACCCCACGCGATACCGGTGGAGAAGAGCGGGTCGACGAAAGCGTAGGCGTGCGGCAGGAGCGCCCAACGGCCGTCCGCGGCGCGTGCGAGGCGGTGCTGCATCCGGCCGCGAAAGCCCAGGGGCCGGAGCGGCGTCGCATCGGCGAACAGGGCCCCAATCGTGGGATAGCGCTGGAGCAGCGCGCGCCAGAGGGCCGCCGGCCCGGCGTCGCCCGGGGAAGCCGGTCCCCGCGCGGCCAGCTCGGGCGCGAGAGAAGCGAGCCCCCGGGGCGAGAGGGCGAAGCCGGCGCTGGTCACGCCGTGATCGAAGCGCAGGCTGTACATCCAGCCTTCGTCCAGGAGGTGGTGCACGGCGGCCCAGTCATCGGGGTAGGGTCCATCGGGCAACCCCGGGACGACGTCACGGAAGGTTCGAACGTCGCCGAAATGGCTGAAGAGGATCGCGGAGCGCGTGCGCGTGCGCCTCAAGGCGGACGGAATGGGGAGCCGGCGAGAAAGGAACCCCCCGGGGCCGGAGGCATCCACGACGAAGGCGGCGCGCAGCTCGAGTGGTGCGCCGTCGCGTCGTCCGCTAAGCACGACATCGCGCTCGCCGACAGCCGCGCCGGTGAGCTCGACGCGCTCACGGTAGTCGATCCCCGCCGCGATGGCCATGCGCACGAGGTGGTGGTCGACGTCGGCGCGCAGCCAGTGCGTGTCCGAGACGGCGTCCCGGGGGCTGGCCGCGACCAGCAGCCGTTCCGGCGCGGGACGGCTCACGTCAAACGGCTCGCCGGGGTGGTGCCGGTAGAAGGTGAAGCCGCGCTTCAGGCCGCGGCGCAGCTCCGGCAGGTGCTGCAGCCAGCGCCCGTGCGCGGCCAGGTAGTAGCAGTCCGTCAGCCCGTAACGGCGGGCGAGCCGCTCCAGGGAGAGATTGGCCAGCGGAGTCGTGGACTCGCCGATGGCGAAGCGCGGGTGTGTTCCGCGCTCCAGCAGCACGACGTCGTAGCCGAGCACAGCGAGCACGCGCGCCAGCAGCGAGCCCGCGAACCCGCTGCCGACGATCGCGACCTGGCACCGGTCCATTATGCGGGAGAGCAACGGGGACAGAGCACGGGCGGCTGCGGCCCTCCGGCGCGGTTCAGGAGGCGCAGCCGATCCAGGCGGGCGTCACGGCAGGCGGCGCACGCCGGCAGGCGGTGTGCGTCCCAGAGATCCGCGGTGACCACTGCCGGCGACAAGCCGGCGCATCGATCGAGCGCCGCCTCCAGCTGCGTGAGAGTCGGCACCGCGAAGTGCCCGAGCGCTTGCAGGCGCTCCAGCTCGCCGTTCCCGCCCCGCACCGGGATGATGGACACGTGCGCCGCGCCCCGCTCGACCGCGTACGCCGCGCTGCGCACCGTCCACTCCACGCTTTCCGCTGCGGGGACGTACGGCGCACCGAGCAGGACGAACACGCGCAGGTCGATGCCGTGGTCGCGGAGGAAGCGCGCGGCGGCGTCGAAGCGCGCCGGATCGAGGCGCTTGTTCAGGCGTGCGGCCGCGGTCGGGTGCACGGTCTCGAGTCCAACCGCCACCTCGAGGCGTCCGTCCAGCCGATCCGCGAACGTGGCCGTCGCCGGCCCGATCGTACGCGCATGCGACTCGACGGTCACGCCCGCGAAACGGGCGGCGAGGCCCGCGATGGCGGGCAGATCCTCCGGCGGGACCGCGCGTCGGTCGAAGAAATTGCTGGCGTTGTACAGCTTGAGCCGGTCGGGCCACGGACCCTCGAGCGCTTGCAGCACGCCGCCGATCTGGCGCGGCAGTGCGCCCGGGGGCGTCGGACCGGCCAATGTCCATTGCCAGAGATCGCAGAACGAGCAGGTGAAGGAGCACTCCGCGCCGGCGAGGAAGATCGTGAGGGCGCGCTCGACGCACCCGCCCGGGCGCCGCTCCTCTTCCAGGATCGAGCCATGCGCGCGCCAGGGGTCCACTGCGGGCTTCGGGGACCGCAGCGCCCGGATCCGCCGATCGGCGGCGGGTGCGCTCATGCCCCGACGGTGGGGCGCGCCTCGAAGTAGCCGCGGTAGCGGCGCTCGTCTCCGGCGAAGAGATCCGCCGCGCCTCCGGCGGGGAGCGATCCGTGCTGGAACCTGCGCTTGGGAAAGACCGGCAGCCGCAGTCCCAGAACGGCGAGAATACCGCACGCCACGATCTCGCCCTTCAGCGCATAGAGTCGCTCCGTGGACCCGGACGTCAGCTCCGCGAAGGGGATGGCCTCGGCCACGGCGATCACCGAAGGCCGCGTGTAGGGGCTGAAGGAAACGAAGCCGTGCTGGCGGGCACAGGCGAAGCCGCGCACGCAGCTCCGGCTGTACCCGCCCGAGTACGTGAGCGAGTGCTTGATGGAATCGACCCCCCACCCCTCCTGGTACAGCATGCGGTTGCTGACGACACTGCGAATCGTCAGCTCGCGGTTCTCCTCGATGGGATAGTCCTTCAGGTTCTCGTCGCCGCCGTCGCCATCCACGAGGAGACGCCAATCGGGATAGCGCGCGCGCAGCGCGGCCAGAAGCGCGAGGTTCACCGTGGCGCACTCGACGTCGAGCGGCTTGTAGTCCTCGATCACGGCCACCGCGAGGCGCGGATCGAGCGAGGCGGCCGTCACCTCGATCGTCTCGCCCAGCATCTCGAGCTGCGTGCGCGCGAGGAACTCCCGCGCCTGGCGCGCATCCTCGCCCTCGCCATCGACGGAGAGCGTGAAGGCCTTGAGCCGCGCCGGCGCCTGCCCTTCGTTCAGCAGCAGCGCGTTGAGGCAGAGCAGGATCGCGCCGCTGTCGATGCCGCCGGAGAAGGGCACGCCGATCGGCGCTGCCGGATCCTGGGCCGCCAGCCAGCGTCGCAGCTCGGCGTAGACCGCCTCCACGTAGTGACGGCCGATCACGTCCACGTCGGCCGGCAGGGACCCGCGCGGCGGGTCGAAGAAGCGCTCGTGAATGGGATTCGGATCGGGGCAGCCCACGAGCCGCAGCGTCGTCACGTGATGCGCCGGCACCATTCTCGTGTAGCTCGGATGGAACTGCTCGCTCCAGCCATGCCGCGCCAGCTCCGCGGCGATCTCGTCGATGCGCTCCGCCACGATCAGGACGGGGCCATCGGCGGCCTTCGCGAGGAAGTAGCGGAGGGGGTGGTCGAGACTGCGCGCGAGCAGCACGCGCTCGCCCTCGCGCACCACCAGCGCAAAGGAGCCGTCCAGCGAGAGCACGGCGCCGGGCTCCGTCGAGAGGAGGGCGCCCTCAGCCTCGGCAAGAGACGTGGACCAGAGCTGCTGCGACTCCGGGCGGACCAGGTTGATGACCCGCGCGATGGGATAGCTCATGACGGATTCCTATGGAGTGAGCGTGGGGACGCAGGCGTGGGACGGCTCCACACCCGCTCCGGAGACAGGACGGGTGCCGCCGCCTCGTGCTCGAGCCGCCGCGCCCGCGCCGGGGACTTCCACCACATCTCCACGAGCAGCGGGACCGGGGTCACGAGGAAGAGCGCGTAGAAGGGCGCGTAAATGACCTGGTTGAGCCGGAGGATCATCTCCACGAAGGCGACGACGACTACCACCGCCACGGCCCATGGCCTGGAGGAGACCGTCGTCTTCGGGTCCGTCACCATGAACAGCGCGAAGAGCTGGTACATGGGGCCGGTGATGGGGGCGATCTCGCTCACGAACGAGCCGTGCACGATGAGGCTCCGCACGAAAGCGAAGAAGAAGAAGGAGACGACGTAGGCCGCCGTGACGTGGGCGCGGTCGGCGCGCCAGACCGCGTACGCGCCGGCCACCCAGATGATGAGCATGGGCCAGATGCTGTTCCCCCACTGCACCATCATGGGCGCGACCGCGTACGGCGCCAGGAAGAGCAAGGCACAGATGCCGAGATTCGACGGATTGAAGATGTGCCGTCCGTTCACGCGCAGGACGTACTTCGACATGATGCTGACGACGGCGCAGAGCAGGAACGGCCAGAGCAGCGGCGAACGGACCATGATGGATACGCTGACGCCGGACATGTAGGCGCTGGCGAGGTTTCGCGCTCGGCCGAGGAAGATGCGCGAGAGGGCCGCCTCCGCCGCGATCGAGGTGACGACGGCGGCCACGATCCCCCGGTACCCGTGCAGGATCCCGAACGACCACTGCGCGCCCAGCAGGATGAGCGAGATGGGCACGAGCAAGGTCAGGCGCCTGTCGTACCTCATCTCGGCTCCACGATCCTGTGGAAGGCATTGACCGCGGGGTCGGCGATCGTCTGCACCCGCCCGGACGGCCAGCGGATCACGAGCCGGTCCACGCGCGTCGCGCGTCCCAGCCCGAAATGAACGCGGCGGTCGTTCTGCGCGGCGAAGCCACTGCCGCCCGTCACCTGCTGGACCTGCTGCATTCCCGCCCAGTAGAGCCGGAGCTCGGCCCCGATCGCGCTGCGGTTGCTGCGCGTGCCCTCGAGATCGAAGGTGATCCAGTTGTTGTTCTGCGCGACGGTGTTGCGATACAGCTGCAGCGGCCCGTGCTGGTTGGCGACGACGACGTCCAGCGCGCCGCGGTTCCACAGATCGGCCAGCGCCACGGCCCGCCCATCGTAGTTGCCCCTGGCTCCGACGGCGGCGCTCACGTCCTGGAAGCGGCCGGCGCCGTCGTTGAGCCAGACGCGGTCGCGCTGATGGCCCGAGAGGCTGCGACCGGCCACGGGCGGCCAGTTGCGGGCGTCCGCGATGATGTTGCGGTTGCCGCCCGCCACCATGGAGTAGTCGTACCAGTAGCTCTCCCGCTTCTCCCCCGAGAGGAAGCCGTTCGTCAGGTAGAGATCGAGCCAGCCGTCGTTGTTCAGGTCGCCGAACTGGGCGCCGTAGCTCCAGCCGGCCAGCTCGACGCCGGCGGGGCCGGCCATGTCCCGGTAGCGCGGTACCTGGCCCGAATCCGTGACCGGGACCCAGAAGTCGTTACCGTGCAGGAGCACCCCCGGCTCGGCGATGTTGCTGACGAAGAGGTCCCACTGGCCGCGGTTGAGCGCATCGCCGAAGGAGGCATTCATGCCGCTCTTCGGCGTACGCCCTACGCTGCTGGCGCGGCCGATCTCGCGGAAGCGCCGGCCGTGCTCGTTCAGGTAGAGCTCGTCGATTCCAAAGTCGTTGGCGACGAACAGGTCCGGGTAGCCATCCCCGTTCACGTCCGCCGCCGCGGCCGCGAGCGTCCAGCGCGTGCTGGTCAGACCCATGCCCCGGCCGACCTCCTCGAACCGGCCGTTGCCGAGGTTGTGGAAGAGGTAGTTGCCGCCGCCGTTCTGCGCATACTCGAAGCTCTCCGGCAGGATGCGCGTGGTGTTGAGATGCCAGAGATCGACCTGCGCCGGGAAGTAGGCGCCGACGAACAGATCGAGCCGGCCGTCGCCGTCGTAGTCGAGCCAGACGGCGGTGTTCGCGTTCATCCAGCGCGGCAGGCCGGCTTGCTCGGTGACGCGCGTGAAGCCTCGGCCGTGATCGTTGTGATACAGCTCGACGCGGCCCCATTTGTAGAGGAAGAGATCCTCGTAGCCGTCGTTGTCGTAGTCGCCCCAGACGGTCCCCATGGAGACGCCGGTCCCCGGGCGGTTCACATCGGCGATCCCCAGCTTCGGCGCCACATCCTCGAACGTGCCATCGCCGCGGTTGCGGTAGAGCGCATTCTGCCCGCCCACGGCACTGTTCGTCACGTAGATGTCCGGCCGGCCATCCCGGTCGAAGTCCACGATGGAGACGGACGCGCCGACGGACGCCACCACCGGCATGATCGGCGCGAGCTTGGGATCGAGCGTGGGCGACTGGTGCATGAAGTGGATGCCCGCGGCGCGGGAGACGTCCTCCAGCGCGAAGCCGTAGCGCGCCAGCGCCGCCGCCCGGCTCGTGCCGGACGAGGTCACCGCGGCGGCCTGCGAGAGGCGCCGGACCACGACGGGCGAGACGAGCAGCGCGAGAAAGACGACGGCGACAAGGAGGCGAAGCAGCGGATGCGCCTCGCGGGGCCTCGCGTCCGGTGCCCCTCGAGCCCTGTCATCGGGGGACCAGCTCATGCTGGAATTCCTGCGGAGTGACGTATCGCGTGTGGAAGACCCGCCAGTCTTCCGCGTGCCGACGGTACGCCGGATCGTCCTGCAGCCGTCGCGGCGCGCGGGAATAGTCGGCTAAACCATGGTAGGGCAAGGGCAGTACGGTCGTCGAGTAACCTGTGTTGAGATCCCCGTCTTTGACCCAGCCGTCGCCGATGAGCACGAAATCGCGGGTCCAGCCGGCGGCCGGCGGAGGGAGCGCCGGGAAGCGGAGAGCCAGCTCGTCGCCGGCATTCATGATCACGTAGCGGTCGTCGACGGAATCGACGAGGACCCGCACGTCCCCGAAACGGGTGTAGTAGCCCACGAGGTCGCGCCACACCTGGGTCGTACCGCCGATGCTGTCGTAGACGGGCAGTTCGGGCGCCTTGCGGCTGGCCTGGTGCACGACGGAGAAGCCGCGGTATTGCAGCTCGGCGACACTGGGGCGCAGGCGACGTGTGCGCAGCGGCGTGTCCGGCCGGCCCACCGCCCAGGCGATGCGATCCCAGTACACCTCCATGTTGGTGCGCAGGCGCAGGCGCCGGGGTGTGCCGGGGCGAAAGACGTGGCGGAGGTCCACCAGGATGGTCTTGGTCTTTCCCTCCGGGAAACCCAGATCGGGCACGGCTACAGCCCAGCCGCCGCGTCCATCCGGCACCTCGAGCTGCAGCCCCCGCGGCGCGGGACGCTGCCCCTGACTTATGGCCACGTTGATCGAGCTGTCCGTGGGGTAGACCCAGCCGGACGCCACCAGCCAGAGCGGGCCGTCGGCGGGCACGTCGTCGCCCAGATCGACCTCGACATAGTGGTCGTCCGCGAGCCCCTGGTAGGGTCCGAGCTGGAAGGTGTCGAGGTAGCGCCCGTCCAGCTCCCGCACGAGGGCCGTCACATCGCGGCCCACCTGGTCCCGGGCGTGCGCGATCGGGCGGAGCGGTTCCAGCGCGTACAGGGCGGGCACGGGGGCCGGCAGGATGAAGCGCTCGTCCACGAAGACATCCGTGCCCAGCGGATGGTCCACCGCCATGAGCGCGACCTGATCGAAGAAGTGCGTCTCCCACAGCTCGGCGGTGATGCGGACGTCGTAGAACCCGTCATGGGGCGCGAGCTGGTCGCCCCGGATGCGCACCCAGTCCTCGCTGTGCACGACGGCCGTCTTCCCCTGCGCGTTGATGCGCAGCCCCAGCGCCGTGCGCCAGATGAAGTCCGTCACGAAGCGCATCTTCCGCCCATCGAAGGCGAAGAGCCACGGACACGAGCCCTTCAGGCGCTGCCGCGCCAGCATGACCTGGTTCGCGGCGGCCAGATTGAACTCGGCCTGGCTGGTGCCGTTGGGCCAGAGCATGCGCACGACGTTGATGTCCCTGTGCCGCCCGAGGCCGAAGTGCACGGCCGGGCTGGAGATGACCTGCTTCTGATAGAGCAGCCCGGCCCGCAGCTCGATCTCGCCGCCGATGCCGAACGGGTTGATGCGCCGGTCGCCCATGGCGCCGGCCGCCCGCGGCTTGATCGTGGTGGAGAGGTACTCCTGGGTGCCACGGTTCCCGAGCCAGACCAGGTCACCGC
>JADGQX010000213.1 GCA_017881445.1 Gemmatimonadota bacterium | reverse complement strand
CGCGCGCGCACCAGCGTGACCCGCGCGCCGGCGGCGCGTGCCGCCAGCGCCGCCGCCACCCCGGCCACGCCGCCTCCCAGGACCAGCAGATCCGCCGCTCGAGCCATGAGCGCCAGAATACTATGCGCGGAGAGCGCGGAGAAGGCGGAGGGAGCGGAGAGCTGCACCTGCAACGGCCGCAAGCGCAAGCGCAAGCGTTCACGTGCACGTGTTCGATCGTGAACGCTTGCGTTTGCGCTTGCGCTTGCGGCTGTTGGGGTCTTCGTCCACTAGGAACACATCCCCCGGTACGGGGATTGGACGTCGGACGAGCCGATACCGAAGGGTGCGTGCACGGCGACGCGACGAGCAGGGCGCTCGATTTGCGCGCTGCGTGCGGGGTCTCTATAATCGGCCGCCCGGACACAACGGACTCCGGCATGATGAAAGCCGCCGGCGTCCCCAGGAGACACACATGGCTACGGCCTTCCAGGATACAGCGGCGATCGCACCCGCCGACGGGCGCGCTCGCCGGTCGTTCGGCCGGCTGGCCGCCTTCGCGGCGGCCTACACGTACGCACTCATCGTCGTCGGCGGGATCGTGCGCATCACCGGCTCCGGCCTGGGGTGCGGCGACGACTGGCCACGCTGCCACGGCCACTGGATCCCGCCCATGACGTTCGAGACCGGCATCGAATACACGCACCGGCTGCTGGCCGCCGGGATCGTGCTGGTGGTGGGGGCGGTGCTGGTCCGCGCCCTGCAAGCCCGCGCGCAGCGTGGCTTCCCCGGCCGGGGCGGACTGGTCCGACCCGCGCTGCTCGCGGCGGGGCTGCTGGTCCTGCAGGTGATCCTCGGCGGCGCCACGGTGCTGCTGCGCCTGCCGTCCGCCGTCACGATCCTGCACCTGGGCACCGCCATGGCGCTCTTCGCCACGCTGCTCGTGGCCGCGATCCGCGCAGGCGCGCTGGGCGGCGACGGGGTGCTGGCGGGGAAGGCCGGGGGCGCTGCCCGCGTGAAAGGCATGGCCTTCGGCGGCGCGGTGCTGGCGTACCTGGTGGTGCTCATGGGCGCCCTCGTCGCCAACACCCAGGCGCCGGTCGGCGGCGCGCCTTCGGCGGCGGCATTCGCCTGCCAGGGGTTCCCGCTCTGCAACGGCAGCTGGCTGCCGCGGGGCGGCAACGGGCTGGTGCACATCCAGCTCACGCACAGGATCCTGGCATACCTGCTGTTCCTGCACGTGATCGGCTCCGCCATGGTGCTTCGCCGGAGGGTGGCGGGCGGACCCGTGCGCGCGGCCGGCATGACCGCCGTCGCCCTGGTGCTGGCGCAGGTCGCCGTGGGCGCCGGCCTGGTCCTGATGACGTTCCCCCCGTTCATGCGGGGGCTGCACCTGCTGCTGGGCGCGGGCGTGTGGGGCTCGCTGGTGGTCTGGACGACGCTGGCGCGCGCGGCGGCGCGGGCGGAAGCGCTGCCCGCCGGATGAGGACGGCGGAGCCCACGGCTCCGCCCTCCGCTGGACCACAGGATGGCACGGTTGCTGGAGGCCGGCCGGATCGACCGGCCTTTTCGTTGGGATGCCGAGAGGAGCGAATGTTCGTTCGAGAACGGGAACTGCCGCGGGGACGAGGGTTGGCGCGGAAGGCGGCCGTGGCGCTGGCCGGCCTGTGGGTTGCACTGGCGCTGGCGGGGTGCTCGGGGCCGCATCCGCAGTCGACGTTCCGGCCGGTGTCGCACTATGCCTCGACGCTGAACGCGTTGTTCGCCAACACGTTCTGGTGGACGATGCTGGTGCTGGCAGTGGTCTGGGGCGTACTGCTGATCGTGATCATCCGGTTCCGGGAGCGGCCGGGGGCGGAGCCGCCGCGGCACGTGCACGGGAACACCACGATGGAGATCCTCTGGACGATCGGTCCGGCGCTGATCGTGGCGTTCATCGCGGTGCCGACGGTGCGGACGATCTTCCAGACGCAGTCCGCGGCGCCGCGGGACGCGCTGGTGGTGGAGGTGATCGGGCACCAGTGGTGGTGGGAGTTCCGGTATCCGCAGTATGGCGGCATCGCCACGGCCAACGAGGTGCACCTGATCCAGGGCCGGCCGGTCGACTTCGTGATGCACTCGGCGGACGTGGTGCACTCGTTCTGGCTGCCGCGGCTGGGGGGCAAGCGGGACGTGAACCCGCAGCCGGAGACGGTGGGGAACACGGCGAAGCGGGTGAACCACATCGTGCTGACGCCTGACTCCATCGGCGTGTACCCGGGTCAGTGCGCGGAGTACTGCGGCACGGAGCACGCCGTGATGCGGGTGCGGGGCGTGGTGCAGACGGCGGCGGACTTCAACGCATGGCTGCAGGCGTACAACACGCCGCCGGCGCCGCCGGCGGGCAGCGTGGCGGCGCAGGGGAAGCAGGTGTTCGAGACGCACATGTGCCTGGCCTGCCACACGATCCAGGGTACGAGCGCGCGCGGTGTGATCGGGCCGAACCTGACGCTGGTGGGCGGGCGGCAGACGATCGGTGCCGGCGCCCTGCCCACGAGCGAGGCGAGCTTCCAGCGCTGGATCACGCATCCCCAGGGGGTGAAGCCGGGGGTGCTCATGCCGGGGATCCAGGAGGGGGCCGCGGGCATGCCGCCCACCGGGCTGACGGGGGCGCAGGTGCAGCAGATCGCGGCCTACCTGGGGTCGCTGCGCATCCCGGCGGGCCAGCCGGGGGCGAACCCGGTGGCGGGCGGCACGCCGGCCGCGGCGACGATGGCCCCGCCGGCGCCGGCAGTGCCGGGAGCCGGGCTGCCGGCCGCGGCGACGTCGCACGATTCGATGAAATCACCCACGACGAGCGGAAAGCCGTAATGGCGACTGCAGAAGCCGAGATTCAGGCGGGGTACCACCCGCATGGGCGCACGGGGCTGTGGGACTGGATCACGACGGTCGATCACAAGAAGATCGGGCTCCTGTACGGGGCGACGTCGATCATCTTCCTGCTGCTGGGCGGGCTGGAGGCGCTGACGATCCGCACGCAGCTGATCCGGCCGGACAACCATTTCATCACGGCCGAGGCCTACAACCAGTTCTTCACCATGCACGGCCTGACGATGGTGTTCCTGATGGGGATGCCGATCGCGGTCGCGCTCTTCAACTACATCGTGCCGCTGCAGATCGGGGCGCGGGACGTGGCGTTCCCGCGGCTCAACGCGCTCTCCTACTGGATCTTCCTGTGCGGCGGCCTGTTCCTTTACTCGAGCTTCGTGATCGGCGCGGCACCGAACGGAGGCTGGTTCGGCTACGCGAACCTGTCGGAGCGGCCGTTCTCGCCCGGCCCGAACATGGATTTCTACTCGCTCGGGCTGCAGATCCTGGGCATCGCCTCGATCATGGGCGGCGTGAACTTCGTCACCACGATCATCCAGCTGCGGGCGCCGGGGATGCGGCTGATGCGCATGCCGCTGTTCACCTGGATGGCCTTCGTGACCAGCTTCCTGCTGATCACGGCGCTGCCGGTGCTGGCGGTGGCGCTCTTCTTCCTGACGTTCGACCGGTTCTGGGGCACGAACTTCTACATGCCGGCGGCGGGCGGCGACCCGATCCTGTGGCAGCACCTGTTCTGGATGTTCGGGCACCCCGAGGTCTACATCCTGATCCTGCCGGCGTTCGGCATCGTGAGCGAGGTGATCCCGACCTTCTCGCGCAAGCCGCTCTTCGGCTACGCCGTCATGGTCTACTCGGGCTCGCTCATCGGGCTGATCGGCTGGGGCGTGTGGGCGCACCACATGTTCGCGACCGGGCTGGGCCCCATAGCCGACGCCTTCTTCACCATCAGCACCATGATCATCGCCATCCCGACGGGCGTGAAGATCTTCAACTGGCTGGCGACGATGTGGGGCGGCCAGCTGAAGTTCACCACGGCGATGCTCTTCTCCGTGGGCATGATCGCGGCCTTCACGCTGGGCGGGATCTCGGGCGTGATGCACGCCACCTCGCCGCACGACCTGCAGCAGACCGACACCTACTTCGTGGTGGCGCACTTCCACTACGTGCTGGTGGGCGGGACCATCATGGGCGTGTTCTCCGGGAGCTACTACTGGTTCCCCAAGATCACGGGCAAGCTCATGAACGAGACGCTGGGGAAGTGGCACTTCTGGCTCTGGTTCGTCGGCATGAACCTGACCTTCTTCCCCATGCACTTCGTGGGGCTGCTGGGCATGCCGCGGCGCACGTACACGTACTCGGCCGAGCTGAACGTGGGGGCGCTGAACGCCCTGGAGACGGTGGGCTCCTACATCATGGGCGTGGCCGCGATCCTCTACATCTGGAACCTGGTCCGCAGCTACCGGAAGGGTGAGCCCGCGGGGCACAACCCCTGGAACGCGTCCTCGCTGGAGTGGGCCACGACCTCGCCTCCGCCGGAGTACAACTTCGGCCGGGTGCCCACGGTGCGGAACCGGGAGCCGCTCTGGCTGGAGGGCAAGGAGCAGGTGATCGCGGACGCGCAGGCGGCGCCCGGGTACATCCACATGCCGCCGCCCTCCTACTGGCCCATCCTGACGGCCATCGGCATCGCGACGACGTTCGCGCTCTTCATGACACACGTCTGGTGGGCGCCCTTGATCGGGCTTGCGGCTACGGCGCTGTGCGTCATGAACTTCGCCTTCGAGTCGACGACTTGAACGGCGAAAGGCAGGGGTAGGGCAGGGGCAGGAGACGGGCAGAAGGCAGAAGGCTCAAAGGCAAACGTTTTAGGGGGAAGACTTTGGATCACGCGGCTACGCTACCAGCGGCTGGACACGCCGAGACGGCGACAGGGCTGAACACGTTCAAGGTCGGGTTCTGGGTGTTCCTGGGATCCGAGACGCTGTTCTTCGGCTCGCTGATCTCGACGTACCTGGTCTACAAGCACCAGAGCATCAGCGGTCCGTACCCGGACCAGGTCCTGAACATCCCGCTGACATCGGTGAGCACGTTCGTGCTGCTGATGAGCTCGCTGGCTATGGTGCTGGCGCTGGCGGGGGTGCAGCGGGGGAATCGCAGGCAGGGGCTGTTCTGGCTCTTCATGGTGGCGGTGCTGGGCTCGACCTTCCTGGGCTTCCAGGCGTACGAGTTCACGGAGTTCTACCACAAGGGGCTGACGCTGCAGACGAACCTGTTCGGCTCGACGTTCTTCGTGCTGACGGGGTTCCACGGGGCGCACGTGACCGTGGGCGTGATCTGGCTGCTGACGCTGTGGGTCCAGGGGCTGCGGGGCGAGCTGCCGCCGGAGCGCTCGCTGACGGTGGAGATCGCGGGGCTTTACTGGCACTTCGTCGACATCGTCTGGATCGCGATCTTCACCCTGATCTACCTGCTGCAGTAGGGGAGGCGGAATGTCCATGAACCCGGCCGCCGCGCCCTCGAGCGCGCACGAGGCGGTGCATGCCCATCCCGGCGCGGGCACCTACGTCGTCATCGGCGTGATCCTGACGGTCATCACGGCCATCGAGGTGGCGGTCTACTACATCCCGGCCATGCACCCGGTGCTGGCGCCGGTGCTGCTGAGTCTGTCGCTGCTCAAGTTCGTGCTGGTGGTGATGTTCTACATGCACCTCAAGTTCGACAGCCGGCTCTTCTCCACGGTCTTCGTGGCACCGCTCATCCTGGCGGTGAGCGTGGTCATCGGGCTGTTCATCATCTTCAAGGTGCTGCCGCACTACCAGGCGGTCAGCGCTCTCGTGCGCTGAGGGGGACGATGCCGCACGCCGCGCTCGCGCTCCTGCTGCACGGGGGCTCGTTCTCCTGGACGAGCGCGAGCGTGCACCCGAGCACCGTCATCGGGACCGTGGTCTTCACGGGGCTGTACCTGTGGGGGATCGGGCCGGCCCGGCGGCGCTGGCAGCTCTCGCCGCTGGGCGCGCCGGCGTGGCGCGTGTGGTGCTTTCTCACCGCCAGCGCCCTGCTGCTGGTCACGCTGAACGGGCCGCTGCACGACCTGAGCGACAGCTACCTGTTCAGCGCGCACATGGTGCAGCACCTGGTGCTGACCCTGCTCATCCCGCCGCTCTGGCTGCTGGGCCTCCCGGACTGGCTGGTGCGGGCGGCCATCCGCCCCCGGGGCGTGCGCGGCGTCGCCCGGACGCTGACCCAGCCGCTGCTGGCTTTCGGCGTCTACAACGTGGTGTTCATCGCCTGGCACGTGCCCGGGATCTACGAGGCGGCGCTGGAGCACCACGGCCTGCACATCGTGGAGCACCTGATGTTCATCGCGGCCGCCGTCATGCTGTGGTGGCCGGCCGTGGACCCGTCGCCCGAGCTGTCGCGCATGGGGCCGCCCATGCGACTGTTCTACCTCTTCGCCGTCGGCATTCCCATGTCGGTGGTGGCCGCGCTCGTCACCATGTCGGACAGCGTGCTCTACGCCTGGTACGCCGTGCAGCCCCGGGTCCCCGGCCTGCTGAACATGTCCCCCATCGACGACCAGCGGCTGGGGGGCCTCATCATGTGGGTCCCGGGCGGCCTCTCCTGGTGGGTCGCCATCAGCGTGATCTTCTTCCGCTGGGCGCGCCGCGAGGAGCGGATCGAGGAAGAGGCGCGCACGGCGCCCGTGCTGGGGAGGGCGGGATAGCGGGGCGTCCTCCACCACAAACCAATTTCACCACAGAGGCACAGAGGACACGGAGCGGGTCTATGGCAAACGCCATCGTCTGGACGGATGGCGTTTGTTTTTGAACATCATACAGGGTGCCGGCGGCCGCCCCGGTGCAGCGGTCCGCCGGCTCCGTGTGCTCTGTGCCTCTGTGGTGAATAGGCCGTTTCCGTGGCCTCCTGACTGTGTGCGCCTAGACGGGGCGCTTGTCCAGCACCATCAACACGAGGAGCAGGGGGAGGTAGATCACGGACGCGAAGAAGAGGCGGCGGGCGTCGCCGTCGCGACGGCGGTGCAGCACCGCGCCCGACATGGCGACGAGACCGGCGCCCAGGATGACGGCGCCCACGACGTAGGCGGTTCCGGTCAGTCCGACGAGGGTGGGCGCGACGCTGACCAGGGTGAGGGCAAAGGCGTAGTTGACGCTCTGCATGGCGGTCCGACCGCCGTCCGAGTCGTCGAGGGAGAGCATGACGAAGCCGCCGCGGCGGTAGTCGTCGCGGTACATCCAGGCCAGCGCCAGGAAGTGCGGGATCTGCCAGAGGAAGAGGATGGCGAAGAGCACCCAGCCGGCGGGCTCGGCCAGCGATCCGCCCGCGGCCACCCAGCCGGCCAGGACCGGCAGGGCGCCGGGCACGGCGCCCACCAGGGTGGAGAGGCTGCTGACGCGCTTGAGCGGGGTGTAGGCAAAGACGTAGATCAGCAGCGTGAGGGCGTCGGCCAGGGCGGCGGGGACGTTCACCAGGGCCAGCAGGTAGGCGACGCCGAAGACCGACACGGCCCAGGCGAACGCCAGCGCGGCCCGGGGCGAGATGCGGCCCGAGGGGATGGGCCGGTTCGCGGTCCGGCGCATGAGGGCGTCGGGGCCCCGCTCCAGGTACTGGTTGAGCGCACTGGCGCCGCTGGCCACCAGCGCCGTGCCGATGATGGTGTGGATCAGCGCGGCCACGTCCACACCGCCGCGCGAGGCGAGATAGAAGCCGGCCGCGGCGGTGAGGGAGACCAGGCGGGTGATGCCGGGCTTGGTCAGCTCGACATAGGCCGCGGCCCGGGTCGTCCAGCCGCCGGGGGACGCGTCATCCTCTCCGGACGGCGCCGGCGCGCGCGGCTCGGATTCCAGCGCAATGCTCATCGGCCTGCCCGCCCGGTGCGGCCGCTGTCGGCCGGTCCGGGAGCGTCTCCAGGGTGAAAAAGCGCAGAACGGTATGTAAACGGGCCAGTTGTGTCAAACCTGACGCGGGCCGCGGGCGCAACGGAGTGGCACGATCCGCGCCGCAGCCGTTGCCGGCGCTGCTTGCTGTACCCCAAACTACCCGCGGCCCGGCAAGGATCCCGGGCCGGCGGAAATCCGGGGCCGGGCCGCCCGGGCCCATCGAGGGAGGGAAGCCATGCGTGCGTGGCGTGCCGCGCGGGGGTGGGGGTGGGGGTCGGGGTCGGGGTGGATGCTGCTGCTCGTGCTCTCCTGCGCTCGGACGCAGGCTCCGGGCACTCCCGCGCCCGGCGGCGGCGCGGCGGGGCCGGGGGGTGCCCGGGCGGGGATTCCCGCGACCGCGTCCCCGGCGACC
>JADGQX010000212.1 GCA_017881445.1 Gemmatimonadota bacterium | reverse complement strand
ACGGCGATCTCGCCCAGGGCGTCGTTGGCGTAGTGCGGCGCCAGCCGGGCGGCCTCGGCGGCCTCCGCCGGCACCGTGAGCAGCTTGCGCTCGGCGGCGACCTGCTCGAAGAACATCTTCGCGCTGGCGGCGACGTTGGCGTCGGCCTCGGGCCGGCCGTCGAAGAGCACCTCGAGCAGCTTGCGACGGAAGGCCCCGCGCAGGATGTCGCCGGCATCGGCGTTGGTGAGGATCACCGCGCCCACGCCACTCTCCGGCAGCCAGATCATGTCGCTGTGGAAGCCGATCATGTCGCCGCCGTGGTGGACGACGGGCACGCCGTAGCGCGCGTCCACCATGAGTCCCATACCGTAGGTGGCATCCTTGCTCATGGAGACCTGCGGCGCGCGCCGCGCCAGCAGCGGCCCGGGGGCGATGTACCTGGTGCCATCGGGAAGCCGACCGTCCGCGAGCTCCATCTGCACGTACCTGAGCATGTCGTTGACGCTGCTCCAGGCGCCGCCGGCCGGGCGCAAGGAGACGATGGCGTAATTGGCTTCCATCACCGCGTGCGCCGGCTTGCCATCGACATCGGGCGCGTGCGGGCTGGCGTGATTGCCGCGCAGCGCGCGGGCGAAGTCCAGGGTCGTCGACCGCATGCCCAGCGGATCGAGCACCAGCGTCTGCATCGCCCGGTCGTAGGCGGCCCCGAGCTCGAGCCCGGGGAAGACGACGTGCCCGCCCACGAATCCCGCGGCGCCGGCCAGCAGGTTGGAGTACTGGAACAGCTCGCCGAAGCTGCTCGTCGGCTGGATGGTGCCGAGCGTCGCCATGGTGCTCGCGGGCGTGGCATCCCGGAACTGGAACAGCCACTCCAGGTCCTGGCGCGGCAGGCCGGTGCAGGCGCAGACCAGGTGCTTCACCAGCACCCGGCTCGCAGTGGCGGAGTCCCCCAGCCGGAAGGAGGGCAGCAGGCGCGTGACCGGGGTCTCCCAGGTGAGCTTCCCGCCCTCCACGAGCTTCGCCAGCATCAGCGTGCTGAGTGCCTTGGTGTTCGAGGCGATCATGAAGAGGGTGTTGCCATCGACGGGCACGCTGCCGCCCAGCTCGCGCACGCCGGACCCGCCGGAGTACACGACCTTGCCATCCTGGACCAGCCCCCAGGCAACGCCCGGGACCCCGAGCTGCTGCCTGCCCTCGTCCACGAACTTCGTCAGCTCGGCGATGCGGCGCGCGTCCAGCCTGGCGGCCGTCTTGCCCGCGAACGACTCCCGCGTGTAGCCCCTGGGCAGCAGCCGGCCGTAGATGAGCGACACCTGCCCGCCCCGCTTCTCGCCGACCGCGTCCGCCATGTCGTAGATCGCCACCGTCCAGACGCCCCCCGCCTCCAGCGTGGTGGCGCTCACTTCGCGCCGCTCGTTGGGCGACGTCTGGTAGGAATACGAGCGGACATGGTGCCAGCCCTCCCGGTCGGACATGTCGTTGGCGACCTTCAGCGGCCACTTCGCATCCGGCCGATACGCCGCCCAGGCCGCCGCGACGGCCGCGTCCGCATCCCCGCCCCGCACGTCCACCAGCGCGATGTGCGAACCGCCCTCGGGCGCCTCCAGGATCGTCGCCGGCCCCCGCACCGCCACGCGCCAGCCGGCCGGGGCGATGAAGGTGTTGCCCTCGACCGTCGTGCGGGCGGCGTCCGCCGCGAGCGGGCTCGACTCCAGGTCCGGCACCTGCGCGCGCGCCAGGCTCGGGAACAGCGGGCCAGCCAGGAGAACGGCTCCAGCGATCACCCGGGCGAGGTGGCCGCATGCTCGCATAACGCCTCCCGATGGACGATGCCGACCGGCCGGGCCACCGCGGCCCGGCCGAGCCGGCATGCTAATCCGGCCAACCAGGATATGCCAGACACCTGCAGGAGGACGGCGCCCTCTAGCTCCGCACGGGCCAGTCCGATCGGATCGCGACGTTCATGGTCTCGGGCGTGAACGTCCGCAGGTGCGCCGCCGACAGGATGCGCAGATGTGCCTCGGTCAGGTCCCCGGCCACGCGGATCGTGAGCACGGCATCCGCGGGGACCGCCGCCACGGTCGCGCGCAGCGCTTGCTCGAGCCGCTCCGGACCCGCACCATCGGCGACCAGCTCCTTCACCATCATGGGCCGCGCCGGCAGGCACCGGAACTCCCAGGTCGCGCCGCCCTCGGCCGCCCCCCGCAGGTGCACGACCATGAACCCCTTCGGCTCGCCCATCTCCGCCAGCGACGTCCGCTCGATCGAGCCGGGATAGAGCACGGGAGCCGCCAGCGGCCGGTGGGAGAGATCCGTCGTCAGCACCTGGTGCCGGTGGATGTGGCCCGAGAGCACGGCCGCGAACCCCGGCGGGATGTCCCGGGCCCGGACCACGTCGGCCGCGTTCCTGAAGGTGAAGTCGGCCGGACCCACCGTGGCGCCCTCCACGCACTGATGCATGCAGAGCACGGACACCGCGGCGTCTTCCCGCTGCCACCCCGTGCGTTCCAGCAGCTCCGGGAAGTGCATGCGGACACCGCGTCGCTCGTAGGGAAAACCCGCCAGCGCCAGTCTCGTCCCGCGCACCTCGACCTCGAAGGTGCGCGGCCGGTCGAACACGTGCACCCGCCGGTGCCAGGCGAAACGATCGTGGGGCAGCCGCGATCGCTCGTGGTTGCCCGGCACGATGAACACCGGCACGCCGGCATCCGCAACCCGGCGCAGCGGCTCCAGTGCCTGGTAGGCCACGCTCGCCGCGACGCCCGGCTCGTCGAATACGTCCCCGCCATGCACCACCACATCGACCTCGCCCGCCCGGGCCGGCTCCAGCGCGGCCGCGTAGTTCGCCAGGAAATCGTGGCCGCGACGCCGTCGCCTCACGCGCGGTCGCGCCGGCAGGTCGAAGCCCAGGTGCGAGTCCGCCAGGAACAGGATGCGAACATCGGAGGTCATCGGACCATGGTACGATATTCGGTGTCTGTTCGGTAGGGGAAAGGTACGTCGCGCCGCCGGGTCAGCGAGGCCGGCGAAACGCCTGGTCCCAGACCGCCAGCGCCGGCTTCGGCCGGAACTGGGTGTCGACGAGCCCGAGATGCGCGAAAGGGGACAGCAGCTGTGCATCCGGGACGGCGCCCCACGCCGCCAGGTCGAGGTCGGTGAAGGTGATCTGGAGCACCGCCAGCGCCCGCGCCGAGTCGGCCAGCGCCATCTGACGCGTGATCCAGCGCGCCTGCTCCTCGGGCGTGCTCTCGCTACCGGGGACACTCTCGGAGGACCAGCCGCCCTCGGAGACCAGCACGGGGAGCTTCGCCTCGGTGGCGATCCGGGCGTAGTAGTCGAGGGGGACGTCCTCGGGTCGGTCGAATCCGCCCTGCTGTCGATGGCGAGCACGTACCTCTGGTAGGCCGCCTGCACCTCGGGCTCGACGATGCTGCGCCCGAGGGCCGTGAGCGCTCTCGACTCCCGGTCGCGCGCGATCCCGTTGGCGGGCTCGACCATGACCACGAGAGGGAAGCCATGGCCGCGGTACACACCCGCCAGCGCCAGCTGGTCCCGGTTGACCAGGAGCGGCGCACTCGTATCGGCCAGCAGGGCGGCCCAGGGGACATCCACCTGGATCAACGCGATGTCGGCGCGCGTGGACCACATGTCGACCGTGGCCAGGATGAGCGGGGTCTCCAGCCGGGGCCCGACGGCCGAGAAGCCGAGCCGGTAGGTTCGCGGCCGCGCGTCCGGGCGCGCGGCCATGCCATCGCCGCACCCCCCGAGCAGGAGAACCAGGAGGGGGGTCGCGTGCAGCGGAACCAGCGCCCGGAAACGTCGCATGGTCGTGTCTCCGAGTCCCGAGCCATCCGAGCTCGCTCCGCGGGCACGGCCCCGGTCGGCGGAGCGCCGCGGGGCGGCCACGTGCGGCTGCGTCTCCGTGATACCCCGGGGGCGCGGGCAGCCGTTCCGCCGAGCTCCGGGCCGGCCCGTCGCCTCGATCTGCGGCTGCGACCGCCGCAACGGTGTACACCGTCGCAGCCGGACAAGCCTCACACGTGCACGTGACGTGAGCTGGAAACCGACAACGCCAGGCGTGTCGCTCGAACCGACCTCCCGGCACGGCGGAACATCCCCCTGACGGCCGAGGTTAACGCCCGACCACGATCGCGCTGGGCATGACCCGGCCTGGCGATGCGGCCGACGCCTGGGGCCGCCGCGACCGGCTGGAGCGAAATGAACCACTCGGGAGGCGTACCATGACTCGGGAACGGGCGCTGAAGGTCCTGCTGGTACTGGTGGGATTGGCCTTCATCGCGGGCAGCTACCCGTTGATCTCGTCGCTGTTCGGGCGGTGGGAGATGCCGCCGGGCGACCAGATGATCCTCGGCATCTACTTCCCGATCGGCGTCTTCCTGCTGCTGGCCGTGCGCAACCCCTGGGCGAATCGCACCCTGATCGCCTGCGTGGGCTGGTTCAACCTGGCTCACGCCGCCGTGATGGCGGTGCAGGGGTTCCAGAACCCGAGCCAGGCACCTTCGAGCCTGCCCCCCCTGGTTGTCATCGCGATCGTCTCGGCAGCTCTGATCGTGCTGGCCGCGGCCAGGCCGACAGCGGAGCGGGCACCGGCAGCCGCGGCGCCCGTGCCCGCGGTGGGCTGACGGGCTGGAGAGGGCGCTGCGCTACCCGGTCGGCGGCGGCGCGAACAGCCCCGGCCTGGCCACTCCGCGTCGCACCTGGCGAACCAGGTGAACGCCGAAGGCGCAGAGCAGGAGCCCGATCAGCCCCAGCGTGCCGAAGGCCCGGTGCTCCCGGGGGTCGTCCGCGTAGGCGACGCGGTTCAGGCGCGGGTGGGCGGGGACGTACTCGATGCGGATCACATCCCGCTTCGGACGGAAGTTCCCCTGCGTACCCGTGATCTCGCGGTCGCCCGGCAGCGTGAACCGGTACGTGGCCGTCGCCTTCGTGCCCGTCCCCCAGGCCCTCACCACCACGGCCTGGGTCGTCCGCGCTTGCGTCCGGTACAGGTATTCGATGATCCCCAGGCCGACGCCCAGCGTCAGCAGCACGAGTCCGAGGAACAGGAAGAGCGCGGCGCTATTGTAAGGCCATGCTTCGATCCGCTCGCCCAGGCCGCCCGGCGCCGGTGCGTTCGGATCCGGGGGCAACGGCCCGGTCGTGCTCGTGCTCGTATCCGGCATGCGCACGGGGAACTTCCGCACGTAGTCGAGCAGGAACAGGTCCAGCCGCGGACCGGCCTCGAGTACCCGGGGGTTCGCCGCGAGCGACCTGAGTACCCGCCAGCGGGTGCCCATCGAGGACCTCCATCGTCAGTGCCGCGCGGGCGGGCCGGAAGAGGCGCCGGCGTCGGCGGTCAGGCGGGGACGATGCCCCTATATGTTACGGCGCCGCGGGGGCTCGCAAGCCTGGCGGCGGCTTCGGGCGCGGGTGCCCGGGGCGGGCCTCACACCTCCCGCAGCCACACGATCGATGTGGGTGCGAACGGCTTCGCCGGGCTCCCGTCCGCCGGCCTGTCCGGCTCGCGCGGGAACTCCGTCCCGGCCGCGCGGTTGTAGCGCGCGAAGTTGGGTATGGCCAGCAGGGGCGCGCCGTTGGCGAAGCGCCCGCGAATCACGGTGACGCCCCCCAGGAAGTCCGGGCGCCACTCGGTGTAGAGCCGGGCTCGCCGGTCGAGCGCCTGCGCGATGTCGTGGTCCTGGCTCTCGATGTTGTAGAGGAGCGGCCCGTATTTCAGCGCCACCCGCCCGCTCAGCTGCCGGATCCTCGGATCGGGATGGAGCCGCTGAACGCGCATCGGGAGTAGCACGTCGATCGTGTCGCCCGCGCTCCAGCGTCGCGCGACCACCGCGTAGCCCCGCTCGACCGGCGGCCGGACGGAGCGGCCGTTCACGAGGATGCGAACGGTGCCGGCCGACGACGGCGTCGCCCGATAGAGGCCGCTGGGCGTGCGGTCCGGGATGCGGATGTGCACGGCGAAATCCCGGGCGCTTTCCGGGGTCACCCGGATCCGCACCTTGCCGTTCCAGGGGTACTCCGTCTCCTGCACGAGCTGGACGGCCGTGCCGGCGACGTCCTCCACCCGCACGGTCCCGCCCACGAAGAGGTTCACGTACAGGCCGTCGCGTGCCCGCGCGTACGTCCAGGTGGGCAGGCTCAGGATCGTGCGCGGGATGTTGCCCACGCAGCAGGGGCAGTCGTGCCAGATGTAGCGCGGCACGTTGGCGTCCGGCGGGTTGTCGTAGTAGTAATGCCGCGCCTGCAGGTCGATGGAGCCCAGCAGCGCGTTGTAGAGCGCGTCCTCGAGCAGGTCGGCGGCGCGCGCGTCCTGGTAGAGCCGGTTCATGCGCGCCTGGAAGAAGATCTCGGCGCAGCTCGAGCAGGACTCGCAGTAGCCGTCGTTCGGCAGCGAGTACTCGGGGCCGAACCCTTCGGACGTCTCGCCGCTGCCGATCCCGCCGGTGACGTAGTACTTCCGCTCGACGATGTTCTTCCAGAGCGAGCGCACCGCGCTCAGGTAGTCGGCGTCGCGGGTCTTCAGGGCGACGTCGGTCATGGCGGCATACTCGTAGGCCGCGCGCACGGCGTGGCCGACCGCCTCGTACTGCTGCACCACCGGCACATGGCTCTGGTCGTACTCGAACCCGTCCCGGCGGGTGCCCCGGCAATCCAGGAGGAAGCGCGCCAGGCGGAAGTACCGCTCGCCCTGGCCCTGCCCTTCCACCTCGTCCACGTGCCGGCCCAGTCGGATCAGCGCCATCTCCATGGCCTGGTGCCCGTCGAACCACTCCTGCTTGGGCGGCGCTCCGATGTGCGCGTCCCAGCAATCGGCCAGCTCGCGGGCGGCATCGTAGAGCCGCCGGTCCGCGCCCTTCGTCATCGTGTGGTGCGCGATGGCCGCGTCGATGAAGTAGCCGCCGACGTATCCCTCGTGATTGCCCCGGCCCTCCGCCGTCCAGCGCTCCCGCCATTTCGTGCGGTCGCGCAGCGTATAGGCCGTGTGCAGGTAACCGTCGCTCTCGCGCGCGGCCAGGATGACCGGGATCCAGCGCTCGAGCGTCGCGCGCATTCCGGCCTGCGCGGCCGCGATCTCCTGGTCGCCCCCCGGGTCCACCACGAGGGCGACGCACATCGCCTCGACCGTGTTGTGCACGAACGCGTTGGAGAAGACGTAGCCCTTGTGCTTTGCGTGCGGCTCTCCGCGCAGCGCCTTCGCCGCCTCCAGGAAATTGTCGATGCCGCCCGCCCCCCGTGTCAGGTCCGTGCGCTCCAGCTGCGCCACGCACTGCGGGATCCACGTCACCATCAGCGCCTTCGACGTCCGGCCCCAGATCGGCCCGTCGATGCGGTACCCCAGCGTCGTCACCGGCTCGAGCGCGTCCGGCGGCGGCGGACCCTCCACCGTCAGGTGGAAGGCCGAGGTCACCCGCGATTCACCGTTGTCGGCCACCAGCTGAAGGACGTAGGCGCCCGGCTTCTCGAACGTGGCCGTGGTGACCAGGGACGCCGGATCCGCGAAAGCGACGTCTCCCGGGCCCGACTCCTTGCTCCACCGCACCTTCGGGGCGGGGCCGGATCGCCCCGGCACATCGGGCGGGGCGGGCTTCCATGGCTCCCGCCGCCAGGGCGGCTCGCCGTAGCCCGCCCACGCGTTGAGCCAGGTCCGCCCGGGCGACGTCCCCGCCTTCACGACCACGCGGTCCGGCCCGGCGACCACCTGCAGCGGCGAGGCGGTCCCGGCCCCGCCGGCCGCCCCGGCCCCGCCGGCCGCCCCGGCCGCCCCGGCCATCCCGGTCGCCCCGGCCGCCGCCGGGCTGGCCTCCCCCGCCAGGCTCCCCCGCAGGAAGGGCGGCAGCACGACGGTCAGCGCCGCGGCCCTGCCGATGGCGCCCAGCAGCTCGCGCCGGCTGATCCCCGGTTGTTCCTGCTCCCCAGACATGGGCCCTCCGCGCGAAAGCGCAATCCGGCATGTGCCGGCGGCGGTCGCGAGCCGCGCCCGCCGCATCGTCGAACATGCGACGGCTGCATCCGGCCCGGCAAGCGTCCCGACGTGCCGGCCCGCGAGGGCGCGCGTCCGCGAGACCGCGAGACCGCGCGTCCGCGAGACCGCGAGACAGCGCGTCCGCGCGCGGCGACGCGCCAAGTCAGGCGGGCCCATCCCGCCATGGTGCTGCCCCGCGCCG